>JBGTCG010000196.1:0-3833 GCA_041748915.1 Methylococcales bacterium
ATAGCCTTCTCGAATTCGTTGATCCGCTTTTCGGCTTCTTCTTGCGCGATCCCGTATTTCTCCTGGATCTTGCCGAGAAGGATTTCGCGTTTACCTGCGATCTGATCGAGTTCATCATCGGTCAAATCACCCCATGTCTCCCTCCTGATTATAAAGATTCTTGAGCCGAAGTCGGAAATTGCGGCCCTCAAGGGTGTAGTCCCGGCAGCGGGTGGGTTATCGGCAGTTTGGCGCTTGGTAAGTTCCCAAAGGATAAACCCGATGCCGCCCGCCAGCAGCAAGGTTGCCGGAGCGGTCATCTGTCGGTGTATCTTCCGGACCAGCGTAGCGGCGCGAACACCGGCTCCCCCTCGACGGTTCAACACCTGTCGCTCCTCATCCCAGATTTGAGCCGTCGGAGACTCGGGTTTGCTTCGCCTTGGAATGTCGGCCGCCATCATAACTTCTCCGCATCCCGGCGCCTTGGGGGCATGGGCCCTGGGGGCATGGGTTGAAGGCTGCGGAGGGGTCGCGGGAAATTGTAGATAACGACGCCTGCGGCGCAGCACGCCACAGAGAATCAGCGCGACCAGCAAGTTGAAAACGACACCAAGCAGTAGGGCGCTACTCTCCGCGACGCCATTCTCGACAAGCTCCAGCACGGCGGCGGCCACCAGTCCCAGCCACGCGGCGGGGCGGTCCGGGTCCATGATGTTTGACGGTCTAACGGCCGCTCACAGCATGCGGCTCAACAGAAATCCGGCCGCTACCGCGACGCCCGGCGACGTTACGGGATTGTTACGAACATAACCGCGGCAATTCTCCATCAATCGCTGCTCGGCATTTCTCAGCTGGTCTCCTTTTTCGCCAAGCGCGTCCGCGGCCTGACCGGTCGCACTGGCGATCTTATCGACAGCCTCGGGTGCGAGTTTAGATGCTTTGTCTGTAACTGCCATGATGGTTTCCTCTCTATTTGAGCCGCATGTCATTCTTGACCGACTTCACGCCGCCAACGGTGCGTGCCACCGCAACCGCTGTTTTGATATCGGCACGGGAATTCACGAAGCCGCTTAATTGGACCTCGCCCTGGAAGGTTTCGACATTGATCTCGGCGGAGCTCAAACTAGGCTCATTCAAGATGGCCGCCTTAACCTTGCTGGTGATAACGGTGTCGTCAACATACTCCCCGGTTCCCTCCTGCGTTTGCGTCGATGCGCAACCTACCGCAGTCAGCAATGTCAAGGCCAAAAAAGATACAGAAAAAAATCCAATAAAGTGTTTCATGACTCAATCTCCAGTTATGTGGCTAAATACCAAAACCAAGGGCGACTAAAATTTGCCTAATTAACGATCAGATGCGGTTCCCGCAACCGGTTGCACGCCTAGTGCTGAATACCCGCCATTTGCCGGCAACTGTCGGCGCAGTTTCGACAGGACTCGACGCATTCATCCATGCTGCCGATCTCCGCGCAATCGGCGGCGCACGCCGTGCAAATTTCGGCGCAGACCTCGCAAAGACGATGCTGAAATTGCGAGTTGCCGAGCTGAAAATTGGCCGATGTCTGGCAGATCTCGGCACAGTTCATCAGGAGTCGGAAGTGTTTTGGATTTACGTGCTTGCCGCCGGTCTCGAGGCAAAGGTTCAGGGCGGTTTGCAGGCAAACCTGATGACACCGGCTGCAAGCCTCGATGCAGGCTTGCATGGCGTGTTCAGTGGGGGTGTGGGCTGGTTGATGCAGGGGATTCTCCTGAAATAAAAAAACAAACGTTGCGAAAAAAGGCAGGTCGTCTCAACCCAGAACCAAACTTCGAAGCGAGGCTGCAGGGTCAGGTCAGAACCTTAGAGAATACTCTATGCGCAACACCAGCCGCAGTCTGTACGATACCGCACGGATAGGGGCGGCACGAGGAACGCGACTTAGGAACGTGGTCACGACGCTGAATTCAAATCGCGAAATGCGCCTGACGGTAATATGGACCGGCTAAAGGGATCGCTTGGGAAGAAAAACACCGCCAACAAGTCGGAGAAAGCCTTCGGAACGGTCGTCGCATGAATATTACGACCGGTTCGAGATTCTAGGATAGTTTCCTCGAGCATGCCACCCGCTCAACAGCGTAATACCAGCCACCGCGGACAAAACCGACGCTGATAAGATGCCCAATTTGGCGGCGTTGATCAGGCTGGAGCTGAAAGCCAGGTTGGCAATGAACAATGCCATTGTGAAGCCGATCCCAGCGAGCAGACCACCACCGGCCAGTAACCTCCAATGAAGATCCACAGGACGTATCGCAATACCGGTGCGTACCGCCATCCAGCTGAAGACCGAGACACCAATCGGTTTGCCAAGCACGAATCCCACAATGCCGGCGACGGTGACCGGGTTTTCAAGATCGGCGAACGATATCGGCACCCCGGCGTTGGCAAATGCAAAAAGCGGCATGACCCCGAATCCAACCCACGGGTGCAACATCCACTCCAGCCGTTCAACTGGCGACAGCGTTTCGCACGCCGCGGCCTCGGCCATTCCCAATGTCTTGCGATCTTCTGTATCGCCACTCCAGTGGTCACCGGGAGGATACGCAACAACCTTATCTAAAATGGCGTGCAAGCGCTTGTCGTTCACCCATTTACCGGTCGGCGTCATCAAGCCGAGGATTACGCCTGTAACGATCGCATGGATCCCGGACGCCACTGTGATCCATATCAATCCACCCGCTAGATCGCAATGTTCCGGACGCCGAGCAGAGCCATTCCGCGCACGACGACGATACCAACTGCGGCCAAAGCGAGCACCTGCCAACTGATGACGCTATTGTAGCCGATGGCTACAACCAGAATGGAGCCGATATCGTCAACAATCGCCATCGACGGCATGAATACGCGCAGACTTTGGGGAATGCGCGACCCCAACAGTGCAAGGCAACCGATGACAAATGCGGTGTCGGTCGCCATCACCATGCCCCAACCGTTCTGGCCGGGTTGACCTGACTTTGTAGTATCAAATAGAAGACGGCGGGGACGAATGCCACCCAAGGCAGCCGCTATCGAAAGCACGGCTATGCGTGGATTGCGCAATTCGCCAAGTACCAGTTCCCGTTTGAGTTCCAGGGCGACAAGGAAAAAGAACAAGGTCATTAACGCTTCGTTGATCCATTCACGCAGCGTACGAGTGTATTCCAACGCGGCGATCTGAATTCCTACCTGCGTTTCCCAAGCCTCCAGAAAAGGATGGACCCAAAGTGAGTTGGATAGAACCATACCTATCCGGTTGACGCCCAACGGCGAGGTAACAATGTAAAACGACGTGTTTCCTTGGGGCGCAACACCACGGCCAGACAAAATTTGAAACGGTCGGCTACCCATTTGAGCAGACCGCCAGTACAGCCGCCATCCACCCAAATCTTGCGTAATTTCTTGCAACTGCCTGGCAGATTTCGCAGCAGCAAGCGCGCTCCGTCACCATCTTGCACAGCGGCCACCGTTACCGTTACTGCCAGCAGCAAACCCAAGGTATCGACCAAGAGATGACGTTTACGCCCGTTGATCTTTTTTCCGGCATCATAGCCCGGCACCCCCGGAATTGCCGTGCCTTTGATACTCTGGCTATCCAGGCAACCCGCCGTCGGATGCTTGTGGCGCCCTTGTTTTTGTCGTAACCGGGCGCGTAGCAAGCCGTGAATGTGGATCCAGGTACCCTCGCGGGACCCACTGTAAAAAAAGTGTGTCGCTACCTCGTGAAAGATTTTGGGACATCCAAGTCACCAAAATCGACTCGCCTACGCGACAACCATTGGGCCCCGGCCGCCCTGCGTCCGCGCCGCTTCGCCACACCATCGCAAGCTCGGCGCAGGCT
>JBGTCG010000197.1:0-3016 GCA_041748915.1 Methylococcales bacterium
CGTCCAATCTTCATGTGACCACCATCCCCTGACTTATTATTCCACCGAAGGACCTAACATGTAATATCCTCTTTCCATCCGCGAAGTGCCGAATCGGCTTTTTTCAGGCCGAGAGATCCACTTGGCCTGAAATTCGGTACAATACTGCCTTACATACCCTAAAACCGCCCACCTACCGGCTCCCTCACCGCAACGGCGCGTGTTGAGCCTCCGAATTCCGGGTTCGAAGCTAATTCGCCCTTCGAACCACGGCAAACCTGAAAAGATATTTTCGTATAATAAAGCGTGCCACTCCGCACCACCGGGCTCGTCCAACAACCGGTTCAGATTGTGGCTCGTTTCACTCGCACAATCTAACCTTATTCGTTAGGCAAAACCGCCATTAATCGTGTCTGACCCGAATGGCACTTACTTAAGCCCAGTTGACTGTGTAATCTGCGGCCAAGCCACTGAAAATAGGTGGAAAGGTGGCTGGCTGGATGATAAGCTGGTTGCTACCCAACAGCCGACTCTCATCCGGAAACGCCAGCCATCATGCAAGTTACAGAAAAAAGCCGAAAGATTCAACAAAAGCGCGTTGCCGATCAAGTTCGGGCGACGGATTGCTACAGTTTTTTCAATGTACTGACCGGACCGGAGCTGTTGGAATTGGTCGATGCACAGCTACCCGAGCACCGGGAACGACGGTATCCGCCGACGGTGACGCTGTCGTTGTTCCTAACCCAGGCGCTCGTAAGCGATGGATCGTGTCAAAATGCGGTCAATGGCTATGTCGTGGATCGGGCTTGTAACGGTCTGGAAGCTGGTAGCACCGGAACCGGTGCCTATTGCAAGGCGCGCCAGAATCTACCGTTGGAGATGATCAGCAGCGTAGCCAGACAGAGCGGACGGTTGATTGAAGCACACACCAAGGATGCTTGGCATTGGCGGGGCCGGCGAGTCAAACTGGTCGATGGAACGACGGTTACGATGCCGGATACGCCGGAGAACCAGGCCGTTTTTCCTCAGCAGAAAGGCCAGAAAGCGGGTTTGGGTTTTCCGATTGCGCGCATCGTCGGACTCGTTTGTCTGGGCAGCGGTGCCGTATTGGATGCGGCGACCGGCCCATTCAAAGGCAAGGGGACCCGCGAGCACGCGTTGTTTCGCCAGTTGCTCGATAGCCTGGAACCTGGCGACGTGTTGTTGGCGGATCGCTACTATGGTAGCTACTGGCTGATTGCCGAACTGCTGGCTCGAGGCGTCGATGCGATTTTCGGGCAGCACGGCGCACGTAAGACCGACTTCCGCAGAGGTCAACGGCTCGGCGCGCGCGATCGTCTCGTCGAATGGACCAGGCCCGTTGCTCGTCCGGACTGGATGGAAAAAGACCAATACGACAATGTTCCGGATAAACTCAACATCCGGGAAACCCGGGTCGCTGGCAAGGTGCTGGTGACGACTTTGCGATCGCCTGCCGAGGCGCCAAAATCCGAGCTGTCCAAATGGTATCAACCGCGCTGGCACGTCGAACTCGATTTGCGAAATATCAAAACTACCTTGGGTATGGAAACGTTGTCCTGCATGACGCCGCAGAGGCAAACGAGAAAGAAATGTGGGTTTACTTCCTGGCCTATAATTTGATCCGTTTGCTGATGTGTCAAGCGGCCATGCAAGCCGAAATTTCCCCCCGGCCGATTAGCTTCAAGCATACGCTCCAAGTCTGGATCGCCTGGGGCCGGCACCCTAGGGACGGCCCGGAACACCAACAAAACACCCTATTCGTATTGATCGCCGAACAGCGGGTCGGCAACCGGCCAGGCAGGGTCGAACCACGAGCGGTAAAAAGACGACCCAAACCCTACTCCAGATTAAACCTAACTTTGACATGCGCAAATAGCCGAAGCCGAATACTAGTGGGCGTTTCGGCTATTTTTTTGCCCGATAAAGTACCCATGTAATATAGCATAATATTGCCTGCATCTGGTGTTACTATGATGTATATATTAACCATGTACATCGAATCGGTCCCTAACCGTAAATCGCCCCCGGCCGTACTGCTGCGCGAATCCTTCCGCGAGCACGGCAAGATCCGTAAACGCACCTTGGCCAACCTGAGCCATTGGCCGTCGCAACGGGTCGAGCATTTCCGCCTGTTGTTGCGCGGCGGCGTGGCGGTTTCCACCACCGCTGAGGTGCTGACCATTGAACGCTCACTGCCGCATGGGCATGTGGCAGCGGTGCTGGGTACGTTGCGGGCGTTCGGATCGGGGTGGTTCGATGCGGCGCTGCTACGGTTGCAGCCGGTCTTGGAGGCGATGCTGGTGATGCGGGTGGTGGAACCGGCTTCGAAGCTGGCCACCTGGCGGATGCTGGATGGCGAACGGGCGTGACATCGCTGCCGCTCTTGGTCGGTCTTGAGGGATTGGCGCGGCAGGATCTGTATCGGGCATTGGACTGGCTTTACCAGGCTCAGGCGGGGATTGAACGGCGCTTGGCGAGGCGTCATCTTGCCGGCAGAGTGTTGGTGCTCTACGACCTGACTTCCACCTGGGGTAACCGGACAGTGTTGCGAACTGACGGCCTACGGCTATAGTCGGGACGGCAAGCGGGGGAATCCGCAGATCGTGTTTGGCCTGATTTGCACGGCCGAGGGTTGCCCGGTGTCGGTGGAGGTGTTCCCGGGGAACACCGCGGACTGTGCCACGGTGGCTGCGCAAGGGCAGAGCAGTTGAAAGTGTGTTTCGGCCTGTCGCGTGTAGTGTGGGTCGGCGACCGGGGGATGCTGACGGAAACCAAGATCGACACGGTGCTGCGCCCCGCCGGGATGAGTTGGGTGACCTCGCTGCGGGCGATGCCGATTCGAAAGTTGCTGGACACCCAGGGTCCTTGGCAGATATCGCTGTTCGACGAGACCGGCTTGATCGAAGTTTCCAGTCCCGACGATCCGGGGGAGCGGTTGGGGCAGTGTGCCGCAATCCGCTGTTGGCCGAGGAGCGCGCCAGAAAGCGCGAAGAATTGCTCGGCGCCACCGAACGGG
>JBGTCG010000198.1:0-3743 GCA_041748915.1 Methylococcales bacterium
ATGCGGACGGTCCACAATTACATCTTGACCGGCAAGGATGGCAAGACGCCGGCCGAACGCCTTGGACTAGCTCAGGCACCCCTGAACTACGAAGACATTATTTATTTTTCATCAACAGATTAAGTCAACGGCTTGGGATTATCCAACAACCGCCCGCAGCCAACAGAGACGCCGCAAACCAGACCCGCAACAGCAGGCGGTAAATGGGCTCGAGGGTGCACGACGTCCAGGCCGCGGCTTTCGCCAAGGGTGACGCCAACGGCAGCGCGCTGTCGGCAAGCCCCGCGGCCAAAATCCGGTCCAGTGACAGGGAACCCGCGCCGCGCACGACATACCACCCGAGCATCGCGGCCCACAGCAAATGAAGGTCCAGTGCCTGATAATTGAACTGGATCACGAGCGCGAGCGCCATCAGCGAAGCCGCCGTGGCGCGCGTGGCGAGTCCAAGCAGCAGCAACGGCGGAGCGATCAGCTCGATCAGTACACCGGTCCAGGAGGCTGTGACCGGATCCATCCAGGAAACCAGGTATTCATAGCGCGCAAGCGCGAGCGCATGATCCCAGTCCGCGGCCTTGAGCACGCCCGAAATGAAAAAGTGCTGCGCGAGCCAGGCCCGGATATAGACATCCAGCGAGGGACCAAGCACCCGCAGCGCGGTATCAAACCCGTGGCACCAGAGATGAATGGCTCTTCGCGCCCAGTGCGGAAAAAATCCGCCGTCACCATAAGGCTGAGTCCGCGCTAACATCAGGCCCCCTCCGCGACCGCGTGCGCGAGGTTTGTTCTCGTCTGTTCGCGCCAGTAGGCCGGAATATCCTTGCGGTAACGCCGCATAATCAGGTTCGCGACCAGGCCGGTCCAGCCGGTCTGGTGCGCCGCGCCGAGCCCCCTGTCCATTGTCGGCGTGAAAATATTCATGGAACAGCAGCAGGTCCTTCCAGTTCGGATCGTTCTGGAACGGACTGTCGGCGGGCAGGGCCGGGATGCGTCCTTCGGAATCGCGGCGGAAAATGTCCACGAGGCGTTCCGAGATCAAGGTTGCGATTTCCCGCAGCGTGAACTCGGCGCTACCCGCGGCCTGCACCCGGATTTTAAAGTCATTGCCGAGATAACGATGGAACTTTTCGAGCGCCTGGATCAGCGTGAAATTGCAGGGCATCCAGATCGGGCCGCGCCAGTTGGAATTGCCGCCGAACAGACCGGAATCGGATTCGCCGGGCAGGTATTCGATATGGGTGTTCCCGACCCCGGGTAGGTAGCCGAGGTCCTTGTGCGTGGCATGCCGCGCCGATACCGCGCGGATCCCGTAGGGCGACAGAAATTCCTTCTCGTCGAGCAGGCGCTCGAGGATGCGCACGAGCTTGGCCGCATCGATCAGGGACAGTAAATGCTCGCCGCGGTGGTTCTCATCTCCGGGCAGGCGCAGACGATATTCCCCTGGAACAGACCCATCGCATGGCGGCGCAGCATCGCGCGGAAGCGCGGCACATGGACCAGCAGGCGTTGATCGATGACTTCGCTCGCGAACAGCGGAATCAGTCCGACCCAGGAGTACACATCGATCCGGTGCGGCGTGCCGTTAGGCTCCATCACGACGTCCTTGAAGAAGCCGCTCGCTTCGTCCCAGAGCGGCACGGATACATCGCCGCCGAGCGCGTTGGCGATGTTCATGAACTGCTGAAAGCACTGGATCGCCATGTCTTCGTAATCGCGGTCCTCGACACAAATTTTGAGCGCGATCACGGTCATGTTCAGAGCGAACATCGCCATCCAGCCGGTGGCGTCGGCCTGTTTCAGCGAGAAACCGTCCGGCAGCGGGCGCGAGCGATCGAAAACAGAGATATTGTCGAGACCCAGAAAGCCGCCCTCGAACACATTGTGTCCGTCCTTGTCCTTGCGGTTGATCCACCAGGCAAAATTCAGCATGAGTTTATGGAAGATGCGCTGCAGGAAGCCGATGTCCGCGATGCCGCGCTGGACCCGTTCGGCGCGGAAGACCTTGAGCACGGCCATCGCGTGCACCGGCGGATTCACGTCCCCGAATGCCCATTCGTAGGCCGGGATCTGGCCGTTCGGATGAAGGTAGTATTCCTTGAGCAAGAGCTCGAGCTGGTCCTTCGCAAAATCAACGTCGACCAGCGCGAGCGCGGCGCAATGAAAGGCGAGATCCCAGGCCGCGAACCACGGATATTCCCACGAATCCGGCATCGAGATCACATCGGACGCCTGGAAATGCCGCCAGCCGCTGTTTCGGCCGTAGCGGCGATTCAACGCCGCGGGATACTGATCTCCGGTGAGCCAGCGGCTCACGTCATAGTGGAAAAACTGCTTGCACCAGATCATGCCGGCCAGAGCCTGGCGCATGATCCGGCGGTCTTCGGTGTCGGCCTCGGGCAGCAGTTCGGTGTAAAAGCGGTCCGCCTCGGCCCTGCATTTGGCGAACGCCGCGTAACTGCCCGCGAAGGGTTTGGCCAGAGGTTTCGCGGAAAGAACCAAATCAACCTGCGCGGATCGGCCGTTCGGCCCGACCGCGAGGCGGTACACCGCGGCGCTCTTGGTTCCTGTCTGCCGCGGATTGATCGCAGTCTGGTCGCCCTGTATCAGATAGCGGTGGAAGGCATCCTTGACGTAGGGCTGGGAACTCGGCACCCGCCAAAGGCGGTCGCGGTCGCTGTTGCTGTCGTTTTCGGTGAACAGCAACTCGGCCGGTTGTTGCCCGTACCAGGTATAGCTTCCGAGATCCGGATGTTCGGCGCGGATCGCAAACGTCGCGGTTTTGGGCGCATCGATCATCCGTAATTCAGGCTTGGATTCCGCGCCATCATCCCAGCTCCAGGTGTTCCGGAACCAAAGCTGCGGTATGATATCGAGCGTCGCTGCCTCGGGTCCGCGATTATAAACGACCACGCGGATATGGATCTCGTCGGGCGAGGTTTTCGCATATTCGACCTGGATATCCCAGTAACGGCTTTCCTCGAAAACGCCGGAATCGATCAGGCTGAAGGGCGGCTCATGGCGCGAACGCCGCGCGTTCTCCTCGACCAGCGGCGGTAGGGGTATTCGCTTTGCGGATAATGATAGTGGTAACGCAAATAGCTGTGACTCGGCGTCGCGTCCACATAGAAATAGCACTCCTTGACGTCTTCGCCGTGGTTGCCGTGGGTGCCGGTGAGTCCGAACGCGCGTTCCTTCAGAATCGGATCCAGGCCGTTCCAGAACGCGAAGGCCAGACACAGCCGCTGCTGTTCGTCGCAGATTCCGCCCATGCCGTCTTCGTTCCAGCGATAGGCGCGGGAGCGGGCCTGATCGTGATCGAAGTATTCCCAGGCGGTGCCGTGCTCGCTGTAATCCTCGCGCACCGTTCCCCAGGCGCGTTCCGCAAGATAAGGGCCCCACAGCCGCCAGTTTTCACGTCCGCTGCGTTGCTGTTCCAGTCGTTGTCGTTCGGCGTTCAGGTCAATAGCGCTCATGATCTTAGAACCTCCTGATGGGTTGTGTTATCTTAATTAAAAATCGACCCGTTGTAGGTTGGGTTGAGCGAAGCGAAGCCCAACGCTTGCGTTCAATAACCGGCTGATCGGTTGGGCTTCGCGTTCTCTCAGCCCATATATGGACTCCTCCCGATTTGCAAGACAAATTTTGTGATTTGATTTCCAAACAGTGGTCAAGATTGCTGCCATATATTCGGCCTGTAATGTGGAAGTTTTTGTTTACTTCCCGGCCTTGATGAAAATATCCGCGCG
>JBGTCG010000199.1:0-52848 GCA_041748915.1 Methylococcales bacterium
CTCGGGCGGTATCCGAGGGTGGTTTCCAGTAGAGGCTACGGAAAATATCTCCTGCATGATCCAAATAGAAAAGCCTATGCGGAGGTCCATCTTAGGCCCGTTATCGGGTCGAGATCAACAGATTAAGTCAACGGCTTGCGGTTCTCCCGCACACGGCTCTCCACCGGCGCGGTGAAAGTGATTTGATCCATCTGGCGCGGGTTACACCGGACGGCGCGGTCAGCCGCGCCGAACCCTGGCCCGGCACGATTCCCGATGTCGCCGCGCACGGCGACTCCGCGGTGGTCGCCTGGGGCGGACTTATGCCCGAGACCGACGAATCGGGCGGCGCGGTCCATGTGCGGGTCGCCAAGCCGGAGACCGGGTCATGAATCCGGCGAGGCCGAAAACCAACGCCCATCGCTGGGTCCTGATGTTGATATTCACTTGCGGTTTTGCGCCGGCCCGCGCGACGGAACCCCGGCCGTTACCGGATTTCAACGCACGATTACTCGGTTCCGATGGAGAAGTCAGCATCGCCGGGTTTTCCGGACAGGCGATTTTGATCAATACCTGGACGACCTGGCGCCCCCCATGCCGCGAAGAGATGCCGGACTTCGAAGCCATTCATCAGCGTTACCAGGACCAGGACCTGGCGGTGGTCGGTGTGAATATCGACGAAGGTCAAGCCGATGAGGCGGTCGCGAGCTATGTTCAAGGCATGGGAATCAGTTTCGCGATCTGGCGCGATCCGCATAATCGGTTCAGCAAACGGTTTCGCTCGCTCGGCGTTCCCGAAACCTTTCTCGCGGATCGAAACGGCATGATCATACGGCACTGGCAAGGGCCGATGGACCCCAATGCTCCCGCCAATCTGGAGGTCATCCAAACGGCCTTGGGAATTGCGGCGACTCCTGGCCCGGCGCAGGAGACCGCGGTCGCAGAGGCAACGCCCAAGCGCGGCAAGCGGCTCGCCGAGCAACGCGGTTGTCTGACCTGCCACTCCACGGACGGTTCGCCGGGCGTAGGTCCGACCTGGAAAGGATTAACCGATGGCGAAGTCACGCTTGCAGACGGCCGCCGCGTTGCGCGCGACCGCGCTTACCTCAGACGCGCGATTGTCGATCCCGACAGTGAAATCGTCGCCGGATACGCAAAAGGCGTGATGGCCGGAGCGATGCCCGGCAGGCCTTTGAGCGCAAACGAGGTCGAAGCCTTGGTCGTTTTTATAGAATCCTTATCGAATTAGCCATTCGCGATGAAGCAATTTTCTACATACGTCGCTGCGATCGGCGCTCTCATCCTGATCGTCGCTTCGTACGTACCGTTTGGGGGCAGGGGTACCGCGACCCCTGAACAGATCTTGGAATCTGCCGGCTCCGATCCGACCGCGGCCGTGGACAATCAAACCGGCGCCCGCTATGCGGCCTGGATACGGCCCGGAAAAAGCTCCGCAGAGGTGGTCGTCGCCCGCTCTGACAAGGGCCAAGACTTTGCCGATCCGGTGGTGGCCAGCGGCAGAGATACCGACATTGTGAGCGCTACGGTCAATCCGGCGCAAGTCGCCGTGGGACCCAAGGGCGAAGTCTATGTATTATACGAACGCCGTGTAAGCTCCGAGATTTATGAGCGCGGCCGCGGCATTCCTCGCTTGGCGCGTTCCACCGTCGGTGGCCGCGGCCGACGGCGTGGAAACCAGCGCGGAGGCATCCGGCCTGGCCGTAACAGCGGACGGGGTGGTAATCGTCGCGTGGCTGGATCACCGCGAGGCCTTCGTGCGCGCCAGACTTCCCGAGGATCAGTGCCCGGAAGACAAGCGCTGGCTGGATGAGGACGATCCTGCGGTGCAGGTGCGCCTGGCGCGGTCGACCGACGGCGGGCGAGACTTCAGTCCGAGTATATTGATTGCCGACGGCGGATCCGAACGCAGCCGGGTGGCTCTGAATTTCAGTGTCGACGGAATCCTGTACGGCGCCTGGCGCGCAAAGCTCAACCAGTTCAAGGGAACCTACGACGCGGTGCGCGATGTGCTGGTCGCCTCTTCCGGCGATCGCGGTCTTTCCTGGTCTGCCCCAGTCAAGGTCCACGACGACCGTTTCAAGGCCGGCGACTGTCCGGAGGTTACCGTAGGCTTGGATACCGACAGCAAGGGCCGCGTGCATGTCGCCTGGTATACGGGCGCCGGTGTCCGGCCCGGGATCTACTACGCGGTATCCGAAGATCGCGGCCTGAGTTTTTCCAGGCCATTGACATTGCTCACCGATGACTGGGTACCCTACGCGGATGTCAAACTGGCCGTCGACGGGAGCGACCAGGCCTGGGTGGCCTTCGAGGACCGCCGCGACGAAAGCGGCGAGCGCGTGGCCGTAACCCGGATCGATTCCCGCGGGACCCCGTCTCAGTCGCGGATCTGGCCCGGTCAGGCTCCCGACCTGGCTGCGCAAACCGATTCCGTTACGCTGCTATGGACAGGCCCCAACGGCGCGGTCCAGGCGCTGCAAGTCGCGCCCGAATAGTCGACCGGCTGGTGACGGAAAATCAGGGGATAGCGTATTCCGTCATTTCGAAGAACACCGCGGTTGGCGGATTACGATGTGACTGAAGGACAATTTCCCGCCGCCTAAAATTTGCAGTTGGTCCTCAAAAAAGGACAGCTGATCTTGAAAATACAAACTATACCAAGAGAGGGTTGGCGTTGGTTTCCGGGCTGGCGATGCCAGCCAACCGCAGCCAGGTTTCCGCTACTGGCAGTGCATGCCTGCACCGTGGGAAACCCGATTTAATCAGAGGTTCCTTGGTATGGATTCAGGAGTCTGAATCGGCCACGACAGCGGAATGCGCAAGATCACGAGGGCCGCGCCATGAGCCTTTCGTCTGTGTGATATGCCATAGAAGTGTGGCAATTCACACATTTTTTTGTTCATCGTCCGGTCGATTAAAAGGCGGCTGGAGCGGCCGGCCGGGATTCTGAGCGAAGTGGTATGCAGTTTGCTGTTTACGGTTAAGCGCTTTTTGATTCCGGGATCGAGAGGGACTTACCGCGGCAATCGGTTTTGCCACCGACCAAATAATAAAGATTCCATCACTTCATTAGGATAATAACACCATGAAAATAATCCTTTCCTGTTCTTTAGTAGCGCTGGTTTTGACGATCAGTTTGAATGCGTTCGCGCATACTACCATTGTCGGCACGGCTACGGAGGGCCAGACCTTTAGGGGATCTTTTAATATTCCGCATGGCTGCGGACCGTCCGAAGAGTCCGGCAACGTCAAAGATCCTCTCGGTGTCGTGGCAATGTCCGTCGTCTTTCCGAATGCGCTGGATTCGTTCGCGACCCGCGTTGATACAAGCGAGTTGATTTCATTGGCCGGGATCATCGCCGGGGCCGATGATCACAACGGCGGACTGGTCGTGATCTCCCCGCGAGTCGTCCAGGACTTCAACGTATTTAAAACGATTGCACCGATCCGGGACGGCAATGACAATGTGCATGGGATCCATTACACGGATGGGTTTTTGGATCCAATGTTAACCGGAGTGATTCCGTTTCAGTCGTCCTCGTTCGGCTCGTTTATCCCAACCTCCTGCGCGAAAAAGATCACGGCCCGGGTTGCGATTGCCAATTATTGCCACAAGAATACCGGAAATCGCCGTGCCGATATCTGGATCGGCGAAACGACGGGCGTTTTTAATGATCCGGAGATTGTCTCGGTAGGATTCTGGCCCAATCTGGTGATCAATCGCGATTTGGTGAAAAATCCGCTCCCCCCCGAGTGTGGCGAGGGTTTCGATGTGACGCTCCAGCCGTCGGCCGCGGACATCGATCAAAATCTGACGATTGAAGGGTTCCAGCCCTGATGTTGATTAGCTAGTAATCGTAGTGTGCACTACATGAACCGCTTTCGTTTGAGCAAATCCGACAGGGGCGATAGGCGGCCCCTGTCGTCATTTTTGATGAGTACGAATTCCGGCAACAATCTGATGGGCGAATTAGTCTGGATCGTGGTCGCTCTCCTGTCCTTTCCGTTGCTGGCCTTCCCGGATCGGGATCGACCCGATCAGAAGGCGCAGGCCCACTTTGCAATCGAGCTCGATGCCAACACGGACGGAAGTTTCCGACTCACCACGACACAGGCGCCGCTGCAACAGATCGTCGAACGAATCGCGGAGGCAACCAACACGGTTTTGAATTACCCTCCGCTGCCAGGTACCTTAGCGACGGTTTCCTGCAGCGGTATGATTATAGAGCTGATGAAATGCGTATTGGGGGACACCCGGAATTTGATGATGCGGTATGGACCGGAACTCGCCGCGGCTTCCGGAACG
This sequence comes from Methylococcales bacterium, assembly GCA_041748915.1. Lineage (GTDB taxonomy): Bacteria > Pseudomonadota > Gammaproteobacteria > Methylococcales > UBA1147 > UBA1147. The sequence continues at coordinate 4,307 of JBGTCG010000199.1, forward strand.
GAAAGCCCGGCGGAAATCTGGGTGCTCGCCGCAAACGGCGGTCCATCGGCAACGGATATCGAACCCCGGGCATCCGGAAAATGCGGATCGCCGCAATCCGATACGGACGCGGAATCCGGCGGGAACGATTCCGGAAAAACCCCGACGCTGTCACCACAGGAACAGCATGCGCTGGTCGAGCGGGTCCGGTCGCGCGATCTGCCGGCGCGCACGGAAGCGATTACGCGCCTCGCGAGAGGCGCCATTGAAAATGATCCCGAAGTTTTGGCTGCGCTTCAGGAGGCCTTGGCGGATGAACATTCTACGATCAGGGCCCAGGCTGCTTCGACGCTGGCTGCCCGCAACTCGGCCGGCGCGGATCCGATGTTGAGACAGGCATTTCTCGATCCGGACGCGAATGTCCGGCTGACGGCGGTGGGATATGCCGGAGACGATGAGGTTTTGCTTTCAGCGGCACTGCACGATGCCGACAAGAATGTCCGTCTGCTCGCGAAAATGAATCTGGAGCAACTGCATAAACAGGATAGTGCGGATCATTAATCAGTCTGCGGTAAGACATGAGTTAAACTCGGTGTTTGCGATGCACGCGGACGACCCCCGTTGCATTGACTCGTTCTGCTGGGCGTTTGGTATCAGCCATCGGCCACGGGTGTGGAGAACAGATCCTTGAGATAGTTATGAATAAATATCCATTAAAAAAATTATTAACGGTGCCCTTGGCTGTGCTTGCCGCGGGCTATTGTAGTCTTGCTTCGTCCCATGACTTAAGCAGCGGCCCACTGATTACTCTGAACGATGCTTTTTGGTCGACCGATGTCCATCTCGTTCAATGCAGTACGGACAGCGGCGGTCCAACCGATTATCTGGAATTCAGTCTATTCGATATCACGCAAACGGCCGGCGGCGGCAAATTGAGTGTTGTAGTTGAAGATCAGAACGGCTTTGTAACGCAGACCAGTGATCCGGTGCGGGACGATGGGAATCCGAGTCCTGTCCACCAAATCCATGCCGGCGATGGTTCGTATAGGGTCATGATTCATAAGCTCAAGGAGGGAACCAAGGTTTACAAGTTCGTTTATCATTGCAAATCCAGTACCGGCGCCCATACCGGAACTTCGCTGATAAACCTTCAGAACCAATAGCCGTGATACTGGGTTTTGCGGCCAACGAGCCGTTGGTTACTGGATTGATCAACTGATGATGCATTTGCCATGATAAATACAAGAATAATTTTGGTCAGTGGAATAGTTTCGCTCCTCGCATTCGGACAGGTTCCGGCGTCGGATATCGGTCAAAACGCGCCCAATTGCCGACTCTCCGGATTTTCCGAGGGAAAAGACATTGATATAGCCCAGTATCGCGGTGAGGTGGTTTACGTCGATTTCTGGGCTTCCTGGTGTCCGCCCTGTGCGAAATCTTTTGGCTTTTTGAACGGGGCTTATCAGGAGTTCCAGCCGCGCGGACTCAAAATCCTTGGAATTAATCTGGATGAGGAGCCCAGCGATGCACGCGCATTTTTGGAAGACTTTCCGGCCCAGTTCGACGTGCTCGCCGATGAAAATGCAGCCTGCGCGAAACTTTTCGATGTCAAAGCGATGCCGTCTTCTTACCTGATCGACCGGACCGGCGTGATCCGCCATGTTCACCTCGGATTTCGTTCCGGCGACACCGGGCAGCTCACGGCACTGATCGAGCAACTGCTCGCGGAAAACCACCCGGAACCGTTGACCTACGCCAGTCCCGAATGATTAGTGCTGGAGAAATGGGGCGTTTTTGACCACGGAACGGTTGATCACGCTTTCCGGAACATACGCGCTTTTGATCAATGCAACGAGCCAGGCTTCAGTGTTTGCTGTTGATCGTTACATCGGTATTCGCAACCGGTTGTGCGGCAGTCCAGCCTTGGGAGCGCGGCCACCTTGCCAAGCCGCAAATGGCATTGGATCCAAATCCAATGCAAAGTGGCTTACAGGGTCATACCTATAGCGCGCGCGAAGCGGCTTCGAGTGGAGGTTCCGCCTACGGTGGTGGCTGTGGCTGCTACTGAAAAGCATGATCGCTCGAAACGAAAAAGACCGGCCAATTCTGTTGTAAAACCGCTTACCGCAGCCGCGGGAATGCTGTCTGGCATAACCTTCGGACCGAAATCGTCAGGCAACCCGATTGCGAGCGACATAAACAATAGCCTGAGTCCGGCGTTGGTCGCGCTGACGGGCGCCGCATTGGCTTTGCCGGGGCTTCAGCGCCAGGCGGGATCCAGTTCCGCGCCGGATGACCGGGATTGCTCCGGATTTCGGCAGCCGGGGCCGGCTCGGTTATCGCTGCTGGCATTAACCACCGCGGCCATAGCATTGCCCGGATTGATGGCTCCGGCCGTGCAGGCCGCGGATAATGCGGGCATTGAGCCGGGTCACGGCGGCATTACGAGCCACCCGAATTCTTCGGATAGTGGATACTCTTTCCCTGCCGCGGAAGGCGGTAACTTCAATTTCAAGTACGGCCGCTATCAGGAGTTTGGCGGTCCGAAAAGCCAATTCCGGGACCAACGGAACGACATCCGGGTCGACAGTCTGGAAATCGATGGAAGTTTGTCGTTCAGCAATCGACTGACCTTCAAAGCCGGCTTTATCCAGGATACCTGGTCGGGGGCGACACCTTTGACCACCGCGCCGGCCGCGGTGGTCAAACAGAATCCGAATGTTGAAACCGGCGCATCAGCCTTTATCGATCTGACCAATGGTCTGGTCTCTTTTGATCCCGAGACGGGCATAGGGGTCACGACCAATCCGGATGCTTCTGGTACGATCGAAATGATCGAGACCAATGAGATCGTCCAGGTCATGGCGGAAGCCTCGCCGGAAACACGCAAACAGGGGGACGTCCGGTTCGAGTACGAGTGGGCTGAAGCGGCGGCGTACCTTGGGGGCGGCATTTCCGCGGAAGACGACTACGAATCCCGCTATGTGAATGTTGGCGGCGTGATGGACTTCAACCAGAAATCCACGACCCTGAATCTCGGGCTCAGTTACACCAATAGCAATATCGATGCGACCCGTTTTCGATTCAGGGCGACGTCGGTGCCGGTCGACCCGCGCGGAGGTCCGAATCCGGCTTTTCCGGACTGGTCGACCAGTGTCCATGAAACCCGCAGGGATTATGCTCTGAATCTCGGTTTAACGCAGATATTGGACAGGGATTCAATTCTAAGCGCCGGTGTCACTTATCTCCACAATTCGGGTTATTTATCGAATCCATACAAGGAATCAACCTTTTTCGCGCGGCTTAACCCGGCCTCCTTCCCCGGACGGTCACTGCTGTTTACCCGTTACGACAAACGCCCCGAACAGCGCGACATGGTAACCTTGCGCGCCGGCATCGTCCGCTATATCGATCCTCTGGAGGCGTCTTTGCATTTTGACTACAGTTTCTTTCATGATTCCTGGGGAATCAACGCGCATACCTTCGATCTGGCCTGGGGCCAGCCGGTCGGGAACGGTTGGCTTATCACGCCGAATGTCCGCTATTACACCCAAAGCGCCGCGGATTTTTTCAGTCCTTATTTCGTGTCGGCACAGGCGCCGCTTTCTTTTCAGCAATTTCTGGCGGTGATCGGAGGTGATTCAAGCCTGCTCGTTACTCCGGATCATTTCACGAGCGATCATCGGCTTTCAGGATTCGGAGCCTTGAGCGGCGGTGTAACGGTCGGTAAAACGTTTGACCGCGGCATCGGGTTCGAGGCCGGTGTTGAAATCTACAGCCACAAGGGTTCGTGGAAACTTGGCGAAAACGGAACCGGCAATTTTGCGGATTTCGATTATTGGCAAGCTTATGCGGGCATGAATGTCGATTTAGCGGCTTTCAGCAGGTCGCTCGGCACGGGCAGCGGACATTCCGGTCACGGCGGCGCGCACGGCGGGCATGGCGGTTTTGCTCCGGCCGGCGTCATGTTCAGCCATATGCTCACGAATGCCGGCGATTTTATGGCCGGCTACCGTTACCTGTACAGCCGCCAGGCCGGCGCTACGCTGTCCGGAACCCGTCCGGTCAGTGACCTCTTCATCGTCAACAACGGATGCGGAGTCAGGGGCTGCCAACTGACTTCACAAGATATGAATATGCACATGCATATGGTACATATCATGTATGCGTCGACGGATTGGATGAACCTGATGCTGATGCCTCAGTTCATGGATATGAATATGGACTTCCGGCAGCTCCAGGGCGCGCCGCCACCCGGCGCCGGCGCGAATGGCGGCCATACCCACGGAGCGGGCAGTGCGGGGCATGCGACCGGCGGCGTGGGCGATACCGGATTGTATGCGCTGTTTCAATTGTATCAATCGCCGATGCACCGGTTACACACGGGATTAGGCGTGACCGCGCCGACCGGTGCCGTCGATATCAAGGTCGAAGGCCAGGAGGTCAACGAAAACAGTCCATTTTTCGGGCAACCGCTGTTTATTCATTACGGGATGCAGCTCGGCAGCGGCACGTGGGATTTTGTGCCGAGTCTGACTTATCAGGGTCATCTGGATCAATGGTCCTGGGGTGCGCAGCTCAATGGCGTCGTGCGCCTCGAGGATCAAAACGAGTCCGGTTTTGCTTTTGGCAACCTGTTTCAGGCCACGGCGTGGGGCAGTTACAGTCCATTACAATGGCTGTCGCTGTCGCTTCGCGGCATCCATACGCTGCAAGGTTCAATCCGCGGTGAATACAATGGTGCGTCCACGCAGACCGCACCCGTGGATTTTCCGAACAATTACGGCGGGCGATTTTGGGATCTCGGCCTCGGTGTGAGCGTATCCGCGCCGAGCGGAGCGCTGGCCGGCAATCAGGTCGGTTTCGAATGGATTCAACCGCTTTCGACCGATGTCAATGGCGTCCAGCTCGATCGTGAGGGCTCGCTGTTCCTGAATTGGCATTATCAGTTTTAATGCAGTTCTTGAAGGTTCACGAGAGGTCATTATTGAAAAGGTTGCGATCGGTCGAGGAATATAGGGAACTTCCCGCAGTGCCGGGATGCACTGCCAAAATCAAACGCTGTCAGCGAGTGATTTTGTGAGTCAACCCCGAATCGCATTTGGGGTTGACGGCCGCTGAGAAATCCAGGATGGATTTATTCAGCGTTCCCCTTAAAGATCTCTCGAAATGAAATTGTTTCACTTCGTTTTTAAAGCGATGGGCACGCCTTGTGAGATCCAACTGTTCGCGGTCAGATACGCGACGGCTCAGCGAATCGCCGGCCTGGCCATTGCCGATATCAACAGACTGGAAAGCCGGTATTCGCGTTACCGTAACGACAGCATTCTGTCCGGAATCAATCGGGTCGCGGCCCGCGGCGGCAGTATCCGGATCGATAGCGAAACCTCGGGCCTGCTGGATTACGCCGCGAGCTGCCATGTCCAGAGCGGCGGGTTGTTCGATATCACCTCCGGCATCCTGCGCAGGGCGTGGAATTTCAAGTCGAAGCAATTGCCGCAGGAAAGCGAGATTCAGGCTCTGCTCGAAAAGTTAGGCTGGCATAAGTTGCGGTGGGATCCTCCGGTACTGGAATTTCCAGTGTCCGGAATGGAAATCGATTTTGGCGGCGTCGTCAAGGAATACGCGGTGGATCGCGCGGCGACCATCTGCCAGGAAGCGGGCGCCCGGCATGGACTGGTTAATCTCGGCGGCGATATCAAGATTATCGGCGCCCGGCCGGATGGCCAGAAGTGGCGGGTGGGCATCCGCGATCCCGGCGCCACCGGGAAATCCGTCAAAACGCTGCTGCTCGATCGGGGCGCGGTTGCGAGCAGCGGTGATTACGAACGTTGCATCACGCTGAACGGAATCCGTTACGGCCACATCCTGAATCCGAAGACCGGCTGGCCGGTCCGGAAAATGGCGTCGGTCACGGTCGTCGGGGATTTATGTCTGGTCGCGGGCAGCGCGGCCACGATCGGAATGTTGAAAGAAAATGAAGGACCGAAATGGTTGCATGAACTTGGCTTGCCGTATTTTTGGATCGATGTGAACGGGGGTATCGGCAGTTCGTTTGAGCGCCTATCGATCGAGGATTCTTGAAGTTACCCGCCATTGTGTTTTACCGGTACAACCGGCAACGTTCAAAATCAAATTTAGGTTATGAACCGACAAATTCGAACCATTATGGGTCGGGCAGCAATTTATCCGGCTGTTTTTCTAACCGGCGCGGCGGTGATGGTGATCGAATTGATCGGAACCCGGATCATCGCGCCTTTTTATGGCGCGAGCCTCTATGTCTGGTCGTCGTTGATATCGACCACGATGATGGCGCTCGCGCTGGGTTATTTTATCGGCGGCCGCTGGGCCGACCGATCTCAATCGAACGGACTGTCGCTGATCATTGCCCTGGCCGGGCTGATGACGCTGATGATTCCGTGGATTTCGCGTTCAGTTCTCCTCGCAACGGATCCGTTGGGATTGCGGGCCGGGGCGTTGGTGTCGGCCATGATCCTGTTTTCCCAGAGCCTGACGTTTTTGGGTATGGCCGGACCGTTCGCGATCAAGCTTTCGACCGACCACTTGGAAGGAGTCGGCGCCAGTTCCGGTTCGATTTATGCGGTCAGCACGCTGGGAAGCGTCGTCGGCACTTTATTTTTGGGTTTTTTTCTGTTTCCATTATTGGGTTCACGGGAAATCCTGATCTGGACCGGCGTGGCTCTTTTCACCGTATCCATTGCTCTGTGTTGGTACGAGCAGAGGCGCTTAAAAATTGCTACGGCACTGCTGCCAAGTCTATTCGTGACCATGATCGGGCTGAGTCTGGTACCGTATGTGGTCGGCGCGGGCCGGGTTTATGCCGGCGCTAAAGGCTATCAAATTCACTATGAACGAGAAAGCTTATATGGATGGGTGCGCGTGATCGATCAACCCGCCCGGGATCTTCGTTTGCTGACCTCGGATGCGTCGGCGATTGGCGCCGCCAGTATTCGTAGCGGAGAAAACCGGCTCGGATATCAGCAATTTGTGCAGTTGATTCCGGCACTGCGGCCGCAACTGAAGAATGCGCTGTTGATCGGACTCGGCGCCGGGCATATGGCCAGGACACTTGCCGACCGATTCGGGGTTACTACCGATACCCTGGAAATTGATCCGGTGGTCGCGGGGGCTGCAACCAACTATTTCGGTTTCGTGCCGACAGGACGCGCGATAATCGGCGATGCGCGGTATGAAATCCGCCGATTGGAAGGACCTTATGATTTAATCATTGTCGATTGTTTTACCGGGGGATCCGAGCCCGCTCACTTGCTAACGGTCGAGACCTTGATCCAACTGAAGGAATTATTGTCTGAGACCGGATTTGTTCTACTTAATTTCGTGGCGTTCGCGGATGGGGGTAATGATCCGGCCCTGGCGTCGGTTGCGAGAACGGTCGCACAGGTTTTTACGCACCAGTCCGTATTCATTGCAGAACCCGACAAGGAATTCAACGATTTCGTGTTTCTCGCCAGTCGTCAGCCCGTCGAATTCAGTAAGTCATCATTGACCGCGGCGGACCTCCAATGGCTGCAGGCCCGGCGCTTTTTCGTGAATCAGGCTCGTGGAAGATTATTAACGGACAATTTGAACCCAATCGAAATATTGCAGATCCGCAAATCCGAACAGTATAGGCATGTACTCCTCGACCGGCTTGGCCAGGATGTTATCGCGCGTTAACGGAGAAAGGCTATACTGACCGATTCAATTTAATGCTCAGGTTATTTTCGTCGGCGGGGATGTTTGTCGGCCGGGAAAGTCGTAGAATTCCGATGCCGGCCTCGTGACCTGGTTTCTGCTTTCAGGTTTTCGGCGCGACTCCCAAGGGGGCATTGCCGCAATTCGAGGTATGAAAGTATCAATGGAGCCTGATTCAATGGGTTCAACCGGCGGATTTTGGAAATTCAGGTTGAAGAACTCTCAAAAATAAAATGAGGTTATCCACAAAACATCAAAAGGCCGTGGGGAAATTTGATGGTCCCAAAGTGTCCATTGTCACGCCGTCCTATAACCAGGTCCGGTTTCTTGAACAGACTCTGTTGAGCGTCCTGAATCAGGATTACCCCAATCTGGAATATATCGTGATCGACGGCGGGTCCACCGACGGCAGTCTCGACGTCATAAAAAAGTATCAGGACCGTATCGATTATTGGGTTAGTGAGCGCGACGCCGGACAATCCCACGCAATTAACAAGGGATTGCGAAAGGCCACCGGAGACGTCATTGCCTGGTTAAATTCGGACGATTTGTATTTTCCGGATGCGGTCTCGCGCGCGGCCAGCGAATTTCAAAAAAATGAAAATCTTGCGTTGTTTTACGGCAATTGCGTATTTATCGATGAAAACGGCCGATTCATTCGTTACTTTACCGAAGTCGAGCACTGGAATGAGGTCCGTCTACGCAATTACAGCGACTTTATCATGCAGCCCACGACTTTCTTTTCTCGGGAAAAACTGAATCAAGCAGGATTTCTGGATGAACGATTGGATTACGGAATGGACTGGGACCTTTGGTGCCGCCTCGCGCAGACCGGGGATGTGTGTTACGGAAACGTCATGATCGCAGCCAACCGGGATTACAAAGACACCAAGACCAACAACGGGAGCTGGAAACGGCTGCACGAATTATTGACCATCAACATGCGGCATATGACCGGCATTTGGCCGCACGCTTTTTTCGGATTCTGTGGAACCGAGCTCAGGCAAAAAGCCGAGACCGCCGAAAATCCAGGCGAACGGTTCTTGTATCGCGTTCTTCGGCTGATTTCGATGGGTATGTCGCCCAGTGCGATGTGGTACGGCAAGCGCACCCGGCATAAACGGAATCTTTACGGAATCCGGCATCACTCCGGGATCGTCGAGGGCGGCGCCGCGACCGTGCATCTGCCGTTCAAAAATCGGGCGGACGCAATCGAAATCGCGGTCAGAGCCAAAAATGGCGGGATTGTCGAGATGCAATATGAAGGGATAACCAGATGTTTCCCGGTGAACGGGACTGCGGTCGAAAAAATACTCCCGCTGACCGATCACGGCGCCGAACATGGACACCTGGAACTGCGGCTGGCGTTTAAAAGCGGGGACGGAAAACCGATTCCCGGTGAGATCGTCAACGTCGGGTTTACAGATTGACGATTTGGGGGAAATCGATTTTTCAAAATTGGGAAATGAGCCGAAAAGCGCAGGATCCGAAGCGGGCATCGTCCGCTACCTGACCAATCTCTATCGAGTGCAAAACTAAGGACAAGACGCTCTTCGACGCAATCGAATATGAGTCCGAAGGCGAAAAGCAGTTCGCCCGAGACTTGGACAACATTGAAAACGTCCGTCTCTTCGTAAAGCTTCTACGCTGATTCAAGATCGACACTCCCCATCGGTCCCTACAACCCGGACTGGGCGTTCCTGACCGAGTGTGACGAAAAGCTCTATTTCGTGCGAGAAACCAAAAGCACCTTTGACAGTGACGAGCGGCGCACGAAAGAAAACCAGAAAATCCACGGTGGCGGGAAACACTTTGAAACGCTTGAGGTGGAATTTGCTGGAGTAACCACTCTTTACTGAAGTAAAAATGTAGTCAATTTGTGGCACAAACAACACAATCATGAACCCGGATATGACCAGATCACAACCACTTGGAGAGGCGCTGCGGCAGCCAAACGGCGCGCGCTTCTATCGCTGCGCGCTTCAGGTCAACCCATTCGCCTATCATGGCCGCCACGGGAGACAGACAGACTTCCGAACCGAAGCCGACTACAATACCGCAATTATTACGGCCTGCCTGGATCAGAGCATTGAAGCGATTGCTGTTACCGATCATTACCGGATTGCTGATTCATGGGGATTGATTCAAGCGGCCCGCGAAGCAGGGATTTTCGTCTTTGGCGGTTTCGAAGCGTCATCCAAGGATGGAGTGCATTTCTTGTGTCTCTACGATCCTGATAAGGACAGCAGCCTCGAACGATTCATCGGCCAATTCGGAGTGCATGATCACAATGCCCTGTCGCCGAATGGCGATAAGGATTGCCTGGAATTGCTGGAATGTATCCGAATACAGGGGGGTATTGCAATAGCCGCCCACGTTGCCGCCGCTAATGGCCTGCTCGTGAATCTTGAAGGCCAGCCTCGCATGAATGCCTGGAAATCGCCTGACTTGTTGGCCTGCGCCCTCCCCGGTCCGGTCGATAGCGCGCCGCAGTCGGTGCGCGCCATCTTGGAAAACAAAGACGTCCGGCATCGGCGAGATCGGGCGGTTACCGTGGTCAATGCTTCCGATGTGGACGAACCGAACAATTTGGCCGAGCCACGATCCAGTTGCTGGATCAAAATGTCAGCCATTTCGGTCGAGGGATTGCGCCAGGCCTTTCTAGACCCTGGTTCACGCATTCGATTGAAAAGCGATCCGGTTCCGGAACCCCATGCCGAATTCATTGCAATGGCTTGGGAAGGAGGCTTTCTCGATGGCGCCCGGCTGCACTTCAATAGCAACCTGAATGTGCTGGTTGGCGGCAGAGGCACTGGCAAATCGACCATCATCGAGAGCCTTCGCTATGTTCTCGCAATTGAGCCTTTGGGCGAAGAAGCTCGTAAGGCGCATGAAGGTGTGTTGAAAAATGTCCTGAAAAGTGGCACCAAGGTTTCGCTGCTGGTCCGATCGCACCGCCCTTCCAAGAATGATTACACAATCGAACGCATCATTCCCAACCCTCCGGTTGTCAAGGATGAGACTGGTGAGGTGCTAACCCTCTCACCCCGCGACGTAGTACCCGGGGTTGAGGTGTTTGGGCAGCATGAGATTTCCGAACTGACCAAGAGCCGCGAGAAACTGACGCTTCTACTGGAGCGTTTTGTCGAGAGTGACCCCGGCGCCAGCATCCAGAAGGCTAAGCTGCGTATGGAACTGGAGCGATCACGGGGCCGGATTCTCGATGTGCAGCGGGAAATCGAGCTGATCGACGAGCGCCTCGCCATGCTGCCGAGCCTTGAGGAAACCCAGAAACGATTCCAGGATGCCGGTCTTGAAGAACGCCTCAAAGAGAAAAGCCTTTTGGTCCGTGAGGAGCGTGTTTTGACCACGATGAGGGAACGGCTGGCGCCTGTTTCTGCCAACCGGCAGGAACTGGCGGAGTTGCTCCCGATCGATAGTGCCTTTTTGTCCGCCAAAGCTCTCGAAGGCTTACCAAACCGCGGCCTGTTACTTGAAGGGGCGGGCATTCTCGACCGGGTCAGCAAGCAGCTTCAAGGTATCACCAACCAAATAGCGACCATCGTGACCGCCGCGGATACCGATCTGTCGGGATTACATGCTCGTTGGGATAAGCGCCGTGAGGCGGCGGATACCACTTATCAAAGCCTGCTGCGAGTGCTTCAGAAATCAAAGATCGACGGCGAGGAATTCATTCGCTTGCGCCGCCAGATCGAAGAATTGCGTCCGTTGCGCGAGAAAAAGGACGCGCTTACCCGTGATCTTGCCACCCACCAAGCTAACCGTCGTAAGTTGCTGGATGAATGGGTAAACCTACAGTCCTCCCAATATCGCGCCCTGGAAAATGCCGCCAAGAGAGTAACGAAGAAACTCGACGGCCGAGTGCAAGCCAAGGTGACCATGGGCGGCAACCGTGAACCACTTGAACGGCTGCTGCGCGAAGAGATCGGCGGTAATCTGGCTGCGCTGCTTGAGCGACTGAAAAGCGGCGACAGTCTCTCCTTGCTCGACCTCGCGCAGCGTTGCCGCGAAGGTAAAGATGGACTCATCACCCATTACGGACTACCGCCGGCTGGTGCTGAACGGCTGGCTCAATGCACTCCCGACATCTTTATGAAGATTGAGGAATTGGATCTGCCGGCTACAACCAAGATCGAGTTGAATACGGCATCCGAAGGGGAGCCTGCTACTTGGCAGGCGCTCGAAGCGCTTTCGACCGGTCAGAAGGCAACCGCGGTGCTTCTGCTATTATTGCTTGAATCCGAAGCTCCTCTTGTTGTCGATCAGCCCGAAGATGACCTTGACAATCGCTTCATCACCGATGGCGTTGTGCCGATCATGAAGGACGAGAAACGCAAGCGCCAATTCATATTCTCGACCCACAACGCTAACATCCCCGTGTTAGGTGATGCTGAGCTGATCATTGGCCTCTCAACCGGGATTCGGGACGAAGTTGTTCAGGGACGCATCAGCGATCGGCATATGGGCTCCATCGACATTCAAACGGTGCGAGAGATGGTCGAGGAAATCCTCGAAGGTGGTAAGACCGCCTTCGAAATGCGCCGCCAGAAATATGGGTTTTAGAAATGACACTAGCACACACTGAGCTTTTGGAGATCATTCGTAACGGCGAAAATTCAGGCGTTGAGTTTAAGCGCGACGTGATCGAGAAACATGCCTTGGGGAAGGAGCTAGTCGCATTCGCCAATTTCGACGGTGGCATGGTGTTGTTGGGGGTTGAAGACGACGGCGGTATCTTTGGCATCACGCGCGACAAACTCGAAGAATGGGTGATGACGGCTTGCCGCGACAAGATTCGACCCGGCATCATTCGTTTTTACGAGTTGGTCAGAGAGGTTGAACCTGGAAAGGATGTGGCCATTGTTCGTGTTTCGAGAGGACTTGACGTACATACCCTTTGGCACAACAACAGAAATACCTATTTTGTCCGTGTCGGAACGCAAACTCGGGAACCAAGCCCGGAAGAACTCAGTCGACTTTTTCAACAACGTGGCGCCTTCCGCGTCGAATTACGGCCGGTTTCCGGTGCAACTCTTGCCGATCTCGATCGCCGCCGCCTCAAAAGTTATTTCATGCACATCCGCCAGCAGGAGGTCCCGGGCGATCATGACGAGGTGGGTTGGCAGACTCTGCTGTTCAATACCGAAATCATGGTCGAGGACGGTGTCAGCGTTTCCGGAATCCTTTTGTTTGGCCGCAACCCGAATCGATTTTTACCGCAAGCCGGAATTGATGCGACAGCCTTCCCGGGCAAGGAGAAAGACTACGCGGCTCAAGAACGCGCCGTATTGCGGGGTCCGATGAGCCCACTTGTCAATCACGCTGGCGAGATCGTTGAAAGCGGTTTGGTTGAACAGGCCCTTGCCTTCATTCACAGGAATATGGCGGTCACTGGTCAACTTGAAGAAATGAGTGGCCGACGGGAGGAGAAACCCGCGTATCCGCGGGAAGCCATACGCGAAGCGATCGTCAATGCACTGATTCACCGTGACTATCTTCTGTCCGGCACGGACATCGAACTGACAATCTACAAGGACCGGCTTGAAGTGATATCGCCGGGCCGTTTGCTAAACGGTATCACAACGGCGCGGATGCTGACCGGCTGTCGGGCGTCGCGAAATCAACTGATTAAAGATGTAATGCGTGACTACCGTTACGAGCACTCGGGTATGGGGGTGCCGAGAAAAATCGTGAAGACTATGCAAACTCACAATGGCACCAAGCCGGCGCTGATCGAAGAGGGTGAGCGCTTTACCGTGCGGCTTTTCATGCACGGGGCATATCCCGATGAAGAATGCCCATTTCAATCCGGGGACAGGGTTAAGCACACACTTTTCGGGATTGGCACGGTCAAGGATGCTCCGAGAGCAATCAGTGATTTAAGCAAGGACTATGGATCGGTAGTCTTCGCCGGCTGGAGTGTCCCTATTGACTGGGATGATCCCTCGATAAAGGATGGTATAGCGATGCACACTACCTTGCATCTCGTTGAAGGTTTCGAACCACGTGGCAATCCGTAGTCTTGACCCCATGGGGTAGTTGATTGATCAGGATACTCAATTGAAATTCCTCCACGCGGCCGACATCCATCTCGACAGTCCGCTGTCGGGTCTTGAGCGTTATGAGGGCGCGCCCGTGGATGAAATCCGCGGCGCGACGCGCCGTGCGTTCGACAAATTGATCGACTTGGCGATGGTTGAAGACGTCGATTTCGTGCTGCTCGCGGGCGACCTGTACGACGGGGATTGGAAGGATTACAACACGGGGCTTTATTTCGTCGAACGGATGCGGCGGCTTCGGGACGCGGATATCCGTGTATTCGTGATCGCCGGCAACCATGATGCGGCGAGTCAGATCACCAAGCATCTACGCTTGCCGGCAAATGTAACGGTGTTTTCGACGCGCGCGCCGGAAAGGGTCATTCTGGATGATTTCGATGTCGCGGTCCACGGGCAGGGCTTCGCAAACCGGGCGATCGTAGAGGATCTCGCGCAGACCTATCCGCGGGGGGATCCACATCTGTTCAATATCGGTCTGTTGCATACCTGCCTCGGCGGAAGGCCCGGACACGAACCTTATGCGCCGTGTACGGTCGACGGACTGCGTTCCAAAGGCTACCAGTACTGGGCGCTGGGTCATGTTCATCAGCGTGAGGTGGTCAGCCGGGAACCCTGGATCGTATTTCCGGGGAATACACAAGGACGGCACGTTCGCGAGATCGGACCCAAAGGCTGCATGCTGGTGACCGTGGAAAATGCAGAGGTGTGCCGCGGCGAACACGTCGATCTGGATGTGCTGCGCTGGTCGCTTTGTGAGGTGGATGCGGCCGGCGCCGAGTCTGTCGATGATGTCTGCGAGCGGGTCCGCGAAGCATTGCAGCGAGCCCTGGACAGCGCGGATGGCCGGCCGGTCGCGGCGCGGCTGTGGTTGCGCGGCGCGAGTAACGCCCATTCCCGTTTACACGCTGAGCTGGAGCACTGGACCCAGGAATTTCGCGCACTCGCGGCGGGTCTTGGGGGGGCCGGAATCTGGCTGGAAAAGGTCGCGATCAAGACCCGGCCATTGATTTCTATCGACAGCATTCTTGCTCGGGATGATGCGCTCGGCGGGCTCTTGCGTGGCGTTCAGGCTCTGGAATTGGATCAATCCGCGCTTCTGGAACTCGCGAATGAAGTATCGATGCTGCGCCAGAAACTACCTCCCGAGCTCCTGATCGGAGAAGACCGGTACGATCCAGGCGATCCGGAACATCTCCGGGAAGTGCTCGCGGATGTGAAGGAACTGCTGGCTAATCGTTTGCTCGCATCGGCGAAAAATTGATGGAAATCCGCGAACTGAGTCTGGCTGCGTTCGGGCCATTCAGCGGGCGGGTACTGAAATTCGGCCCGGCGCCACGTGGCCTGCATGTCGTTTATGGTCCCAACGAGGCGGGTAAAAGTTCCGCGTTGCGCGGTTTAAAGGCGTTGCTTTACGGCGTCGACGAGCGTACCGGGGACGATTTCATCCATGCCCGGGACAAACTGCGAATCGCGGGATCCGTATCTGCTGCAAACGGCAATGAGCTGAGCTTCGCGCGCCGTAAAGGGCGCAAGAATACTTTAGTGTCAGCGGGCGGCGAACCACTCGGCGATAATGCACTGGCGCCCTTTCTTCGGGGGGTAAGCCCGGAACTCTTTGAAATGCTGTTCGGAATTGATCACCAGGCCTTGGTGCAAGGCGGGCAGGAGATTCTGGAACAAAAGGGCGAGGTCGGCCAGGCCTTGTTTTCCGCGTCGCTCGGAAGCCATACCTTACATTCCGTACTGGGCCGGCTCGATGAACAGTCCGACGGACTTTTCCGCCCGCGAGGATCGACACAAACCATCAACTTGGCCCTTAAAACTTATTCGGATCTGAAAAAGGAGATCAAGGACAGGTCCCTCTCGGCGCGGGAATGGGACGAACATCGTCGCGTCCTCGCGCGAATCAGCCACGAGCTGGACCAGATACAATCCGAGCTTGCCGGGAGCCGAATCGAGCTTAACCGCCAGCAACGCATCCGGCGGGTCCTCCCGAAACTGGCGGGACGGCGCGAACTTCGACGCCAAATCGCGGACCTGGGTCAGGTTGTCATTTTACCCGGCGATTTTGGCGAGCGCCGGGCAAAAGCGATCACGGAACGGGAAACCGCGCGGGTCATTCTGCAAAAAGCAACGGTCCGGCTCAATGATCTGGAAACGCAGATCGCAGGGCTCCCGGTGCGCTGCGAAGTGCTCGCGCAAAGCGAGATCATCGAAAACCTCCATGAGCGCCTGGGCAGCCATCGCAAGGCGATGCAGGACCGGCCGCACCTCGAAGCGGAGTACAATCAGATCAAGAAGGACGTTGAATTGCTGCTCAAGGAGCTACGCCCGGATCTGGCTCCGGCGGATATCGAAGTGTTGCGTTCCGCGTTCGCAAAAAGACAAAGGATTGCCGAATTCGGAAAGCAATACTCTGTGCTGGTCACGCAGCTTGCGGGGAGCGAGAAAAATTTGCGTGAAACGGATTCAAGGCTCAAGGAAACCCGAATTGAACTTGACCAGACTCCGGTTGCCGCCTCGCCGGAATCTCTTCGCCGGGCCGTCGTGGCGGCAAGAAAATCGGGCGATCTGGATCAGGCGATCCAGGCCGCGCGGTCCGAGTTCGAGACCGTTTTGGCTCAGTGCGAATCCGGTCTCGCGCGGCTGACTCTCTGGATCGGTTCGCCGGAAGCAATTCTTCGCCTTCCGGTACCGAACAGGGAGAGTATAAGCCGATTTGATGAGTTGTACGCGGAGATTCAGAAAGGTGTTCAACGTTTTCGGGAAAAGGCGAATGAAAACACCAAAGCATTGCGCGACACAATTCAGCGTTTGAATGAAATCCAGCTTGCCGGTGCGGTCCCGACGGAAGAAGAATTGACCCGCATCCGCGCCGAACGCGATCAAGCCTGGCAGTTATTGCGCCGTCGATGGGTCGATGGGGAAGACGTGGATGCGGATGCGCGCGCATTCGATGCTGCCCGTGCTCTTCCCGAAGCATTTGAATATCGGATGACCGGTGCCGATGACCTGGCGGATCGACTGCGCCGCGAGACCGACCGCGTCCACGCCCGGGCCCGCCTGATGGCCGAGCAGGAAACTGAGAAAATACGCGCCGCGGATATTGAACAGCAGGGTGTTCGATACGCGGCGGAAAAAAAACAGATTGACGACGAATGGGCGGCATTGTGGGCTCCCTGCGAAATTCAGCCACGGTCGCCGCGCGAGATGCGGGACTGGCTCGGGAACCTGGAATCATTGCGCGGCCAGGCGGAACGAATGACTACTCTCGATCAGCAGGTCAGACGTCTCGAAAATGAGCGAGGGATACAGATACAACGGATCAAACAACCATTGCAGAGCCTTGGAAAGGACTTTTCCGAGACTGATGCACTGGAAGCGGTTCTCGCGCAGGGTGAGGAAGCGGTCGCTGAATTTGATAAAATCGGGCTGCGACGGGAGGGTCTGAATAAGGAGATCAATTCCCTGGAACGGAATCGGGAATCGGCGGCCGCGGCTCATCAGTCCGCGGAAAATAAATTGGCCGGGTGGAAGGATCAATGGCGGCAGTCAGTGGCAGACTTTGGTTTGGACGGCGATGCGCTGCCAGCGCAGGCGGACGATTTCATCGAGCAACTCCGGCGGATGTTCGCGAAACTGGAGGCCGCGGAAAGCTTACGGATCAGGATTCAGTTAATCGATCACGATGCGGAAATCTTCCTGAACGAGGTTGGCCGGGTCATTGCCGAGAATGTGCCCGAGCTCGCAGGACAGACGGTTACGGACGCGGTAACCCGTCTGAATGCAGTTTTGTCAGAAAACCGGAACCGGCAATCCACACTCGAGCAGATCGAGATTCACGCGACA
Organism: Methylococcales bacterium; assembly: GCA_041748915.1. Taxonomy (GTDB): domain Bacteria; phylum Pseudomonadota; class Gammaproteobacteria; order Methylococcales; family UBA1147; genus UBA1147. The sequence continues at coordinate 21,931 of JBGTCG010000199.1, forward strand.
CAAGCTCGCCAGGAGATACGGGATTCCAATGTGCTGACCCAGGCCATGGACGAACGGCTCGATAGCCTGTGCGCGGAAGCCCGGTGTACGGGTCATGCCGAACTGCAGAAGGCCGAACGCAGATCGAATGAATATCTTCGGGTGAACAAAGAAATCGAAGCTCTTGAACAGGAAATATTGAATACGGGGGAAGGCGCAACCCTCGCGGAACTCGAATCCGAATCCGAGGCGATCGATGCGGACCTGCTTCCCGCCCGGATCGAGGCGCTGACCAACCGAATCGAAGAAGATCTGGAGCCGAGACGAATCGAGCTTGCCGAAGCCAAGGGCGGAGAAACGAAGGAACTGGAGCGCATGGACGGCAGCGATGAAGCCGCCGTCCGTGCCGAGCAGGTGCAGTCGACGCTCGCGAGCATCCGTTCCAACGCACAACAATATGTCCGGCTCAAGCTGGCGGCAAAAATCCTGCGGGATCAAATCGAGCGTTATCGCAAAGAGAACCAGGGGCCGCTGCTTCAACGCGCCAGCGATCACTTTGCCGTGCTTACACGTGGTTCATTCGAAGGACTAAGGACGGACTTTAATGACAAGGACGAGCCTGTACTCGTGGGCATCCGGCCCGACCAGGAGCAAGTGCATGTCGAAGGTATGAGCTCAGGGACCCGTGACCAGTTATATCTGGCTCTTCGGTTGGCTTCACTGGAGAAGTATATGGACGCCTCGGAGCCCATGCCGTTTATCGTGGACGACATCCTCGTGGATTTCGACGACGCGCGTTCGGAAGCCGCGCTGAATGCGCTTCTGGCCCTTGCCCAAAAAACCCAGGTGATCTTGTTTACCCACCATTCGAGGGTTGTTGAACAAGCGCGGAAACTGGAGAATTCGGAACCGGTACGGATACATGAACTGTAATCGGATCAATCGTTTACTTAGAAACCGGTTTTGAGTAATTCCCGATACACCGATTCAATTCCCGCGGACAGTCTGATCCGGTGTTTCCATCCGGCCGCGTGGATCCTGGCCACATCCAAAAGCTTGCGCGGAGTACCGTCGGGTTTGTCCGGATTGAACGTGAGTTCTCCGGCGTAACCCACGATTTCCTTGATCATCAGCGCAAGATCACGGATTGAAATATCCTGACCCGTGCCGACATTCACCCATCCCGCTTGGTCGTGATGATTCATCAGAAACAGCGCCGCATCGGCAAGATCATCGACATGCAGAAACTCCCGCATCGGCGTGCCGGTGCCCCAAATTTCCACGGACGGGGACCGGGCAATCCTGGCTTCATGAAATTTCCGGATCAGCGCGGGCAGCACGTGCGAACTGTCGAGGTCATAATTGTCGTTCGGTCCATACAGATTGGTCGGCATCGCGGAAATGAAATTGCAGCCATATTGCGACCGGTAGGCGTCGCACATTTTAAGCCCCGCGATTTTCGCGATCGCATACGGTTCGTTGGTCGGTTCCAACGGCCCGGTGAGCAAGTATTCTTCCTTGATCGGTTGCGGCGCCATTTTGGGGTAGATACAGGATGATCCGAAAAACAATAGCTTCTTGACCCCGAATTCGAACGAAAACTGAATCACGTTATTCTGGATCATCAGGTTCTCGTATAAAAACTGCGCCCTGAAAGTATTGTTCGCATGAATCCCGCCGACCTTTGCCGCGGCGAGGAAAATATATTCGATCCTTTCGTGCGCAAAAAAATTCTTCGTGGCGAACTGGTCAGTCAGGTTCAGTTCCGCAGATCGCCGCGAAATGATATTGCGGTATCCTTCTTGGTCGAGCTTCCGGCAAATCGCCGATCCAACCATTCCCTGATGGCCCGCGACAAAAATTCTCGACCCCTTATTCATGATCGTTGAATTGATGCGGCTTGGTTGTTCATTTCTGGATTATAACCTGGATTGGCGGATCAATTCGAAGCCGTCCGTTCGAATCAGGTATCCAACGGTTTACCGACAAACGGAGCTTTCGACTATCATAGTCACGCAATGACGTGATGATATGCCCTGAATATGGAATCCTGTACGATCGAGATCGGGCCGTTTTCGACCCGGGCGCCCACCGAGTTACGCGAATTCATTCTGACTGTGTGGGCTCGATTCGCCGGGCGTTTGCAGGCCGAACATCTAGCCTTGCCAGACGATGCCGGGTTTATCGACGACCTGATCCGGGTCTGGGCGGCGAGCCAGTTTGTCGTTGATTTCTGCGTCCGGAATCCGGCCTCGCTGTTTGCGCTCAGGAATTCCGGCGGCCTTTCGTCTCCGGATCGTTCGCTGTCGTACCGCCGTGAACTGGCGCAGCTTGAATGCAATAGCGAAGAAGACCTCATGCGTGGACTCCGGATTTACCGGAACCGGGAGATGGTCCGCATCGCCTGGCGGGATATTACCGGCCGGGCCGATCTGAATCAGACGCTTACCGATTTGACGCTGCTTGCCGAGGCTTGCCTCGAGTCCGCGCTGGATTACCTGTATCGGGAGGCCTGCGCCGCGGACGGGACTCCGGCGCTGAAGGATGGACGGGCGCAACGGCTGGTCGTGCTCGGAATGGGTAAGCTCGGCGCCTGGGAACTGAATTTTTCGTCCGACATCGATCTAATATTCGCGTTCGAAGCCGACGGGATCCTGCCGGGGAAAAAAGAGAAAACCTGTGGCGAATTTTTTGTCGGATTGGGCAAACGTCTGGTACGCGTAATCGATACCGTCACCAGCGATGGTTTCGTGTTCCGGGTGGACCTTCGGCTCAGGCCTTTCGGTGACAGTGGACCGCTGGCGATGAGTTTCAGCGCGATGGAGCGCTATTATCAGCGCCAGGCGCGGGAATGGGAGCGCTATGCGTTAATCAAGGCGCGCACGGTCGCGGGGGATTTCGAGGCCGGTTCAAGGCTCGAGACGATGCTTAAACCGTTCGTTTACCGGCGCTATCTGGATTATGGCAGCTTTGCCGAACTCCGCAATCTGAAATCCAAGATCGCTCAGGAGTTGCAGTTCAAGGACCGGATCGAAAACATCAAGCTCGGACCGGGCGGGATCCGGGAGATCGAATTCATCGGCCAATCCTTTCAATTGGTCCGGGGCGGGCATGACCGTTCGCTTCAGGAGCGCCGGATACAGAAGGCGCTCAAGGTCATCGGAGCGAAATCCCTGCTCCCGGAAGCGGTGGTTGAAAAGCTGCTTCGCGCCTATGAGTTTCTGCGCAAGGTCGAAAATCGCCTGCAGGAGTACGCGGACCGGCAGGTTCACGATCTGCCGGAGCGGGAATTCGATCGCCAAAGAATCGCCTATGCCCTGGGCTGCGACGATTGGAACCAGGCCAAGCAGAATATCGACCGCGTGCGCAGGCAGGTCCATGATGTTTTCGAGCAGGTGTTCGTATCTCCGCAATCGGATCATGGCGGCGGCGATGCGGAAATCATCTGGGCGGGCACGGGCAGCCCCGAAGAGCTCACCCAGGCCCTGAATCGTATCGGCTACAGCGACGGCTTAAGAGCGCTCGAAATCATTACCACAGTCCGGCATGCGCGCGCGATCAGAACACTCAGCGCGGCGGGGGCGTCGACCCTGGACCGGTTAATGCCGTTGTTGCTGGGCGCGGTCGGACGAACCGCGAATCCCGAAGAGGTGCTGAATAGGATTCTGAGTCTTCTTGAATCGGTCGCGAGTCGAAAGGCCTATCTGTCATTGCTGGTTGAAAATCCCCTCGCGCTTTCCCAGCTGATCAGGCTGGCCGCCGCAAGTCCCTGGGTCGCCGGCATTATCGGCCGGTATCCGGTTCTGCTTGATGAGCTGCTGGATCCGCGTTCCCTGTACACGCCGCTGAGCCGGGAGGCTCTATCCGCAGCAATCGATCAACGTCTTGCGGCGATTGCAAGCGAGGATCTTGAACGGCAAATGGCGGAATTGCGCGAGTTGAAACAGGCGCACGTGTTACGCGTGGCGGCCGCGGACATTGCCGGAGCGATACCGGTATCGATCGTCAGCGATTATCTGACCGGCATCGCCGAGGTCGTGCTCGAGAAAGTGTTATGCCTGGCCTGGCGATTGGTGGCCGAAAAGCACGGAACGCCGCCCGGGGCCAGTCCGGAAGAGGTTTCCGACTTCGCGATCATCGGTTATGGGAAGCTCGGCGGCCGGGAGCTCGGTTATGGTTCCGATCTGGATCTGGTTTTCCTCTATGCCGGCGCCGACGGCGAATCCCGGACGATCGGCGCCCGGCCCATCAGTTGTGTGCAGTTTTACGCGAGAATCGGTCAAAGGGTAATTAACCTGCTGGATACCAAAATGTTGTCCGGGCTGTTGTACGAAGTGGATATGCGTCTGCGTCCAAGCGGTAGGTCGGGCTTGCTGGTTTCTCACGTCAACGCGTTCGAACAATATCAACTCAATCAGGCCTGGACCTGGGAACATCAGGCGCTGGTGCGCACGCGCTTTGTCGCGGGCGATGAATTGCTCGGCAAACGGTTTGCCGGCGTGCGTGCGAAGGTTCTCGCGCGCGAACGGGATCTGTGCGTGCTACAGAAGGATGTTCGCGAGATGCGTGAGAAAATGCGCGAAAATCTATCCATCCGTAACCAGGATGAATTCGATCTCAAACAAGGCGCCGGCGGTATTGCTGACATAGAGTTTATAGTACAATTCGGCGCTTTATCACACGCTCATCGGAATTCTGATCTCCTCGAATTTTCGGATACGGTTCGTCTGCTCGAGATTCTTCCAGCAACGGGGCTGCTACGTACGGAAGAGGCGGACTTTTTGAAGAGCGCTTATTTTGAGTATAGAAACCGTGGGCATCGGGCCGCGTTGCAGGAACGGCCAGCCTTGATTCCAGACCATGAGTTGAAAGAGCTGCGGACGCGGGTAGAGCAAATCTGGCTGCGTTTGATGGGATAATGAATGACATGATAATCCGGAGGAACAAGCCATGTTGATGGATGACAGAGACGGGGTCATCTGGCTGGACGGTGAATGGCTACCCTGGCGTGAAGCCAAAATCCATGTGCTGACCCATACCCTTCATTACGGATGCGGCGTTTTCGAGGGCTTGCGCGCGTATCAAGCCGAGCCGGGGACATCGATTTTCAGATTGCATGAGCACACCGATCGGTTGTTCCGTTCCGCGCATATCCTGAATATGAAAATGCCGTATGACAAGGAAACCCTGAATCGTGTCCAGTGCGAAGCGGTTCATAAAAATAATCTGGACAGCGCCTATATTCGGCCCATGTGCTTTTTCGGGGCGGAAGGCATGGGTCTGAGAGCCGATAATCTGAAGGTCCATGTGATGGTCGCCGCCTGGCAATGGGGAAGTTATCTCGGCGCGGAAAACATGGAAAAAGGGCTGCGTCTGCGCACCGCTTCCTACGTCCGGAACCATATCAACAGCGTGATGTGCAAAGCCAAGGCGAATGGCAATTACATGAACTCCATTCTGGCCCTGCAGGAGGTCATCAAAGCCGGTTACGATGAAGCCCTGATTCTCGATCACGAAGGTTGTGTCGCCGAGGGTAGCGGTGAAAACATCTTCATCGTACGCAGGGGTAAACTATACACTCCGGACCTCACCTATGCGCTTGAAGGCATCACCCGCGATACGATTTTTACGATTGCGGAAAGTCTTGGCCTGAGTGTGCTCGAAAAACGCATCACCCGGGATGAGGTTTATATCGCCGACGAAGCGTTTTTAACCGGTACCGCGGCCGAAGTGACGCCGATCCGGGAAGTCGATGACCGAAAGATTGGTTCCGGCGGGCGGGGACCGGTAACGGAACGATTGCAGGCGCTCTATTTCGACACGGTGTACGGACGGATCCATGATCATCCGGAGTGGCTGACCCCGGTCGTCTGAGGGACCAAATGGTTCCCGGATCGCGCCGGCACGCATGCGCGGACCTTCTCCCGGTTCGGATTGACCGGCCGGGCCGAATCCCGGATCGTTCCTTCCGCCGCATTCAATGACCGGGGAGCCACGCCGTTATCTGGTGACCGCGCCGAACCGGATCGGAGAATCGGTGATGGCGCAGAGCCTGTTTATCGCACTGAAGAATCGGGATCCGGCTTGCCGGATCGATGTGCTTGCGCCACCGGCGCTGCACCCGCTGCTGGAAAGGATGCCGCAGATCGCCAAAGCGATTGCTCTGCCCGGTGGTTTCGAACGTTTCGGGATTGCCGATTGTTGGTCCTTTGCGCGGCAGATCCGCTCCTTCGGTTACAGTCATGCAATCCAATTGAGCGCCGGGTGGCGGTTCACTTCGATTCCTGTGCTGGCCCGCATCCCGGTGCGGACCGGTTATTTGCCGAAACCGCTGCTGAACGATACCAGGGCCGCCGGGCATTGGACCGTATTAGAAAAATTCGTAGCTCCGGGACTCGACAGTAGGGCCGATTTTCCGGCTGAGCTTGCGCTGCCGGAGCTCGATATCGGTTTGCATCATCAAATCCCGGTGATGGAAAAATTCGCGATCATCGAGTCCCGTGAACCCGTGCTCGCATTGTGCCCGGGAGGCGGGGCGAGCCGGGGTGATCGATGGGAACCTGAATTCTATGCATCCCTGGCCGCTGGCGCCGTGAACCAGGGATGGCAGGTCTGGCTGCTCGGGGAGGAAACGGATCATGACACCGGAATCCGGATTGGCGAAACCGCCCAGCGCGTTCAAAACTTTATCGGCAAGACGAACCTCGCCGAAGCGATCGACCTGCTGTCGCTGGCCGACGTTGTGCTGACCGGCTATTCCGGTCTAATGCATATTGCGCTGGCCCTCAAGAAACAGGTATTGATCATCGCCGATGCGGATCGGATCGGCAACCCCGCATGCCGGCAGCCCGGCGCCCGGGTGCTGCCGTTGGACGCGACTCCCGAACTGGTATTGTCGGAGCTGCCGGGCGGGTGAGGGTACTGATCGTCAAAACCTCGTCGATGGGCGATTTGATCCATACGCTGCCCGCGGTGACCGACGCGGTAAAGCATTGTCCGGGGATGCGCTTCGACTGGGTCGCGGAGCAACCGTTTGCGGAAATACCGTCCTGGCATCCGGCGGTCGAAACGGTGATTCCGATCAGCCTGAGACGCTGGCGGCGTGATCCGTTTTCCCGCCGTTCGATTACGGAAGCCGGCGCCGCGCTGAGCCGGCTTCGATCTGCGCGTTACGATCATATCATCGACGCGCAGGGTTTGATCAAAAGCGCGATCGTGGCCTGTCTGGCGCGCGGGACCCGTGCCGGAATGACCTGGTCGTCGTGCAGGGAAGGACTGGCGTCGATCGCGTACCGGAAACGTTTCGAAATTTCTCGCGACCGGCATGCGATCGACCGGCTGCGGGAGTTGTTTGCAAAGATACTGGGTTACCACTACGATATGACTGATTTGGATTATGGCCTTGAGCGGGAGTCCTTTCGAAGTCATTACGATGAAGTGCCTTACCTCGTGTTTTTACACGCGACCAGCGCGGAGAGGAGACTGTGGCAAGAGGTCGAATGGATCAAACTCGGAAGTCTCGCCGCGGACGAGGGTTTCGACGTGTTGCTGCCCTGGGGCAATCTGCAGGAACGCTTACGGGCGGACCGTCTCGCGTCGGCGTGCAAGAGTTGCCGGGTACTCCCGCGGATGAATTTGACCGCAATGGCGCGGCTGCTTGCGGGAGCCAGCGGTGTCGCTGGCGTCGATACCGGTTTATCTCATCTCGCGGCTGCATTGGGGATTCCTGCAATCATGCTGTATACCTGGACTTCGCCGTGCCTCACCGGGGCCCGCAAGCAAAATCAACTTTGTCTGGCCACGCGGGATCAAGTAAATGATTGCGCGTCAGATAATCCAGAGGACCATGAAACGAACATCAGAATCGTTGCGGAACTGAACGCGGCTTCGGTCTGGGAATCTTTGCAGGAGCAAATGAAGCAGACGGGCTAGAACGTGAACCTTTACGTGGCCGGACGCCTTTGAGCGGGATTGCGTGGGCTGAACCAGTACGACCGGACGATTGCGAGCGGGACGCCCGGTCAGAATTGCGGTCCTTCGGTCGCGAATGTCGAATACGAGAATAGAATTACATTGAATACGCTTAGCACGATTGTAGAAATGGCGCCGCCAGCGGCCGATACGGTGTTGCCGGTCGAGGTGATCCGGTCGGATTATGACGCTTTTGCGGAACGGTTACTGCGGCGCGGTCATGTCCGGGAAAGTGACCTGAAACGGGCCGCGCGGCTGGTCGAACAAGCCGGTGACGAAAAACTTCCGGCGCTGTTGATCAAACTGGGACTGCTGTCGGAAAAGGATGCGGCTTCGGCATTGGCGGAGGTCACCGGCCTGCCGTTGATGTCGGAGAAGGATTATTCGGAGGTTTCCCCATTTGGGGACGGGATTACATTTAAGTTCCTGCGGGAGTACCACGTGATTGCCGTACGAAAAGACGGGGATGCGATCGTGATCGCAATGGCGGATCCCATTGACGATTTCGTGGTTCAGGCCTTGTCGCTCGCGAGCAATGCAACGATTCAGAAAACGATCGGAGTAGTTTCGGAAATCGATGAGGCGCTGGGACGTCAGTTCGGTTCCGGCAAGTCCAGGATCGAAGACGATTTTGGTTTCGATGATGACATTAACGAATATGATATCCAGCACCTCAAGGACCTGGCCAGTGAAGCGCCGGTGATCCGCATGGTCAATCTAATCTTGCAGTCCGCCGTGGATTCCAGGGCATCGGATATTCACATCGAACCATTCGAACGCCAGTTGAAAGTCCGTTTGCGAGTCGACGGCGTGCTGCGGGAAATCGAGGCGCCCCCACTGCGGTCGACGGCGGCCGTTATTTCGCGGATCAAGATCATGGCGAATCTGAATATCGCCGAGCGCCGTTTACCGCAGGATGGCCGCATCAATTTGCAGATCCAGGGCAAGGAACTCGACCTGCGGGTTTCCACGGTTCCGACCATGCACGGCGAAAGCCTGGTCATCCGGTTGCTGGACAAAAAGAGTATCGTTCTGGATTTCGCAAGCCTGGGTTTTGAAGGCAAGGTATTGGACCGTTTTCTCGAGATCCTGAGGTTACCGCATGGGATCATTTTGATTACCGGTCCGACCGGCAGTGGCAAGACGACCAATTTATATACCGCTCTGCACCGTTTGAATACGCCCGAGAGAAAAATCATCACGGTTGAAGATCCGGTCGAATATCAATTGCCCGGAATCAATCAGATCCAGACCAAAAGCCAAATCGGCCTGACCTTCGCGAGTGCGCTTCGATCGATCGTGCGTCAGGACCCCGATGTGATCATGATCGGCGAAATGCGCGATCTGGAGACCGCGCGCATCGCGGTCCAGTCGGCCTTGACCGGCCATCTGGTATTGTCGACGCTGCATACCAACGACGCCGCCGGTGGAATTACCAGACTTCTGGATATGGGCCTCGACGATTACCTGTTGACTTCCACCGTGAACGGGATCCTCGCGCAACGCCTGGTTCGCCGGCTGTGTGGCCGTTGCCGTAAACCATATGAAGTCTTGCCCGAGGCGGTCCAGGAAATGAACTTGCGCAAGTTCGTGCCCACAGGGCCGGTTATCCTGTATGCGCCGGTCGGCTGCGCCGAGTGCAGCGGGATCGGGTACATCGGGCGGATGGCCATTCTCGAGTTCCTGGTGATGTCCGATCCGCTGCGCCGTCTGGTGCTTGCGCATAGTGAATCAGGCCAGATCCAGGACAAGGCGATGGAGGAAGGCATGGAAACCATGTACGAGGACGGATTGCGCAAGGCGTTGCTGGGCCTGACCACGATTGAGGAAGTCCTCCGGGTCAGCACGGAATCCTGAAGCCTATGCCGGTGTTCCTGTATAAAGCGGTCGGCCGCGACGGCAAAATGGTCGAAGACCAGCGCGAGGCGGCGGATGAAAACTCGCTGGTCGCCGCGCTGCAGGCCGACGGTTTTATTCCGATCCAAGTAGTGTCGGCAAGCTCGCGGCCGTTTAGCAGTCTGACTTTCCGGCGTTCCAGTCAGGCGCGAGTTTCACAGAAGGACATCGGCGAGATGACCAAGCAGCTTGCGACCCTGCTGAGCTCCGGTTTACCATTGGATCGTTCTTTGCTTTTGCTGGTCGATCTGGTTCCGGAAGATTCGACATTGAGACCTTTGTTGACCCGGGTCCTGGACGGAGTCCGGAGCGGATCGCCGCTGTCCGAAACATTGGAATCCCAACCCGGGGTCTTCTCCAGGTTCTATTTGAATATGATTCGCGCCGGGGAAGCCGGCGGCAATCTGGAAGCGGTTCTGGACCGGCTTTCAGATTATCTGGAGCGTTCCAGGGAATTGCGCGGAACCGTAACGACCGCATTGATTTATCCGCTTATTCTGGTGTCGATGGCGGTGCTGTCGTTGGTTGTGCTGCTGACCTTCGTGGTTCCGCAATTTCAGGAGATGTTCGAGAGCGCCGGGAAAGAATTGCCGCTGCCGACTCAAATCGTGGTGGGGGTCTCCGAGTTCTTGCAGAATTTCTGGTGGGCTGTTCTGCTCGTGATCGGCGCGTTGTTTTTATACCTGCGTTATCAGTTTTCGAATCCCGAGCGCCGGTACGTATGGGATAAACGGTTGCTGAAAATGCCGATGCTCGGGGATTTGATCACGAAACTGGAGATTGCGAGCTTTAGCCGGACGCTGGGAACTTTGCTCGGAAATGGGGTGTCGTTGTTGGGAGCGCTATCGATCGTGAAGGAAACGCTGAATAACAGGATCCTCTCGGAAACGGTCGAAAAGGCCGCGGTCTGTCTTAAGGAAGGGGGAGAAATGACCACTCCAATGATCGAATCCGGGCTGTTTCCGAAATTGGCCATGCAGATGTTGCAGCTCGGTGAAGAGACCGGGAGTCTCCAGGAAATGTTGAACCGGGTGGCCGTGACTTACGACCGCGAAATCCGGGTGTCCATCGAGCGCATGTTGACTTTGTTGGAACCCGTGTTGATCGTGGGCTTGGGGCTTTTAATCGCCGGCATCATTGTTTCTATCCTGATGGCGATTCTGAGTGTGAACGACCTGGCCTTTTGACCAGGACCGACCCTTACGGAAGCGCTGAATAAATTCATCCTGGATTTCTCAGCGGCCGGCAACGCTGCCAATGCGATTTGGCGTTGCCTCACAAAATTTAATGCTTACAGCGTCTAATTTTGGCAGTGCATCCCTGCACCGCAGGAATCGCTGAATTAATCAGCGATTCCTTAATTGACGTTATCTATTAATTATTAGATGAGTATATTATCGGTGAATAGAACAAAGCATTTATTCCGAGGAACTTATTCGAACCGGCAGACCGGCTTTACGTTGATCGAGCTATTGGTCGTTCTGGCGATCATCGGCCTTTTAGCCGGTTTGGTGGGCCCTCAGGTGATGAAACACCTCGGCGAATCCAAAACCAAAACGGCGCGGTTGCAGATCAATGACCTCTCGGCCGCGCTCGATATGTACAAGTTGGATGTCGGGCGTTATCCGAATAGTCAGGAAGGACTGGTTGCGCTCGTGGAACAGCCTTCCGACGTGAATGGCTGGAATGGTCCTTATCTGCGCAAGAAAGGCATTCCAAAGGATCCCTGGCAGTATGATTATCGTTATCAATCCCCCGGTGAACATGGGACGTTCGATATCGTGAGTCTCGGCAGCGATAACCGCGAAGGCGGGGAAGGTGAGGATCAGGATGTCGTGAGTTGGGAATAGCCGATGAAAATTTCGTCTGGAGGCTGACTTCGCGCGCTTAAATCATCCGGTTTTGGCGGTCCGGCCAGATGACCGCAGGGTGTGCCGCCGGCGAAGGATTGCGAGTGGATTTACCCTGCTGGAGATGTTGCTCGTGTTGACCATCGCGGTGATTGCGATGGCTTTGGCGGTTCCTAATTTCTCCAGGGGGCTCGATTCGGTTCGGTTACAAAGCGCATCGCGCGAAATCGCATCCTCGCTACGGTATCTTCGCGGCCATGCCGTGTCCAAAAATGTTGAAACCGAATTCAATGTCGATGTCGAAACCAATGTCTATCAAATTACGGGAAGATCGAAGGTTTATTCGGTACCCGAGTCGATCACGATGCGTTTGACCACCGCGGATTCGGAAGTTACCGGCGAAAAGAGCGGAATCATCCGGTTCTTCCCGGACGGTTCTTCGAGCGGTGGTCGGGTGACGCTCGAAGCCGGAAATCGAAAGCGTTTGGTCGATGTGAACTGGTTGACGGGGAGCGTCGAAATCTTCTCCGAGGCGGAATAGCGAATTCGCGCAGGAGACCGGCACTGGCGGTAAATATCTCTCATGAAGCGCAGCCTTAAGGGTAACCGGAACTCTGTGTCCGGGTTCTCGCTATTGGAAATTCTGGTCGCCTTTGCGATTCTGACCGTTACCCTGGGGATACTGATGCAAATTTTCGGCAAAGGCATCCATTTGGCATCCACGGGGGAAACCTACAGCCGCGCGTTGTTATTGGCTGAATCGATGCTGGCTACGGTCGGTAATACTCAGAAAATCGAAATCGGAGAAAGCCACGGAGAATTCGATGGAATGTACTCATGGTCGATCAATGTGCAACCCTATGACGATGGCGATCTGGATGATGAAGCCAGCGGGTTGCAATTTTTGTTGTATCGGGTACAGGTTTCGGTCCGCTGGGAAAGCCGCTCGTTGGTTGTCGAAACCTTGCGGATAGGACCACGCGTGTGAACGCTCGATCGATGAGCGTTGTAGAGCCGATGGAAGCGCAGAAGCCGGAACGCGGATTTACGCTGCTGGAAGTCCTGATCGGTCTGGTTCTACTATCGATCATGATGACCTTGTTGTTCGGCAGCATTCGAATGGGCGCGCGGATTTGGGATGCCGGTGAAAATCGCGCCGCGGACCTCGACCGGATGCTGATCGTGCAGAATTTTCTAAGATACCACCTGAACACCGTGCGGCCGGTTATCGATGACTTGTCCGGCGACGACAACGTGAAATTTTCATTCACCGGAACCGAGAAATCGATTCAATTCGTTTCCGACCTTCCGAGCAGCGCGCGGCGAAAAGGTCTGCATCAAATTAATCTGGAAGTCGTCAAGGAAAACGATTCGGGCGTGCTGATCGCGAACCTCAAGCCTTTTTATCCGGCTCTGGACGGCGCCGATGCCGCCATCGAGGACGTCCGCTTGCTGAGCGGCATAGAGAGCATGGAGGTATCCTATTTCGGCGCCGACCGCTTCGAAATCAAAGCTCCCGAAGGTCAATGGTTGGAGCAGTGGGAGGACAGGGAATTCATGCCCTTTCTGATCAAGATCGAACTGCGGATGCAAAGCGGGCGCGTCTGGCCGCCGATGATGGTGAGCCCGCAGCTGTCCGCGCCCGAACAAGGGCTGGCCGGGATACCGGACGACGATCTGGACTGAAATGCAACGCCGCCTACCTGGCCGTTGTCCGGCCTCAGGAATCGCATTGGTCCTGGTGCTTTGGGTCATCGTGATACTTACCGTGATGGCGGCGAGTTTTTCGTTGGATATGCGGCGCGAAATTGATTTGGTGCGAAATGCACGGGAAAGCGTGTTAGCCGGTTCGGTGGCCGACGCAGGAATCTATTATGCGATGCTGCGGTTGATCGACACCAACAATGAAAAAAAATGGCGGACGGATGGAAGCGTTTACGAATTTTTGTTCGCGGGAGCCAGGGTTCGGGTCAGTATTAATGATGAAGCCGGGAAATTCAACCCGAACAATATACCGGAAGCGATATTGATCCGGCTGCTGCAGCGTCTGGATCCGAGCAATGATGAAGCCGGGCTCGCCGATGGTATACTAGACTGGATCGATCCCGATGAATTCAGAAGGCCTCAAGGCGCGGAAAAGGAGCAATATCTGGAAGCGGGACTGAATTACGGGCCGCGCAATCAGCCTTTTCGGACCATTCAGGAGCTTCAATTGGTACTCGGTGTTTCCGGAGACTTATATCGTAAACTCGAGTCGATTATGACGGTTTACAACGGGTCGCAGGGGATCGACCCGAGCAAGGCGCCGGTCGCGGTTTTGCGGGCATTACCCGACGTAACGGAAGAAATTATCGATATTTATCTGGAAGAACGGGTTGCCAACGCGGTACAAAATCTGCCGTCGCCGCAGTTTCCGGTGACGGTCCAGGAATTACAGTTCGTCGCGGCGGAAGGAACGACATTCCGGGTTCATTCGGAAGCGCTGCTTCCGGATGGCCAGCGGGCGGGGATTTCGGCGGTCATAAAAAAAGCCAGCAATTTGGGAACGCCGTTTATGTTTCTTGAATGGAAAAAGAAATTTCCCGCCGCAGGATCGCTATTTGGACAATCGGTGGTTGTCGTTAACCAGAATGGCACCGACAAATTCTAAGGAAACGCTGAATAAATCCATCCTGGATTTCTCAGCGCTCGGCAACCCTGCCAATGTGATTGGCAGAGTTGCCTTACAAAATCGGACGCTTATACGGTCCGATTTTGGCCGTGCATCCCTGCACTGCGGATAGCTCTGATTTGATCAGAGCTACCCTAAGTCGGGACCCGTTTTTTGTTTGGGGTGCGGTAACCAGAAAATTCTTTAGCCAGGAATGGGGATTCAGGATCGACGGGGAGGTCCGGATTTAGCTTTTTGCGGCAGCCTCCGGAGCCGGTTGGGGAGTGACGATTTCTACAATATGATAAAACTGGACACCCGGATTGAATTCGATATCCGCGGGTTTTTTACGTGGTGGTTCGCCGAGTTGTCGGCCATGGCGCCGGCATGGCTGCGGAAAATGGTCACCGAATCGTATGATTATCTTCTGGTTGGTTCACGCGGAGATAATTTTCATTTAACCTTGTTGACCGAAGAACCGGGCAAGGAATTCGGCGACGTCGTGCTCAACAACGAAGGACGCGAGGTCTGGTTCCAGATGGTTTCGCGCAACCCGGACCTGCTGAAAATCCCGATCGTGCTGCGCCTGGACGCGGACCAGGTCCTGGTCAGGGTCGTTACTCTGCCGTCCGCCGCGGAGTCGAACCTGTATCAGGTCGTGGGCTATGAGATGGAACGGTTGACACCGTTCAGGCTGGATCAGATTTATTACGACGTAAGATTGGTTGAGAAACTTTCGGAGCGCAAGCAGATCAAGGCTGAATTGGTTCTGGTGCCGCGCACCTATCTCGATGCGACGCTGAAACGGATGGCCGGGCTGGGCTTGCTTCCCGGACGCGTCGACGTCGCGATGGCTGAACAGAGCGGTCGAAAGAAGCCGCAACTTCGATACAATTTGCTGCCGCAGAAACTTCACGACCGGCCGGATAACCGCAAGCGGCTGATTAATGGTTTTTTGATGATATTGCTGGCGGGGTTGATCGCCCTGATGGCCGCATTGCCGTTGTGGATGAAACGGACGTATCTGGCGGAGCTGGAAACCGGACTTCAACGGCAAAGCAAAATTGCCGACACGGTCCAGAACTTAAAAAAAGATGCGGATGCCCTGCTGCGTGAATCGGATTTCTTGTTGCGAAAGAAATCGACGGACCTGGCCATTGTGGAAATCCTGAATGAACTATCCATGCGCATTCCGGATGATACCTGGTTGATTCATGTCAGTTATCGTAATCCGAAACTGCAGATTCACGGTCAATCGCCGTCTGCATCCGCATTGATCGAAGTCCTCGAGGCATCACCGATGTTCAAGGACACGAGTTTTATTTCGCCGGTCAGCCAGGACAGAATTTCAGGATTGGAGCGTTTCCAAATTGCAACCTCCGTGATTCGCCGAGACGAAAGTGATCAAGCAGCTGAGTAGGGACCGGCAGCGATTGCTGGCGTTCGCGCTGCTGTTTTTATGTATAGTGTTGGTGCTCGCGGCAATTTTTGCGCCTCTGATCAATGCCGCGACTTCCGCCAACGACCGAATTGAAGATTTGCAATTTAAGCTGTTGCGCTATAAACGCATCGCGGCGGGTAAGGGTCAGGTGCTGCAGTATCTGGACCGATTGAAAACTGAACAGGGCGATCAGAATCATTTCAGCGATCGTGCGACGCCGGCGCTGGCGTCGGCGGACTTGCAGCAGTTGATCAAAAAAGTTGTCGTCGATGCGGGGGGGCGGCTGCTCAGCACGCAGGTTGTACCGGAGACCGAGGAAGATCACTTTATCAAAACCTCGGTCAAGGTTCAGATGTCGGGCGATACCATGGCCTTGCGTAACGTTCTTTATGACATCGAGACCGCCAGGCCGATGCTTATAATCGATAATCTGACCATTCGCGCCATTAGCGCCCGCCGCGATCCAAGAACCCGAAAATTGCTGCCGTCCAATGAATTGAATGTAAATTTCGATGTTAGCGGTTATATCCGGACCTTACAAAATTGATGTTGACGACGAACAGCCCTGTATTAACACATCTGCTGCTCGGTCTTTGCGGCGTATTGATGTTGCTGAATGCGGTCGAATGGGCCTATCTGAATTACAGCATCGGTCAGTCCAGGAAAGTTCTGGAGCAACCGGTCGTGGCGGACCTCGAGTTCGACCTGATCGGCAGTCACGAATTTGTACTGGCCCCGAAGGAAAGCTTTCCTGAATTCGTGGAGCGCCCGCTCATGATCGAGGGCCGGCGTCCGGTCGCGGAAGCGGCGGAAGCACCGGTTACAAGTGCCCCGGTAGACCAGGCAAACCTGCAGATCAAGCTCATGGGTGTTGTAACCGCTCCGGCTGGGACGACGGCCGTGTTAAAGGACAGCAAGGGCGCTTATCAGCGTTTGCAGGTCAATGGAACGATCGATGGTTGGGATGTGGACGAAATCCAGGGGGACCGGTTGATCTTGAACCAGGGTGGGACGCGTCAGGAACTTAGGGTCTGGAAACCGAAACCCAAAGGGCCGCTGCGGGATCTCCGCAAGAAACCCAAGGACAAGGACCCTGGCGAGAAGCCGAAACCGAAAATTCCCCCGGAACCGGTTAAACAACCTCGACAAAAAGAAGCGTTAAAACAAAATGGTTCGGAATGAGAACGAAAAATTCGCCGTATAAAACCTTGCGTGCCTTGGCGCTGGTAACTTTGCTTTCGGTTGGCTGTGAAGCGCTCGGTCCATCCATGCGGGACCGGTTGCCGCTGGAGCCGGTCGCCATGATCAAGGACAAACAACAGCATGACACCCAATTTACCGACCTGAATCTGGACGAAAACAAGGACCAAAAAAAACCGGTTGTCGAGATGTACCCCGGAACCGGAACGTATGTCGGCGGCCAGACTCCGCGCATCGGGGAAGGCCGGGAAGACAAAACCGGGAATACCTATTCGCTGAATTTTGATGGCATCGACATCGGCGAGTTCGTGAGGACAATTTTGGGAGAAACACTCAAACAGAACTACGTAATGTCGCCCGATGCATCCGGCCAGGTCACGATCCAAACCGCGCGGCCGCTGCACCTTCACGAATTGATTCCGACACTCGAGATGGTCTTGCGGATGAATGGAATGGTCCTGATCAAGAACGAGGGCGGTTATATCATCGAATCGGCCGTGAAATCACTGAGCGGAGCCAATCCTCCGGAACTGGCCAGGATCGGTCAAACGATCCCACCCGGATTTCAAATCCGGGTGATCCCGCTGCGCTACATCGGCGTCGAGGAAATGCAGAAAATCCTGGAGCCCTTGTTGCCCGAAAAAGCCGTCGTCAGGATCGACAAAATGCGGAACTTGATGGTGGTTGCGGGCAGTTCTTCGGAACTCGGCAATGTGCTGGAGACAATCGAAATTTTTGATGTAAACCTGCTCAAGGGAATGTCGGTGTTGATGTATCCGCTGAAAAATGTCGACCCCGAGACCGTGGTCGAAGAACTGAATGAAATCTTCGGCAAGGAAGCGGAAAGTCCATTGAGCGGAATGTTCAAAGTGATTCCGATTGAACGGATGAACACGGTGATGGTGATCACGCCGCAGCCTGGATATCTGCGGGAAGCCCGCGTCTGGCTGGATCGCCTCGACCGCAGTATCGAGGAAACCGGAGCCGGCGGCGGCGGTGCTTATGTCTACCGCGTGCAGAACGTTGAGGCGGTTGATCTCGCGGACATTCTGAACAATATTTTTGCAGAAGAAAAACCCAAGGCGACGCCGCGTGCGCAGGTTGCACCGGGCAGCACCGCCACCGAAATCGGCGGGACCGACAACGCCGATAACGCCAAGAAGCCCCGCGACCAACCCCGCGCCGCTACCGCAAGCCAGTTCAGCGTCGGCAAGGACCAGGAGGTACGGGTAATCCCGGATGAAAAAAATAATTCCCTGGTGATCGTCGCATCGGCCCAGGCCTATGACATTCTGAAAAAAGTGATCTTGCAACTGGATATTCCGCCGCTCGAGGTTTTGATCGATGCGACGATTGTCGAAGTTCGGCTTGTGGATTCATTGCAATACGGCGTTCAGTGGTTTTTCAACCATTCTCTCGGTCCCTACGGCGCAACCGCGATATTGACCGATGCAGCCATGCGTCGGCCTCTGACCAACCCTCTGCGTGGACCCCGCGATGGGTTCAGTTATTCGATCACCGACAGCGCGAGCACGATCCGGGCGATATTGACGGCTCTGGCCTCGAACAACAAGGTCAACGTCGTCGCATCGCCTTCATTGATGGTGCTGAATAACCAGGAAGCGCTGATCAATGTCGGTGACAAGGTGCCGATTGCAACCTCGCAAGCGACCAATACCAGCAGTGCTACTGTTGCCGCCGATGGCAGTCAAAACGCCTTTGTCACCAACCAAATTCAATTGATCGACACCGGGGTTACGCTGAAAATCAAGCCGCGGGTCAATGCGGGCGGCATGGTCATCATGGAAATCAAACAGGAAGCGAATCAAGCCACTAGAACCACGAGTTCGGATCTGAATTCCCCGACCATTCAGCAACGCAAGATTGAAAGTACGATCGCCGTGGCGAGCGGGGATACCATTGTTCTCGGAGGTCTGATCCAGGACCAGCGGGACCTGACCGTCAGCGGAATTCCGTTGCTCAAGGATATCCCGTATGTGGGTCCATTGTTTTCGAATACCCAAAAGACGCTTACCCGTACCGAACTCGTGGTCCTGATCACGCCGCGCGTGGTTCAACAACGTAACGACGCGGCGTTGATCACCAACGAGTTCAAACGTAAATTGACCGGCCTGTACGAAGATATTTCCGAACAATCGTCCGATCAATCCGAGACTTCGCAGCAACCGATCATGAACGATTAATACTCTTTTCTTATCCATTTTGTAATGATGTCTATTGTCCAGTACCGACTGGAAAATGATTAAACTTCTGCGTAAATCCGCCTTTACTGAAGAGCAAAACTCGGCTCGAGCCGCCGTCTATACCAAGTATTATCAGCACTTGGAAATCACCCGCTTTTTAAGCGGGTATACGGGAGAGATGGAAGGCTTCGTCTGTGAAATCGGGCCGTGGCAGAATTTTAAGTATTTACGAGCCTTCCAGCGCGCCAGGCTGTGCATTATCGATCCGTACAACAATGCTACCGGCGGCGGCCTCGCCAACGTCCCTCAGAACCTGCCTTACCCATGTTCCCTGTACCGGTGCCTGCTCGGTGTTGATAGCCGCGTCATTCCAGACCGGCTGCTGGATTTGAGCTTTTCCGTATCGGTGCTGGAGCACATTGGTCAGGCCGAGTGTGGTTATGACTGCAATCCGGTTGAGCAGCCGCCCGAAGTACAGGAAGCGCCACGCAATGCGTTCTGCCGTGAGCTGTTTCGGATTACCAAACCCGGCGGCATCACGGTACATACGGTCGACCATGCGGCTCGCAACTTAACGCTTGTAAAAAATTTCCTGGCAACCGGATTCGAGCCAATGAATGCTGGCAGCGGCCCGACCCTGGACGAATGCCTGAGCGACCCGGATGTGATCAGACAGCAACGGGATTGGATTGAAGATGATAAGCCTATGCCGGAAGAGGAAAGGGTTCTGCACGGAGTCTTGTTCATGGCTTTCCGGAGACCTCAAAGACTGTTTGGCCGACTATGGAAACCGAAGCAATGGCGTATTTCTCCATCTCCGGGTGTTTGAGCTTGATCTTCAGGCGTCTGATTTCTCCGCTGCTCCAAATTGAGGTTGCCATTCCTTCGACACGGTTGGCCTATCTCAGAGCAATGTTCGTTGACTCAACGAGCGAGTAGAGCGGCGCCGCGCCCACCGCGCCCGGAGCAGGAAAGCATAAGGTGGGCCATGCCCATCCTGCCTAGGATCCGAAACAGACCGGGAGCACTCGCGATCCAATAGCATTGGTATTCAAAAAACCTCGCTGAGCCAATAAGATTGTTAGGAATCCATTGCAACAGCGGAAGCTTTTTGGGTTATTCTACGCTAGGTTTTCTTAAGGTGTACCGATTGTCGCCAGCAATGCGGAACCCGACATTCGTGACGCCTGGCGCGAAAACACCTAGACATTCCGTAACTCCGACTCTTTTCTCTCAGAGCACGAGGATATTAGAAGTCCGTAAGGCAGCGGGCAGTACTGTTCTGTTACCGTAAAAATCGAATCCTGGAGACTTTTATTATGGAACTGCTGGGCTTGTTAGCTGTGCTGGTGGTCTTGGCATTGCCGATCGCGGCGATTATTTTGCTTCGGCGGGTTTCGCATCTGTTGCGCTTCAGTCAGGAATTTTCCGTTGCTTTACAGCAAATAGGGGCCGCGCTGGAACACAACCAGCAACGCATGCAGCAACGCATGGATCATTTGCTGAAAACGGTTATTTCCACGGCGGTTCCGCCTGAAACGCCGTCTGAAGCAGGGCAAAGCCAAACTCAAATTGCCACTTTCGAAGAGTTTGGAAACATTTCCGAGTCATCCGCCCGGCCCGTTCGTGACCAGGAACCGGAGTGGCTCGGAGAGATCCCTCGAGTTTCGATCGAAGCTCACGCCAATGCGGAAGTCCCGATTCCAGCCGCAAGCACGACGGCCGGGAGTTCCGAATCCTGGGAACAAGGTTGGCAAACTCCAAACGGGCCCGGCCGTTTCGAACGCGCCGGGCGGGAAGTATTGCGGAAGATCTGGAGCTGGATCGTGGTCGGGCAGGAGTATCGGCCCGAAGGGGTCGCCATGGAATATGCGATCGCGAGCAATTGGTTGCTGCGGATCGGAGTGGTGGTGCTGGTGACCGGGATCGGATTCTTCTTAAAGTATTCGATTGACATCGGATTATTGGGTGAAAAAGCCCGGGTCGCGTTAACCCTGCTGTTCGGTTCGGCGCTGGTGACCGTCGGCATTCGCCAATTGGGCGGAATCTATCAGTTGCTCGGGCAGGGACTGATCGGAGCGGGCATCGCGACCTTGTATTTCGCGGTGTTCGCGGGATTCGGCTTTTACCATTTGTTCGGCATGTATGCGGCCTTCGCGCTGATGGCTTTTATCACCGTGTGCGCCGGAGCCTTGGCGGTGCGTTACGATTCCATGCTGGTGGCGGTGTTCGGCCTGATCGGCGGCTATACCACGCCGATCTTGTTGTCCACCGGCGTTGTCAACTTTACCGGATTGTTTTCGTACCTGTTGGTGCTGGGCTCGGGCATCCTTGGAATCAGCTATTACAAGAATTGGCATCTGCTGAATTATCTAAGCTTTTTCTTCAACTACCTGTTGTTCTTCGGCGCCATGCAGAAATACGAGGCCGCCGATTTTTGGGTGGTCATGCCGTTCCTGGTCGCCTTTTTCGTGCTCTATTCCACGCTCGTGTTTTTGTTCTGCCTGGTCAACCGGACCAAATCGACGGTGCTGGATTTGCTCGGGCTGATGATCAATGCCGGGATTTTCTTTGCGATTGGCTATGGAATGGTCGAGGAGGCTTACGGGCGGATTTGGGTCGCGGCGATCAGCCTCGGGCTGGCTGCGTTTTACGTGCTGCACCTATTCTATTTTTTGATGAACCGGCTGCTCGACCGGGAAATGCTGGTGGGGTTTACCGGATTGGCCGCGTTCTTCGTGACGGTCACCCTGCCCCTGGTATTATCCGATCGCTGGCTCACCGTGAGCTGGGCGATTCAAGCGCTGGTCATGCTGTGGATTGCGGGGAAAGCGCCGAGCGAATTTTTACGTCAACTCGCTTATATTCTGTATGGATTCGTATTTTTCCGTTTATGTTTTCTGGATTTGCCGGGCCAATACGGAACCGGGGGAATGGCTCTGGAGGACCTGCCTTTCCCGGTATTTTGGCGGCATTGGCTGGAACGTCTGGTCAGTTTCGGCGTACCCATCGCTTCCATCGGACTCGCGCAGAAGTTTATCCGCACGGGCCCGCGACGGCCTTCGTCTTTGATTGATCAGAAAAATGATGTCGCCGCCTTTATTCCGCAGAACGCCGCGGTGCGGATCTTTTTCCTGGGCGCAGGCGTGATCTTGTTCGTCTTCCTGCAACTGGAGCTGAACCGGACTTTTGGTTATATTTTCCCGCCCTTGCGTTTGCCGGTGTTGACCCTGGTCTGGCTCGCGGCCGGTTACGTGCTGTTACGCCAGGTCCTGACGGAATCGGGTAAAGGATGGCGGCGCCTGCTCGTGATCGTGGTCTTGATCGTCGCTGCGAAGCTGGTCTTGATTGATTTGTTCCACTGGCAGTTATCCCTGGAGCCGCTAACGCGCAATGGTTATGTTGCCGCGATGGTTTACCGTGGCGATTATTCCTTGATACCGGCGTTGATGCGCTTCTTGGATTTCGCCGCGGTAACCGCTTTCCTGACTTTCGCGTGGCTCGGAATTCGCCGCGTTGGAGGAGAACGCGATTTTGCGCGGAAGCTGTTTCCGTTCACCGCATTGCTGCTCCTGTTTGTGTACCTGACCTTGGAAGTCAATACCGTTCTGTATCTGTATGTGCCGGGATTCCGTTCGGGCGGGGTGTCGATCCTGTGGTCCTTGTTTGCGTTGGGATTGGTGATGGCGGGAATCCGCAAGAATGTCTCGATGTTACGATTATGCGGCCTGGGTTTGTTCGCGGTGATCGCCTGGAAAGTGTTCTTCAATGACCTGGCCCGTCTGGAACAGATTTACCGTATCCTGGCCTTTATCGTGCTCGGCGTCTTGTTGTTGAGCGGGTCGTTTATCTACATGAAATACCGCCAGGTGATTGTCGGTTCGAGCGAAAAGGGCGCTGAATCATGAAACTGCCAATGCTCGCCGTCGTTCTGCTTGGGTTGTTTTTTCCGGCCGCGCAGGCCGCCGCGTTTCAGTATTCAAGGCCGGTCGAACATCCGCCGAGCGCGCAGGAAGAATTTGTCGCAGTGGATCTGGATAGCCCGCTGTATTTTCATACCCGCGACCGATTCAAGGATCTTCGTCTGATTGACGCGGAGAAGACCGAGACCCCGTACTTGATCGTCAAGTTGCGCTCCGAGCGCAGCAAGGCCGTCCGGAAATGGCATCAGCCCCGGATCGTCGCGCTGGAACAGGCGGAGCCCCATGCTATTGAAATCCAGTTGCGTTTGACATCCGATGATCCACCGGCCGACGGCTTGAGTCTCCAGACTTCGCTGGTCAACTTCGAACACCGAGTGCAGGTCTTTGGTTCCATGGACGGCGCCAGGTGGAGCGGCCTGGTCGAAAATGCGCTGATTTATGACTACTCGAAATTTATCGATCTGGACAATCGGGAGATCCCGTTGCCGGCCAATCGTTACCGCTGGCTAAAAGTCCGCGTCGAGGAGCCGGTACAGACTTATGAATCCGAAAACATCGAAATAACCCGGGAATTGTGGCAAGGCAGGGAGCGAGGCCGCAGCGAAACCACGCAAATACGGCGGGCGCCATTGCGCATCGACCGTATCAAATATTGGTCCCGCGAAGTGCAGTCCAGGCCCGCTGTGGCCCGCCTGGATTATCCGCTTGCCGCGTTTGGCGCGAGCCAGGATGAAGCCACTCGAAGCACTATCATCGACATCACGACTCGACGCGAGCCGCTGACCGGTTTCATCGTCGAGACCACCCAGCGCAACTTCAGCCGCCGCGCGGTCGTTGAGGCGGCGCAGGCCGAACAGGGTGATCCGGGGCGGTGGCGTCCGATCGGTGACGCAACTTTGGAGCGGATCAACTTTCGCGCCCTGCACCGCGAACACCTGCAGATTCGATTCCCGGAACAACGCCATCGGGAATACCGAATTGTGATTCAGAACGACGACAATCCGTCCTTGGAGATTACCGGAGTCAAAGCGCGGGGCAATGGTTATCGGCTGCTGTTTTTCGCGGAACCGGGTAAAACCTATGTCCTGGAATATGGTGATGATTCGGCGCAACCACCGGTATACGACACGGCTTCCTTGCAGGCCGCATTGGCGGCTTCCTATCAACCCGTTCGGATTGCGTTAGGGCCGGAAGCGGCGGGCCGCACAGCCGGACAAGCCGGATTCGATTTCGACCGGTGGCTCAACAGCGACCTCTTCCTGGGCGGGGTCATTTTCATTATGGTCACGATTTTAGCCGGCGCGTTGTTGTATGCGGGCAAGCGGATCGATCAGAGTCCCGGTGAATAGCCGTTCGTTTTACTGATTGCGGCCACCGGTTTCCCGTACCAAGCCGGTTACTCGAAGCGCCGGCCGCGATCCATCCCCTTTCGAAACGTAAAAGCGATAACAGCTCCTTTCATAGACGGTCTGCCGCCGTTGACCTTTCACCCCGTAACTGCATCATTGGAAGGGTATGTTCCCGGCAGATTTTTTCGCTATCGCTTTGGCTAAGCGCTTCCTGGGTGAGGCCACAATAATTTTGGGTTTCACCGAAGCGGTAAAGATAACAGCTTTTACAGACCCCGAACGTCTTTGAATGATTCGCTTTCTGCATTTCTCTGAGCATCCGGGTAAGCAGGTCAGCCAACTGATTGCAGTCCATTTCGTCGATCGTATCGCCGGCTTTATGAAACGCGGAGGGCGGGATACAGGACGCCAGGACTTGGTGGCCGGATTCAGACACCTGAAGATGCTGGACCCGCTTATCGCCGGCATCGGCGACTTTCGTAATATAGGCTTTCTTTTCAAGCACTTTAAGCGTTTGGGACACAGTTCCTTTGGTTGCGCCGAGGTAATCCGTGACCGCGGCTGGGGTGTCGCTGTACCGGTTACATTTGGCGAGATAGCTCAATGCCTGGAGGTGCACCGGTTGCAGACCGAGATCAATGCCGGCTTTTCGGATTTCGGTGCGCAACAAATTTCCGATTCGCTCAATTAATGCATACAGATTCGTATTATCCATGGCTGTGATTCGTGGAAAGCGTTGTCGTTTTGTTCCGGGTGCAGTCAAGTTGTGGCGAATGCTTTCGGTAGTAACCCCGCGGGCGTTGCTTAAAGATAACACAATCTCCTCCTTGCTTGATTTGTACAGCCCTGCGGTCGTCGGATGTGTTCCTCGCAGGCTTGGAAAAATCTATCAGGCGATTATCGGTATAGCCTCGCGGGTAAGGCAGAAATGGTTTTGACCAGCTTCCGGATCGAGTTCGCATACTTTATCCAAATAGTAGCGAATCAAAACATTGTTGACAAGTTCCGGGTCGCGCTCTAGAATTTCACGAAGTTTCGAGACGAAACTATTTTTGCGAGGCGCAGACATGAGTGGTCATCGGTTTTCCCAATTGAAGAGCGTGGCCTTGAAGATCATTTCGGTGATTCTCAGGGCGGTTGTCGTAGTAATCATTGCGGTCGCATTCATGCCTCCCTCGCGGAGCGGCTTTTTACCTCCCCCCTATCATTGATTATGCGGGGGTCATGAAAAGTGAAACGATATTTGCCAGCGGTCTGTGTATGTCCCCTGTTGCTGTCTGGCTTCGGCGCCAATACGACCGCCCAGACTCCGCCTCGGAATACATTTTTAAGCAGATGACCGATTTCGAGTTTACCATGTGGAAACACAATCAACACGCGGCGACTGACCGAATTCAACAGAGATTCGATTCAATACAAGCAACACCTGTCATGGCGTCGGCTATGGCTGAGGCTTTTCAAATAGTAGCGGTCCTGGCAAGGTTGAATGGGAAGTGGATTCTGACGATCAACGGACTCGCTGCCGGCAAGTCGATGTTGGACTTGAATGCAGCCGCATTAAACCCGGCGGCGTCGGAACGGACATGATCCGCATCGACCGCGACCGATGCGCCTCCTTCGTCGGCACATCCTACAACTCTTGATGTTTAAATTATAGGTAGTCGTTTTAGCGGAACGATCTACTAGAGGAAACAAGCGATGAAACAACTCCATGTCTTCGATACCTATGTAAAATCACCGAGTGGCGAACTGATGCATTTCGATGTGATCCTGCCTGAACAGGATCAACGACGGGCGATCAAAGCCGCTGGAAAATGGCTCGATTCCGTCGGCGAGCCGGAAGCACAGGTCAATCAGGAAAATTGTTTTTTTTGTCATTCAACGACAGCAAATCCAGAGACCATTGACGAGGTGAAACAACGCGGATTTGCGATCTTCAAGCTCGAAGGATGCCCGGACCGGTGAGGCCAGGTATCCGCCGCAGCGAACTTTAACCCCAGCCAGAAGGAGATCACCTGATGAAAGACTTGAAGAAAATAGGCCTATTATTTTTTCTGCCCCTGTTCCTGCTGACGAGTTCGACCGCTGATGCGGCGAAGTGGAAACGCGGACCGGGCGGCGAATTGGTTCCGGTCGATGAAGCGTCTAAATCGGAATCGGCGAAGGGCGCCGGCGACAGCCGGAATGATCCAGCGGTCGCCAGGACGCGCAAACAGATTCAAATGCTCGACGATCTTTATAAGACCGCGGTTGTGCTGATTACCGAGCATTATGTCAAAGATCCGTCGATTTTATCGGCCGCGACCGCGTCCAAAGCGCTGTTCGCCGCGATGAAAGCGAAAGGTTGGCACGAAGCGCGCCTGCTTGGTTTTACTGATGTGCTGTTCAATCCGGCCGAAAACTTGCCCCAGGACGATTTCGAGAAGTCCGCGCAAGCAAAGCTGCTGGACGGCGCGGCCTCCTATGAGGAAGTGGTCAAGATCAAGGGTAAAGACACTCTGCGCATGGCGACTCCGGTTCCGGTAGTGATGGAACAATGTGTGATGTGTCATGCGAACTTTAAAGACCGGCAGGGGCCGATCGGCGCGATCAGCTATTCGGTACCTCTGATCCGATAGCCGTTCTGCTCAGGAAAAATGCTTGTACAGGGATGTACTTTTCCATTTCACCGCCGGTATGGAAAAGCATTGAAAACTTTTGGACGGGCGCTGACAGGCATTGAGCATTCCTTCCGTACACGTTTTGACACGATACCATGGTTGCGGTACAAATAAACTTCCGGAAATTAAAAGGTACGGGGAAACAATAATGAAAATCCGGTTTGTCCAGACAACCCTTATCCTGTTGATCGGCCTGAGCCTGCCGGGCGTCAATGGATACGCAGCGACCGCAAATCAGCCCGACTTCGATGATTTGAAAACCCGGTACTACGAGGATCATCCGGGAAAGGGAAAGTTTTCCGATCATTGGGAGCCGATTGCTATTCAGAAGTACTGGAATCCGAAAGATTTCTACGAATCGCCGGCGTCGGTTCCACCGATCGTGGCGTCAGGCGATGATTGCAAAGGATGCCATAAAGTGCTGACTCCGGGCGCCTACCATGCATGGCAACAAAGCGCGCATGCGCGATTGAATTCAATCCGCACGCTTGACGAAAAGAATTCCCGCTTTTACAAAAAGGCAAAACTCGAACAAATCGAATCGAATCTGGTCAGGCAAGGCTTGCTCAACGAAGGTGAAGCGCTCAAGGAAGTCGGCTGCATTGACTGTCACGGCAAGGTTGGCGCGGAATCGATCGATCACGTCAAGGAATTGGTTATGCCGGACCGGGCGGTGTGCGGGACGTGCCACGTTCAGGAGTTCGCCGAGGCGGAGTCCGAAAAGGACCAGGAATGGCCGCAGAAGCAATGGGACAAGGGACATCCCTCGCATGCAGTCGACTGGAAAGCCAACGTGGAGAACCTGGTCTGGGCCGCGATGCCGCAGCGGGAAATCGCGCAAGGCTGCGATATGTGTCATTACCAGCAGAATAAATGCGACGGCTGTCATACCCGGCATACGTTCTCGGCCGCGGAAGCCCGTCAACCCGAAGCCTGTGCGACCTGTCATAACGGTGCCGATCATAACGAATTTGAAAATTTCCTGATGTCGAAACACGGCACAGTCTATCAGACCCAGGGTCAGCGTTGGGATTTCGAAGCGCCTTTAAAGGACGCACTCGGCAAAGGAGGCTATACCGCGCCGACCTGTCAATATTGCCATTTCGAATTCGAGGGAGAGTTTTCGCATAATCTGGTCCGAAAAGTCCGGTGGGCATTTAATCCGACTCCGGAAATCGCTAAAAACCTGAGCCATCCCTGGTTTGAAGAACGCCGGCAGGCCTGGAATGCCACCTGTGCGAATTGCCATTCGCCGACTTTCGCGGCCTCTTATCTGGATGCCGCGGACAAGGGTACGATCCAGGGCCTCGAGGTTGAGCAGGAAGCCAAGAAAGTGGTTAAAGCCTTGTACGATGAGCGCTTGCTGCCCGGACAGAAGACCAACCGCCCCGAACCCCCGAAGCCCGAGACGGATTCCCCGGGAGGCTTTTTCCAGCTGTTCTGGGCGCGCGGCAACAATCCGACCCGCGTGGAAAGAATTTATGCGGACATGTGGGAGCATGACCTGATCAAGCTCTACAAAGGTTTGTTTCATGTGAATCCAGGTGGATTCACATATACCGAAGGCTGGTCTGAACTCATGCGCGACTATGCCGAAATCATGGATGAAAACACCCGGCTACGTGAAAATGTCCCGGCCGCGCCGCAAAAAACATCGGCGACGGAGCCCCGTCGGACACTGGAAATTGCCGAAACCACGGCATCGGAAATCGGACTGCGTTTCGTGCTCGGGACATCGATGGTTTATGGAGGCCTGGTACTGTTTCGGCGCAACCGACGAAAGCAATAATGCCGGAGCGATCACGGATTGCCGGGTTGCTCGCAGGCGCGTTGCTGGTCATCGCGGGAGCTTCGATCCTGTATTTCGGAATTCCCGGAGCGGGTACTGATCCGTCGGCGAAAATTCAATACCGCACGATCAGTGAATTCACTCCGGGGGCGCCCGGTTTCCCCCAAGTTCAAAGCCGTTTCCCGATTCGGAAGATCAATCGGGTTGCGGTATTGGACGAACAAGGGCAATCCTTTGCGGTTGACGTTGCCTACTATCGGAATATCGCCAATCAGCCTCGTCAGGCGATGATTTATTTGTCCGAGCAATCGAGCGCAACGACGCCGCCGGAACCAGGTTCGGACCTGAACCGGTTGCGCTCGGAGGCTTGGCTCGACGCGATGAAATCCCTGCCGGATCCCAATCCGGGCAATAGGGTTTTCATGACCTGGTGGGATAATGCGCAAAGAATCGATCTGCTGAGCGGACAGACAGCATGGGTCGCGTCCCCGGTCGGCGAGGCCTTCGATCGCCCGCAGCAAGAGTTTTGGCGATACGTCAGCGGCGGTTTCGGGCAGCAGGATCAGCGCTTACAACGACTGGCCGCGTGGCTGCTGTCGGACGCGGGACAGGCGCTTCGAAGCATGGAAAAGGCGGCCGGGGCGGGGAACGATCTTTATCTTCTGGTTACGATCGACGACCTTGCCCGCTGGTCGGAAATGCAGGCCTTGAGCGGAAATGCGGTTCCATTCGAGACGCGATTGTTCCGAGTAGACCAGAATATTCACCGTCTCATATCCAGGGTCAAACGCTGGGCGCGGGAGAAAGGGAATGGCAGTTATCTGGTTCAACATTTAACCGGCACAGGCGTCCGGGTCTGGCGCATCACGAGCGACGACGGGGAAAAGCTGCTTCTTGCCCGGTTGTTGCCGTTCACATCGTCGTTGGCGAATCCGATCGCGAATCTCGATCTGGTTCACCGCTCGAATTGGAGTGGTTTTATTTCGATTTATCGGTGGAATGCTTCTCGATCGGAAAAGGCTCAGCAGCGGAGGTGATGGTGCTTTGGCGGCATAAGAGCAATATTTGATGCAATAGACATCATCGAATCAGACGAAATATGTAACGCGTAATACGGTAAATCCCATTAAATGTATTTCGTCCGTAAGCCTGTGTTCTGGCTACGGTATATTGCAATAACTTTTTCTGGAATTGGCATTAATTCCTGGAGTTTTTGGTGACGACAACGAAAGTGTCATTAAATAATTTGCCCTGTTACCATCCACAGCCAAGCCTGGGTGGAGTGACGGGACTCTTTTGTCTATTGTTTCTGCTGAGCGGCTGTCAGGCCGTCTCAACTCCCAAAGAGGTTACTACGGCATTTTGGCAAGCGATGGCAGATGGCAATCTTGACTCTGCCAGACAATACGCTACTCAGGAGACTCAAGATCTTGTAACCAAACAGCAGCATGTGAAGGATGCGACAGTAAAGACCGGGGTGGTTTCAATCGACGGTTCCAATGCAACGGTATCCACGATACTGACATTAAAAAAACCTCAAAACATCGAGGATTTATCTTTTGATACCGTTTTATTAATAGAGAACGATCTGTGGAAAGTCGATTATCAGCGAACGCTCAATAATCTTTTAAGCCTGCCTTTCGCAGATATTTTTAAAACCTTGCGAGCGATAGGCGACATCCTTAACCAGCAGTTGAAGCAGCAAATGCCTTTAATTGAGGAACAAATCAAATCCTTTAGTGAAGAATTGATAAAGCAACTGGACGAATTTCGCCGTCAGCTGGAAAAACCAATCCCGCCGGCAAAACAGGAGCCTCATTCTGGCACTATATAACCGTCTATACCAGAATCCAGGTAAGCGTTACACGTTATCGCGCCGAGCAAAGCTCGGCGTCTCTTGCGGGGTGGAAGTCCCCGTCGGGAAAGGGTTAGCCACCCACCGGTATCGAGTGTTGGTCGCATTGCGGAGCGAGGTAACTTGCGAACAAGAGTATGGGGCAAGCGTA
>JBGTCG010000200.1:0-38357 GCA_041748915.1 Methylococcales bacterium
ATAGAGCATAAACCGAGGTTAGAGGAAAACTTCCTCAACCTGCTGACGGAGTTTACAGCGGGCGATCCGATGCGTGATGGCGTGTTATGGACCAATCTCTCACGCCGTGAGATCAGTCGTCGCTTGGCTGATAGGGGAACATCGGCGAGTCGACCTACGGTTCGCAAATTATTAAAGAAGCACGGTTTAGGGCAGCGTAAAACGCGTAAGAAGAAACCGCTAGGTTCCCATCCTGATCGCGATGCCCATTTTCAAAACCTAGCCAAACGCAAGGCCGCGTATCTGGATAAAGGGGAGCCTGTGATCAGCATTGACCCCAAAAAGAAGGAACTCATCGGCAATTTCAGTCGCGAAGGCCATACCGATACCCAGACACCTGTGGACACCCTGGATCACGATTTTTCCAGTGCCGGCGAAGGCAAACTGATTCCGCATGGCATCGATGACTGGGCGCCTAATCAAGGGTAGATGAACCTGAATACCCGCCATGATACCAGCGAGTTTTGTGGTGACCGCATTGCGCATTGGTGGAAACCGTAGGGTTGCCAGTCCTATCCCCATGCCCGCCGCTGGCTGCTGCTCGGTGATGGCGGCGGCAGTAATGCCGCCAATCGACAGGTCTTTAAGGAAGCTTTACAGGCACTGGCTGAACGGCTTGGACTGGAAATCCGCGTGGCGCACTATCCGCCGTACTGCTCAAAGTACCACCCGATTGAACCTCGATTGTTTGCGCACATTACCCGTGCCTGCCAAGGCGTGGTGTTTCATTCGGTCGCCATTGCCAAACCATTCATGGAGAAAACTAAGACTGGTAAGGGGTTGAAAGTAACGGTGGATAGTTTGACGGGAGTTTATGCAACGGGAAAAAAATGCAGCGAAAGTTTCCTTGAAAACATGACAATCATCTTTGATGATTATCTGCCTCGCTGGAACTATCGGGCAATCCCCTAAAATAGGATTTCGGGAAGTTATTTTTTACCAGATCCTTAGTTTATAGTTTTTGGCGCGGTCCTGATAGAGTCTTTCACCTTCAAGTTTGACGAATCTTCGGACCTTCAGTATATTTCGATTGGACCAAAAGGCTGTTTACTTTTCCTATTCCGCATGAACGACTTGAACGGCAAGACTCTGCTCATTACCGGTAGCTCGCGCGGGATCGGTGAAGCGATCGGGTTACGGGCAGCACGCGATGGCGCGAACGTCGTGATCGCGGCCAAAACTACGGACGCTCACCCAATACTGCCGGGAACGATATTCACCGTGGCGGAAAATCTGCGTGCGCTCGGCGGAAAGGCCCTTGCGGTTCCCATGGATATCCGCGACGAGACCCAGGTTCGGCGCGCGGTCGACATGGCCGTGGCGGAGTTTGGTGGCATCGACATCCTGATCAATAACGCGAGTGCGATCTTCCTGGCGGGGACTCTAGAAACACCCCTGAAGCGCTTCGACTTGATGCATCAAGTCAACGTTCGCGGGACTTTCGCGATGTCACAGGCTTGTGTTCCATTCTTGTTGAAGGCGCAAAACCCGCACATCCTGAATCTCTCACCGCCGGTAAGCCTGGAGCCCCATTGGTTTGGTTCAAGCCTGGCCTATACCCTGTCCAAATACGGAATGAGTTTGTGCGTGCTGGGCATGGCCGCGGAGTTCCGCAAGGAAGGAATTGCCGTGAATGCGCTTTGGCCGCGCACGGTCATCGCCACTGTGGCGCTGCAAGCCATCCCGGGCGGGCAGGAACTCGTAAAGCGTGCACGGCGGCCGGCGATCGTCGCCGACGCTGCACGCACCATCCTGTGCAAGAACAGTCGGGAGTGCACAGGCCAATTTTTCATTGACGAAGCGGTCTTGCGCGCAGAGGGGATAAGCGACTTCAGTCCTTACGCGGTCGATGCATCTGAGACTCTGCAGACTGATCTGTTCTTGTGATGGTCAACTGGAAACTGTTGAAGGCGAATATAGGACTCGCCGCGCTGACCGTGACCAAAATACCCATGATCGCTTTTACCGGACCCCGCTTTCTCGAGCTATCGCCAACCAAAGCGGTTATAAAAATTCCTTTGAACTATCGGACTCGAAACCATTTGGGGTCCATGTATTTCGGCGCGCTGGCCGTGGGTGCGGATTTGGTCATCGGCGGGCTTGCCTGGAGCCTGATCAAAAAGAGCGGCAAGCCGCTTAATCTCATCTTTAAAAGTTTCACGGCCGAATATCTCAAGCGCGCCGAAGACGACGTGCTGTTCATTTGCGAGGAAGGACCAGCGATCAGCGCGCTCATAGAATGTGTCGTGAATAAGCAGGAACGCGTCAATGCGACAATCGCGGCTTATGCCCTGGCGCCGAAAATGTTCGGCGCCGAGCCGGTCGCGACATTTCAGCTCACCTTGTCGCTGAAGTAACGATTCTGCAGCCGGCAGTCACGCTGGTAGATCGTTCCGTTAGAGCGACTACCTATAAATTAAACATCAATAATTGTAGGATGTGCCGACGAAGGAGGCGCATCGGTCGCGGTCGATGCGGTTCATGCCGATTTGTCGTGCCTCAGGACTTCCTGCGTGTTCTGGTCGAAATGAGTGTACACCTTTTGTCGAAACGTTCTACTAATCTGTGAAACAGCGGGGTTTATTGGTAGCGCCATGGGTCTGCAGCGGGACTCTCATCGCTCCTTAACGGCCCAGCGATTCAACGAGCGGTCCCGCAAGAAAGTGTTACCATATTCTGATTACCGAATCCGCGTGGAAATCAGCATGCGGACTTGACCATAACAACAAAAAACTACACCGACAATGCCGTGAACTATCCACGTCTATCCTGGTGGCTGACCCCATTGATCAGTTTTTTCTGGGTGCAGGCCAGGGACCTGAGTGTACGTTCCAAATTCAAGAAGACGCTGTCCCGCCTGAAATGGATCAAGCGCATGCGCGGACCGGATATCCGGCCGCTTGGCCAATGGACGACCGAATTCTATATCACGCAGGGACATGCGCACTATGAACTTCGTCAACTGGAAGCGGCCCGCGAAAGTTTCGAGAACGCATTTTATGCGCTCAAAAAAGCCGATATCTATTCACGCATGGAAAAATCCTACCTGGCCCTGTATATCCTGACCGCGCACCCGGAACTGAACCTGGCGGGGCCGCAAACGATGGAAATCAACGAAATCAATCTCGATAAAATAGAACCGGATCTTCGCAATTATTATCCGCTGAAAACCCATCCGGAATGGGATTAATCGAAAAAAGCAATGGAGCCCGTTACCCGCGAATTGGCGATTGTGTCCGTTCCGGCTTTTATTTAATTGCGGCTCCTTCGAAGCGCAGCTGCCGCCAGGCTTCGTAGAGCACTACCGCGACCGTATTCGATAAATTCAAGCTCCTGCTGTGCAGCAGCATCGGTACATAGAGCCGATTATCGGCGGGTAAACTGTCGAGTATTTCCGCCGGGAGACCGCGGGTTTCCGGGCCGAACATAAAGGCATCTCCGGCTTCGAAGGACGCCGTGTCATAGCCGCGGGACCCCTTGGTGCTCAAACCATATAAATTCCGCAGCGGCGTCGGCGAGTTCTGGATAAACTCGGGGTATGAGCCGTACTCTTTGAGCTCGGCCCATTCCCGGTAGTCCAGACCGGCCCTGCGCAATTTCTTATCTTCGAGTTCGAATCCGAAAGGACGGATCAAATGCAACTGAGCGCCAGTATTCGCGCAAAGGCGGATGATATTGCCGGTATTCGGTGGAATTTCCGGCTGGAAAAGCACGATATGGAACATTTGCTGATTCGTAATGGCCGGCTGCGTCCCGACGGCCGCCTTTCCAACATCAACCACGCCTCCAGACATGAAAGCGCTCCAGCCACTGTAGCACTTTGGCCGGGGCATGCGCCCTCCTCCAGTTGCTCGCGGCGTATTTGTTGGCTTCCGCGAATGTCGGATAAATATGGATCGTCCCCAGGATCTTGTTCAACCCGATACGGCAGCGCATCGCGAGCACGTACTCCGCGATCAGATCTCCCGCGTGATTTCCGACGATCGTGGCGCCGAGTATCCGATCCCTACCGGGCGCCGTGAGAACCTTCACGAAACCCTGGTTTTCGCTGTCCGTGATCGCGCGGTCGAGTTCCGCCAGTTCAAACCGGGTGACTTCATACGGAATTTCCTTTTCGCGCGCTTCCGTTTCATTCAAGCCGACCCGGGCCACTTCGGGATCGCAGAACGTGGCCCATGGAATCACCGAATTATCGACGCGGAATCCATACCAGCCGCCGAACAGGGCATTCACGGTCGCATACCAGGCCTGATGCGCGGCCGTGTGCGTAAACTGATACGGCCCGGCAACGTCTCCGCAGGCATAGATATTCGGATAATTCGTTTGCAGATAACCATTGGTTGCCACATTGCCCGATGGCGTCAACGATATCCCGAGTTCTTCAAGTCCGAAGCCCTTGGTACGCGCGGAACGTCCGAGCGCGACCAGAACCCGGTCGAATTCGATCCGGACTTCCCCGCGTTCGCCGTCGAGTCGTTCGCAGATCAGGACCTGACGGTCCTGGTCCCGGATAAAACGCTTGGCCTGGTGTCGAAGATGGACGTCAATGCCTTCCTGTTTGAATCGCTGGATTATGAGATCCGAGACTTCGGGATCTTCCCGGGTCAGAACACCCGCGAGCATTTCGACCAGAATTACCTGGCTGCCGAGCCGTCGAAACGCCTGCGCGAGTTCGCATCCGATCGGCCCTCCGCCCAGAACCAGTAAACGTTCGGGCAGGTGTTCGAGATCCCATAGCGTATCCGAAGTCAGATAATCCAGATCCTGAAGACCTTCGATCGGCGGAATCAGCGGGCTGGCGCCGGTTGCGATCACGATGTTCCGGGCCGTCAGGGTTTTCCCGTTGACTTCGACCGTATAGGGTGACGTGATCCTGGCCTCGCCCTGAACACATTCCACGCCGAGAGTGGTATAGCGTTGCACCGAGTCATGCGGCTCGATCGTCCGGATGATATTCCGCACCCGTGCCATGACTTGCGTGAAATCGAACTCCGCGTGCGCGGATCGGATCCCGAATTCCGGGGCGCGATCGACATGATTCATGAATTTCGCCGAGCGCAGCAGCGCCTTGGAGGGAACGCAGCCGGTATTCAGGCAGTCCCCTCCCATGCGGTTTTTTTCGATCAGCGTCACCTTGGCCTTGATCGCCGCCGCGATATACGCCGACACCAGGCCGGCCGAACCGGCCCCGATCACGATCAGGTTGTAATCGAACCTGGCCGGTTGCGGATGGTTCCGCAGCATCTTGCGCTGATTGAAAATTTCAATCGCCTTGCGGGCGACCCACGGAAAGATCCCGAGCAACAAAAACGAAGCGATCAACGATGGAGAAAGAATCCCCGAAAGCGACTCGATTTTTGCAATCTGGGTTCCCGCGTTCACGTATACGACGGTCCCGGCAAGCATCCCGACCTGACTCACCCAATAAAACGTCCAGACGGGAATCGGGGTCAGCCCCATCAACAGATTGATCGCGAAAAACGGGAAGGCCGGAACCAGCCGCAGCGTAAACAGATAAAAAGCGCCATCCTTGCGGATGCCGTTGTTGACCGCGCCCAATTGGTGAGCGAAACGGCGTTGCACCCAATCGCGAAACAGGAACCTCGAGGCCAGAAAGGCCAGCGTCGCACCAATCGAGCTCGCAAAGGACACGATCATCGTGCCGGTCAGGAGGCCGAAGATCGCCCCTCCCGCGAGCGTCATCAACGCCGCGCCGGGTAACGATAACGCCGTCACCACAACATAGAGCATAAAATACAGGGACCGGGTGGCCCATGGAGAGTCACGGTGCCATTGGTCGATTTGCGCCTGACGGGCCTTGAAATTTTCCAGGCTCAGAGTTTCTTGCAAATCAAAAGCAAAGAAAACGGCGATCAGTGCCGCTGCAAGGATCAGCAGCAGGGTTTTCGGATTTTTCATGTCGGCTTGACCGGTTAATGGGAAAATTAGCGGGGCGCGTTCAGACTCCAGTCATACTCATGGTCGATCGCTCCGCGATAGCGGCTGAGTTTGTCCTGAAGCTCCAGGCTTGCGTATCGTTGGAGATGTCGCAGCAACGATTGGTCGCCGGCGCCGAAATCGTCCCGGTACCAGTGGTAGATACTGGAAACCACCAGTTCTCCGTCGACGAACCGTACGCCGCGTGGATGATTGACATAATCCCTCGCCCCCTTGTCGAGCAAAGCTTCGAGATTCGCCGCATCGTAAACCTTCGGCGAAAGATTCGGACATCCAAGGCTGGCGCAATTCACGGCGTAATGGATGCGCGGGTCCTTCCAGGTCGGTCTCAGAATTTTGTGCTCGATGTCGTTAAGCGTCAGGTCATTTCCCGCAATTCGGGCCGCAACCTCATTCCACGGGCCGAAGCTGAATAAACCGCCGATCTCCTTGATACTTTTAACCGGATAATGATCGATCACCAAATCGACCGTCAACGCGTTATAGAGATTGATCCAGTAGGCCATCTGCTCCTTGCGGTTAAAACTTCGTGGATCCAGCGACTGCATGTCGGACAGATAGCGCCGCAAGAGTTCGCGGTCCCCGGCGCCGACCCGGCCATAATCAAACAGGTTGATACCCGAAACATCGCCGGTATCCAGGTAGCGGTCCAGGATGCCTTGCCATGGGCCGTGATCGATCGCGGCCGTGCTGCTCTCATCGCTCCGGTTCCAGACCGAGGTCACATCGGCACGAACATTCCCGATTCCGGTTTTCAGCACGCAGAATAGAATCAAGAGCCCCCCTATACCCGTTACGCGATTTTTCATGCCCCTCCTCCCGTGAACAGAGCGGGAATGTCCGTTATTCTAAATCAAAGCCGCAATTCGCCGCGCGGCATTGACACAATCCGGATCACAAAGCCGCGCTCCGGCCGCCTCTCCGGGCAGCGATTGATGCGCCGGCCAGCGCACCGCGGAATCTCGTGAGAATTGCAACGTCTTGATGACGGAGGAATTTCCAGCTATCATCTTCTCGTCGTCATATTTAGCTGGATTTGAGGGAAAGATCGGGGGCGGGGAAAAGCGTTTTCGTTATGGCAGGCGGTCATTATTTTGGGGAGGATATTCCGAACTTCGATCTTATCGTAAATGCGATTCGAAGCGGCAAGTGCATCCCTTTCCTTGGCGCCGGCGTCAGTATGACGTATAAAAACTGGCGCAACGGGCAGGCCGACGTGGAAGGTTGTCCCTCCGGCGACAAATTGCGGTCTGAATTAGAAGAGGCCCTGCGGAAAAAGGCGCCGGTTCCGGCGGAACTCCAGCGTGTTATTCTCCCGGTTCTTCCATCCATTGCCGAGTTCTTCCAATACTACGACAACGGCCATCGCGGCGAGATGGAAAATCTGGTGCGCCGCGCAATCGATCGCGCGGTTTGCCCTCGGCCTATTCACTGGGTCCTCGCCGGCATTCCATCCGTGCGCTGTGTGTTCACTACAAACTATGATGAATTACTCGAGCAAGCAGTCGGGAAAAACGGACTGCATCGCCGGCTGATTGGGCCTTATGTGCATGATCAATCGCACAATAAGCAGAAAAACCCGACAGATCTGCCGATCGAACTTATTCAGAATTTACCCCACCGACTCGATGCCCTCGCACCGCCAGAAGGCCACCCGCTGGTTCTTTACAAAATGCATGGTTGTGTACGCCATCCAAATTCCCTGCTGATTACCACCTATGACTACGTGCAATACATTGCTTCCTGGACGGATAAGCGTCTGGGCATGCCCAAGGAATTCCGTGACTTGCTATTGAAAAACACGATCCTCTTTCTCGGCTACGGCCTTGGTGATTGGAACTTTCGAGTGATTTGGGAAGCAATGATCACCGCGTTTCCGAACGGACGCTTCGATATCCAGTCGTACGCGATTAAGAAACCGGTTTCCAATTTCGAACGTTCGCTGTTCAACAAACGCAACATCAATTTGGTCGAATGCGACCTCACCCTGTTCGCCCGGGCGCTCGCAGAAGAATTCGAAGTTGAGATTCCCGACCCGCCGCCATTCAGTTCCGTGACTGTGCAACCCGAAAGAAAGGATGCCCGGTGAATCGGTGTAATCCGTACAAGCTCTTCGATTACTACACTGAGGCTGATGCGGACGTGTTTTTCGGCCGGGAGGCAGAGATCAGCGCAGTGGTCGGCGACATACTCGCGAACAAGCTGCTGGTACTGTTTGCGCGTTCCGGTTCGGGCAAGACCTCGCTGTTAAACGCTGGGATCGGACCCGCGCTGCGGGAGATCGGACGTATCGACGAAGGCGATCCCGGAATTCGGATGGTCACGATACGACTTTCGGGCGAACTGACGCCGGAGCAATCGGCGCTCGCGGCCATTCGCGCCATGCCCGGTTTCGACATTCCAAGCGAAGTCCAGACCTTGCACGAGGCCGTAAGTCGAACCTGCCGCATTCAGGAGACAGATGGATCCAGCACCGCCGGATTGGTGCTGGTCTTCGACCAATTTGAAGAATTGTTCATTTCTCTGTTCAAGGATGAGCCTGAAATTCGTCGTGAGTTCGCCGAACAGCTTGAACAGATCATCTACAATAATGAGCTGCGGGTTTATGTCGTTTTGTCGCTACGTTCCGATTACTTCCACCATCTAAACGAATTTCGTGACGTCATCCCGGACATCTTTCAGAACAACACGAATCTCGAGCTTCGCCCCTTCAGCGACGACGCGGCGCTGCGTGTAATTCGCGGCCCGGCCGAACAACCGGACAGCGGCTTCACCTGGGAAAATGGGCTGCCGGAGGGGATTGTGGCCGACCTCAAGGCGGCCAATGAAGATCAAGACGGCGTTCTGCCGATTCAACTTCAAATCGTGTGTTACGACCTTTGGGAAAGTCTCGCGCCAGGCGAGAAGCTAATTACCCGCCAACACTATGAGCACATAGGGCTCCGCTCCTCCCGGAACGGCAATTGGTCGCCTACCGAGGCGATGGTTCATAACCGCATCATCGCGCCGCTCGAAGCTCTCAAGGGTCGGAGTCATCGCTATCTGCTCAAGGTGCTCCGGGAACTTATCACGCGGCATCAAACTAAGGCCACGCGTTCCTTGACCGAACTCGCTGAGGTGATTCCCGAGAAACACCTTCTGCCCGTTCTCGAACACCTTGAACGCGCACTACTGTTGCGGCGTGAAAAAGCAGAGGAAACCGATTGGTACGAGCTGCGTCACGATTATCTTGCGCTCGAGATGAGTCCGTGGCTCGAAGCACAACAACATGCATTGAAGAAACGTGACAACCTGTTACTGGGGATTTCTATTTTGGTGTTGGTGACTCTGTCGGCAGTCGCCGCGAGGCTTTGGTCCGACTGGAACGACTATCAGGCCAAAATCGGGTCGCCCAATCATTCAAACGAACTCACGATCACCCGCAATCCGGCTTTTGGATTCTATATGCCAGCATGGTGGCGTTTCGAGGTCACGACCGGTTTTCTTCGCCCTCAGCTCCAGGCGGGCGAGTTGCCGGAGTATGACTTCGATGTTCCGGATGCTCTCCGAAACTGGTCAGAGATCGAACCGCATTTGCATGAGCAGGAGCGCTGGGGCCTGCAACTGGCGACAAGAGTAACCAACCGTGCCGATGGGCCGTCCGTTGACAAAACATTGTTCGAATCGATTGGGCACGATGACATTGGCCTCTATGCCGCAGTGGATCCACGAATCCTGGAGTTCGTGAAACAAGTACAGCTGGAAGCGAACTCACCAGGCAAGATCGCAGCTATCCGGGGACTCGGAGCGGCTGCAGAGTCTCTGGAACCGGCGAGCGCGCAGGCTGTCGTAACCGACCTGCGTCAAGCGCTCCGGGATGGCAACGCCGATGTTAGAGGAGCCGCCGCGCGGGCACTCGGCGAAGCCACCAAGTTTTTGGAGCGGGTGGGTACGCAGGCTGTCGTGAACGACCTGCGGCAAGCGCTCAAGGATGGTGAGGCCGATGTTAGAGGAGCCGCCGCGGCGGCACTCGGGGCAGCCGCCAGGTGTCTGGAGCCGGCGAGCGCGGGGGCGGTCGGAACCGACTTGCTTCAGGCGCTCAAGGATGGTGACGCTGATGTCAGAGAAGCGGCCGCGGCAGCACTCGGGGAAGCCGCCGAGTCTTTGGACCCGGCGGGCGCGGGGGCGGTCGTAACCGACCTTCGTCGAGCACTCAAGGATGGCGACGCCGATGTTAGGCGAGCCGCCGCGGACGCATTCGGGGCAGCCGCAGAGTCTCTGGACCTGGCGGCGCGGGCGGTCGTGACCGACCTGCGTCAAGCGCTCAAGGATGGCGACGCCGAAGTTAGACAAGCCGCCGCGGGAGCACTCGGGACAGCCGCAGAGTCTCTGGACCCGGCGGACGCGCGGGCTGTCGTAACCGACCTGCGTCAAGCGCTCATGGATGGTGACGCCTTTGTTAGACAAATCGCCGCGCGGGCACTTGGGGCAACCGCCAGATCTCTGGACCCGGCGAGCGCCCTGGCTGTCGTAACCGATATAGTTCAAGCGCTCAAGGATGGCAACGTCCATGTTAGACGAGCCTCCGCGGACGCATTCGCCGAAACTGCGGCCCACGCGCAACAACCGGAAATTGCCGGCACGGCTTTCCTGATTTTGGTGGCCTACTTTGATAGAGCTGCCAGCTTCAATTTCAACTGGTTTTGCAATTCCTGTAGAACACTGGCCTCCGCCCATTGGCAACAAACCGACAAACAACTACTCGCATGGCTCTCGCACGACGAAGCCAAATACCGCGAGTTTGCCACTTATGTCCTCGCGCAGCGTCAGCCGTTGGACAGTAACCTGATGTCGCAGATCCGCAGGTTACGCTATGATCCCGAAGGTCGTCCGTGGGTCAAAATGGCGGCGCTGCAAACCCTGGTCGAAATTGAACGCGAACGCCTTGTGAGAAAGCGAGTTGCGGAGAACCGGAAAAAAGATCAAGTAAGGGGTGAACTATGCAACAAGAGTCCAAACGATTGAGTCCAACTGATCTGGAAGCGCGGTCCCGGACCGCACTACACATCGTGTATTGGGCGCTCGCCGCGGTTACGGTGCTTGGATTTACGGGCATCGCCTGCGCCGCCTTGATCGCCGAAAATGGCACAAAGTTCACTGGAGTCAAGGAGATCATTTCAATGATTCTCCCGGTGCTCGGGGCCTGGATCGGTACGGTATTGGCGTTCTATTTCTCGCGCGAGAATTACATCACTGCGGCCGAAAAAAATGCAGCCGTCCTTAACCATCGTCTCTTGGTGATCCCGATGACCGATGTCATGATCCCGATCGAAAAGGCCGGGGTGCTGATCACAGACGATTCCGAGGACAAGATAAAGCTCAAGGACCGCCTGCTGGTGGCCAAGTTCAATAAGCACGCGGAATGTCCATGTTGCGCGGTTTAACCTGTCCAGCTATTATCCTGAATTTCGGTTCAGGCCATGCACCAAGAGATTTGTGTTGTACTATGCACTTGTCCCAGCCATCCGGTTGCGGAACAGATCGCGACAACGCTGGTATCACGGCACTTGGCGGCTTGCGTCAATATATTGCCGGGAATCACTTCCGTCTATCATTGGCAAGGTGCGATCGAAAAAGACCAGGAAGTCCTGCTGCTGATCAAGACCGATGCCAGTCATTATCCTGACGTGGAGTCCTGTATCGTGGAGTTACATCCCTACGAACTTCCCGAAGTTATCGCTGTCCCTGTGCAACAGGGCTCCGAACAATATCTGACCTGGCTCCGCCAATGTTTGCATTCAAACCAATAACGCAGATTGTTGTTTTCCTGTTCGCCGCTATTTTCGGCGGCCTGGCTGCCGCCGATGAACTCCTGCGTCCGGACCAGGCATTCCAATTATCCGCCGAACGGACGCCGGGTAATACCGTTTTGCTGCACTGGGACATTGCGGACGGATATTACCTGTACCGGGACAAGTTTCGATTCCTGTCCGAAACCCCCGGAATCGAGACCGGGGTCCCGGATTTACCGCGCGGCGAAACCAAATCCGATGACTTTTTCGGCGAGGTCGAAATTTATCGCGGACGGATTGAGGTTTCGCTACCGTTGACCGTCGCCGCGCAAACACCGGCAACCATCGAATTGGCGGTGAGTTATCAAGGCTGCGCGGACATTGGAGTCTGCTACCCGCCGCTTCAAACCGATCTGAAGCTTGACCAGCCGTCGGCGCCAAATTCCGGGGAACGAGGGGCGAAAATGGATATCCCCCGGCAACGTAAAAATTTCGGATTCGGTCTGGTCCAGGATGAACTGCTGCCCGCCGATCAGGCGTTCCGCTTCCTCGCGGCGGTCAAGGACGAAAACATGGTGCGCGTGAATTTCGAGATCGCCGACGGCTATTATCTGTACCGGGAAAAATTCCGGTTCGAACTGGCCGATTCCCGGCATGCAACGCTCGGAGAAATCCGGATTCCGCGCGGAACCTCGCAATACGACGAGGCCTTCGGTAACGTGGAAATCTTTCACAACGGAGTGGAATTCGATTTGCCCCTGATCCGTAATCAGTCCGGGCCCGCCGCGATCAATCTGATCTCGGGTTTCCAGGGATGCGCGGACCGTGGCGTGTGCTATCCGCCAATGCAAGAAAGCATCCTGCTGGACCTACCTTCCGCTAAGGCGCCGTCCATCGCCGGGACGACTTCTCGGGCTGGCGCTCTGCTTTCCG
Organism: Methylococcales bacterium; assembly: GCA_041748915.1. Lineage (GTDB taxonomy): Bacteria > Pseudomonadota > Gammaproteobacteria > Methylococcales > UBA1147 > UBA1147. The sequence continues at coordinate 12,702 of JBGTCG010000200.1, forward strand.
AGCAGGATGAAATCGCATCCGGGTTGCAGCAGGACTCTCTGGGGTGGACCATTCTGGTGTTCTTCGGCTACGGCCTTTTGCTGGCCTTCACTCCGTGCGTGCTGCCGATGATTCCGGTACTCTCCGGCATTATCGTCGGGCATGGCGAATCCATCACCTCCGCGCGCGCGTTTATGCTTTCGTTATGCTATGTACTCGCCTCGGCAATGACCTATACCGTTTTCGGCGTTCTCGCCGGGTTATTCGGCCGTAGCGCGAATCTTCAGTCTCTATTCCAGACCCCGGCGGTCATTATCGCGTTCAGCATGATTTTCGTGCTGCTGGCATTTTCGATGTTCGGCTTTTACACACTGCAACTCCCGGCGGCGATTCAATCACGGCTGGCGGCGCTCGGCGAGCGCAAGAAAGGTGGAACCGCACTCGCGGTGGCTTCAATGGGTATTTTGTCGGCGCTGATCGTCGGCCCTTGCGTTGCCGCGCCATTGGCCGGGGCGCTGATTTATATCAGTCAGTCCGGCAATGCGGTATTCGGCGGCCTCGCGTTGTTCTCCATGGGACTCGGCATGGGTTTTCCGCTGTTGATTATCGGGACATCGGCCGGAAAACTGCTGCCCAAAACCGGTCCGTGGATGAACGCAACGAAAGCGGTGTTCGGAGTATTGTTGCTCGGCGTGGCCGTCTGGATGCTGCAACGGATCGTGCCACCGATCGTCACCATGTTGTTGTGGGCAACGCTGCTGATTATTTCCGCGGTCTATCTCCGCGCCATCGATGCGCTGCCGGAATCCGCTTCCGGGTGGGCGCGACTATGGAAAGGCTGCGGCATCATCATGCTCACAGCGGGTGTCCTGTTGATTATTGGCGCCGCGTCCGGGAGCCACGATCCGTTCCGTCCGCTGGGTTACCTCGCCCGCGGCGGACTTCAGCAGGGCCAATCGCCGGTCGTGTTTACGCGCATTGGCTCGTCCGAAGATCTGAACCTTCATCTCACGAACGCGGGCAGCGCGGGAAAATGGGTGATGCTCGATTATTATGCGGATTGGTGCATCTCGTGTAAGGAAATGGAGTATTACACGTTCTCCGACCCGCGCGTGCAACAGGCTCTGAGCCGGGTCGTATTGGTTCAGGCCGATGTTACCGACGACACCTTAGAAAATCAGGAACTGCTGAACCGATTCGATCTGTTCGGTCCTCCGGCGATCCTGTTTTTTGAACCCGGCAATCAGGAGTACCGGGCTTTCCGGATCGTGGGTTATAAGGATCCGGAGAGTTTTCTAAAGCATTTGCAGCAGTTTCTGCCGAATGTCTAGGCTCTTTTTGTTCGGGGGGCTTACACTTGCGGCGTTTTTCGGCGGATTTCTGAGCTATCAATTCGCGGGCTTCGGAACCTCCGAAGCCGATCCGGAATTGCAGAATTTTTCGCTTCCGGACCTCGATGGTACGAGCCACGCCATTGATGAATGGAAAGGCAAAGTTTTGGTGATTAATTTTTGGGCCACCTGGTGTCCGCCATGCCTCGCAGAGATCCCGTCATTTAACGAACTTCAGGATTCCCACCGGGAGCAGGGATTGCAATTTATCGGCATTGCCGTAGACGACGCCGAATCGGTCCGTGAATTTTCCGGTAATTTCCAGATCAATTATCCGATCCTTATCGCCGGGTTTTCCGGCCTGACCCTGTCAGCGAGCCTCGGCAATCCGGCCGGCGTGGTTCCTTTTTCGATAGTCGTGAACCGGCAGGGGCGGATCGTCCAGACGCATCCGGGCATCTTCGATCCGGCGCGAATTCGCAAAACGGTGATTCCGTTGCTCTGACCCGCCCGCCGGTTGTAAAGCCAAATCTCCCCTTTCCATCCTAAATGTGCGGCGAACGTTAGCGAACGCACAAGAATATGGACAAAACCGCAGGGATCATACAGAATAGGGGCCGATCAGAATCATTTCTCCGGTTTTATTGATAAGCACCTGATTTGTTAACCCCCCGATCAAAGCGGGATTCGGCGTTATGGCATTAATTACGGTACTGAACGGCCCGAACTTGAATCTGCTCGGAATCCGGGAACCCGGTTCGTATGGCAGTACAACGATTGCGGATATTCGGCTCAAGCTGGAAAAGCTTGCTGCGGAAGCCGGGCACGAGCTGCGTTTTTTTCAAAGCAATGCGGAACATGAAATTGTTGATCAAATACACGACGCTTACCGTCAGGCGGCAGGTTTTATCGTGATTAATCCGGCTGCGTTCACGCATACCAGCATTGCGCTTCGCGATGCACTGCTGGCTACCGCGATCCCCTTTATCGAGGTACACCTGTCCAATGTCTATGCCCGCGAATCGTTTCGCAGGACTTCGTACCTGTCTGACATTGCCTCTGGAGTAATCATGGGCCTGGGCGCTCTGGGCTACGAACTCGCTTTGCAGGCTGCATTGCGGAAACTGGCCGGGGAACCCGAATGATGGATATCAGAAAAATAAAAAAGCTTATTGAAATTATCGAAGAGTCCGATATCGCCGAACTCGAAATTCACGAGGGTGAGGGCTCGGTTCGAATCAGCCGCTATTCCACCTCCACGCCGTTGTATCCTTGCGTCCAGCCGTCACCCACGGCCCCCGCGGACAAGAACGCAACCGCCTCGAAAGCGGAGGAACCCGCCGAAACTTTTTCCGGGCATGTGATCAAATCGCCGATGGTCGGCACCTTCTACCTGAGTCCCTCGCCAGGTTCGAAGAACTTTGTCGAGGTGGGTTCGCGCGTGAGTGTCGGCGACACCCTGTGCATTATTGAAGCGATGAAAATTTTGAACCAGATCGAATCCGATAAGGATGGAATCGTCCGCAAGATTCTCGTCGAAAATGCCCAGCCCGTGGAATATAACCAACCTCTTTTCATTGTTGAATAACGGTCCGTTTCCGCGACCGGTCAATAATTTCACCGAATTGCTTCCACCAGATGCTCGACAAAATAGTTATCGCGAATAGGGGAGAGATTGCGCTGCGCATCCTGCGCGCCTGCAGAGAACTCGGAATTCATGCGGTCGCCGTCCATTCCGAGGTGGACCGGGAACTGAAGCATGTACTTTTGGCCGATGAATCGGTTTGTATCGGACCGGCGGCTTCGTCCGAAAGCTACCTCAATATGCCGGCAATTATCAGCGCAGCCGAAGTCACCGACTCGGAAGCCATTCATCCCGGCTATGGATTCTTGGCCGAAAACGCGGATTTCGCTGAAAAAGTCAACCAAAGCGGGTTTATTTTCATCGGCCCGCGGCCGGAAACCATCCGCCTGATGGGAGACAAAATCTCTGCGAAACGTACGATGCAGGCGGCGGATATTCCCTGTGTTCCAGGCTCGGACGATCCGCTCGACGGCAATAAATCCAAGAGCCTCAGGCTGGCCCGCGAGATTGGCTATCCGGTGATCATCAAAGCCGCTGGCGGTGGTGGCGGACGCGGCATGCGGACCGTTCATACCGAAGCCGCGCTGTTGAATGCGATCAGCCTGACCAAGTCGGAGGCCAAGGCCGCGTTCGGCAATGACACGGTATACATGGAAAAATTTCTTGAAAATCCGCGCCACGTCGAGTTCCAGGTGCTCGCGGATACCCACGGCAACGCGATCCATTTGGGCGAACGGGATTGCTCGACCCAACGCAGGCACCAGAAGGTCATCGAGGAGGCTCCCGCACCCGGCATCACCCCGGAGCAACGGGAACGCATCGGTAATCGGTGCGCCGAGGCCTGCAGGGAAATCGGCTACATCGGAGCGGGCACCTTCGAATTCCTGTATGAAAACGGCGAGTTTTATTTCATCGAGATGAATACCCGCGTCCAGGTAGAGCATCCGGTTACCGAAATGATCTGCGGCATCGATATTGTCAAAGCACAGATCCGGATTGCAGCCGGCGAGCCTTTATCCATATCGCAAACGGACTTCCAGATCAAAGGCCACGCCGTCGAATGCAGAATCAACGCTGAAGATCCGCAGACCTTCATACCGTGCCCCGGAGTGATCGAGCAGTTCCACATGCCCGGTGGTCCCGGGATCCGCGTAGAGACCCACCTTTACAACGGTTACCGGGTTCCACCTTATTACGATTCATTGATCTGCAAGCTGATCGCGCACGGCGAGAATCGCGAGAGCGCGCTGGCACGCATGCAGACCGCGCTCAGTGAAATGGTGATTTCCGGCATCAAAACCAATATTCCGCTGCATTGTGATATCCTCGCCGACGGAGAATTTCGCGCCGGCGGCCAAAATATCCATTATCTGGAACGGAAGCTTGGACTTTAACAGCCGGAGCCCGATCGGCTTTCCCGGCTAGCGGAATGACCAGAAGGCGTCGTGCACTATGCTTACAGAAATGGAATGACGGATTGGCATCAGATTTCGGTCGTGGCCGATGTCCAGGCTTCGGATCCGGTAGCGGACGTTCTTTCGCAATCGGGCGCGGTTTCCGTGACTTTGCAGGATGCAGCCGATCAACCGTTGTATGAACCTCCCCCCGATGCACACCCGCTGTGGCGGCAGACCCGAATCGTCGCGCTATTTGAAGAGCCGGTTGATCTGGAAGTGATCCGCGAATCCGTGTCGGGAGCGTTTCCGGCGGCCCGGTTAACCGGTTGGAATTTGGAGATCGTGCCTGACCGGGCATGGGAACGGGAGTGGATGGACCATTTTTCGGCCATGCGCTTTGGCGATCGGCTCTGGATCTGCCCTTCGCACCAGCAACCGCCGGATTCCGAGGCGGTCAATCTGTTGCTCGATCCGGGGCTGGCTTTCGGTACCGGCGCCCACCCGACCACCGCGTTGTGTCTCGAATGGCTCGCGGCTGCAAATCTACATAGCCTTCAAGTGATCGATTATGGATGCGGATCCGGAATCCTCGCGATTGCGGCTATCCTGCTTGGCGCCAAGCACGCGATTGCGGTGGATATCGATCCGCAGGCATTGACCGCGACCGCGGTCAATGCGCGCGAGAACGGCGTCGAAAACAAGGTCCATTGCCGCATCCCCGGGCAATTGGCAGACGATACTGCGGACGTAATGATTGCCAACATACTCGCAAAACCGCTCGAAACGCTTGCGCCGGTCCTGATTGGCCATGTAAAGCCCGGCGGGAAACTGGTGCTTTCCGGCCTTCTTCAGGAGCAAATCGACGAAGTCCGGGATGCTTATCAGGCGGATTTTCAGTTCGCCGCTGCGGCGATCCGGGAAAATTGGGTTAGACTGGACGGCGTCAAAACCTGCGATAAGTAGATCGTTCCGCTAAAACGACTACCTATAAATTAAACATCAAGAGCTGTAGGATGTACCGACGAAGGAGGCGCATCGGTCACGGTCTATGCGGTTCATGCCGATTTGGCGTGCGTCGGCACATCCCGTGATGCGCTTCGTGCCTCAGCACATCCTACCTGTTCTACGTATTCTGGTCGAAATGAGTGTACACCTTTGTCGAAACGTTCTACTCGTTCTCAGTTCCCATGCCATCTCTACGACTTGTTGCGCCGGTATAGCGGTTTGGTGTTCAAAAACGATATGGAGCGATCGATTGGGGTTCCAGCCATCTCGCGTTCTATCCGGTCATTCTGAACGATGTATACCCAATGCCCCGAATGCAACACTGCATTTCGAATTACGACCGCTCAGCTACGCCTGGGACAAGGCCGGGTCAAATGCTCGAAGTGCGCTGCCTTGTTTGACGCGATCAGTTCGTTGTCCGATATCGCCTATGAAGATCATGATTCCGACTTCCGATCGCTGCCGACGCTGCCGCTGGAGCAAGCACTTCCGCCCCCGATCGAAGATGGGCAATCAGAAAAGACCGGAATTGCGCGGACGCCGGCGCCGGCCGGCTGGTTTTCCCGAAGCCGCAACTTCTCGGGGATCGTGTTGTTGATCGTTCTATTGATTATCCAGGTAAGCCGGTTCGAAGGCGCGCGCCTCGTCCAAAATCCGGATCTCAGGCCCTGGTTTGAAGAATTCTGCGGCCGGGTACGATGCGCACTGCCCAGCTATCGCGACCCTGCGGCAATCGAAGTGCTGGAACGAAGTCTGGAACCGGCCGGGCCCCAAGCGCTCGAATTTCGGATCGTAATGATTAACGGGAGCCGGTTTGATCAGACTTTCCCGCGCATCCAACTGAATTTGATCCGGTTCAACGGCGAGCCGCTGGCCCAGCGCGTCTTTTTTCCGGAAGAGTATTTTTCCGGTCCAGGCTCCCCACCGGCTCTGATGTCGGTCGGCAAACCGTTCGAAATCAGGCTTGAAATCGTCAATCCGGCCACCGACGTCGGGGGTTATAATTTCAGGTTAATCTAAGCGCCGCGCATCAATACCCTGTGATCGCTTTCGACCCCGCACAGAAATTCACTCTCAGCATCATCATGCCGGTTTTCAACGAGTCACTGGTGATCGGCTCGACGCTCGCGGGACCTGCAAGTCGCGATGACGATCCTATCGAGATCATTGTCGTCGACGGCGGCAGTATCGACCGGACCGCGGAGGTCGCGAGACAGATCGCGAGCAAGATCCTGATCAAGCCAGGCGGCCGCGCAATCCAGATGAATCATGGCGCGGAATATGCCCAGGGTGCTTATCTTCTGTTTCTGCACGCCGACACCCAAATGCCGCCCGATTTTTTCGAGGTCCTGAACCAATGCTTTCGGCGGGAATGCGTCTGGGGCCGGTTCGACGTTCGTCTCAGTGGACGATATCCGCTGTTCAGAGTCGTGGAATTTTGTATTAATCTTCGTTCCAGACTCACCGGCATCGCGACCGGAGATCAATGTATGTTTATCCATCGGACCGTTTTTCGCGAACTCGGTGGCTACCCGGAAATTCCGATCATGGAAGATATCGCCCTGAGTAAAGCCTTGAAAAAAATCAGCCGGCCGGTCTGTTTGCGACAGAAAGTCATTACCTCGAGCCGCCGCTGGGAACGGCGCGGAATCATTCGGACCATCCTGTTAATGTGGTGTTTAAGGCTTCTTTATTTTATGGGCGTGGATCCGCGGACCCTGGCCCGCTGGTACCGGTAAACAGTGGAATCGATACTTCGTTTCGGTATTTTTCTATCCGTATTGGCTTTAATGCTGAGTTGGGAAAAGCGCGCAGGTTTTCGCCGGTTCCGCCAGAAAAGGTTTGAACGCTTTTTCATCAATCTCGGTCTGATGGGTCTGAACTTTGCCGTCGTACGGCTGCTCGCGGGCGGAGGCGCATTCATTTCGGCCGAATATGCCGCGCGAAACGATTCAGGGCTGTTTCACCACTTGCAACTGCCGGACGGGATCGAGACCGCCATGGCGGTGCTGGTGCTGGACTTCGCAATTTATATTCAGCACCGGCTGCTCCACATCGTACCGCTGTTCTGGCGCTTCCATAAAGTGCACCACAGCGATCCGGGCTTCGATACCACGACGGCGGTTCGTTTTCACCCGGTCGAAATCCTGTTTTCAATGTACTACAAAATGGCATTGGTTCTATTGCTGGGCGCATCGCCGGTGGCGGTCGTTCTGTTTGAAATCATTCTCAACGCTTGCGCGTTGTTCAACCACGGTAACGTGCGGATTCGGGAGCCGTGGGACGGAACTATCCGGAAAATATTGATCACGCCGGACATGCACCGGCTTCATCATTCCGCGGCGATCGAAGAAACCAACAGCAACTACGGGTTTTCCGTGCCGTGGTGGGACTGGCTATGCCGGTCGTATGTTAAGGATCCCGCGCTGGGCCATCCGAAGATGGTGATCGGCATCGTCGACCCAAACACTCCCGATCGCCCGAGATTTCTGGATCTCCTGATTTTGCCCTTCCGGTCTGCAAACCGTTTTCCGAATTCAAATCCTTCCACCCGTGACGAGGAACGATTAAGATAGGGGCTCCGTTTGTTCAATCGTTAGGCCAAGCCCGTCCCCACCGAATGCAAATCGGCCCCTATCGACTCGGTAACAATCTGATTCTCGCGCCGATGGCGGGCGTTACCGATCGTCCGTTCCGCCAACTCTGCCGGGAGTTTGGCGCCGGCCTCGCGGTTTCCGAAATGGTATCCGCAAATCCACTGCTCAGAACGAACAAAAGGACTCTTCTAAAGGCCGATCATCGCGGAGAAATGGAGCCGCGAGTCATCCAGATCGCCGGAGCCGACCCCAGGCAAATGGCGGACGCCGGCCGCTATAACGCAGAGCAAGGCGCTCAAATCATCGACATCAATATGGGTTGTCCGGCCAAGAAAGTCTGCAATGCCGCGGCGGGTTCGGCCTTACTGCGTGATGAGAAATTGGTGTCCAAAATTTTGCACGCGGTGGTCAGGGCGGTCGATCTGCCGGTCACGCTGAAAATCCGTACCGGATGGGACCCGCCGAGCCGCAATGCGCAACGCATAGCGATACTGGCCGAGGACGCCGGAATTTGCGCGCTGACTATCCATGGCCGCACGCGCGCCTGCGGATTTTCGGGAAATGCCGAATTCGAAACCATCCGCGAAGTAAAACAGAAGGTCAAGATTCCGGTCATTGCCAATGGGGATATTGACAGCCCGCAAAAAGCAAAATTTGTGCTTCAATTTACCGGCGCTGATGCTATTATGATAGGCCGCGCCGCTTGGGGGCAGCCTTGGATCTTTCAGGACATGCAGCATTACTTAATCGATAATCAGGCGCCTGCCAAGCCGGCCCGGAAGCAAATCCAAAAGATAGTGATTGCCCACCTGGAACGGTTGTATGAGTTCTATGGCGAGATTACCGGAGTTCGAATGGCTAGAAAGCATATTGCCTGGTATTGCAATCAAAACCTGGCGGTATCCGCGGAAACAATGACGCCGGTCCTTGAGGCTTCAGAACCGGAACAACAATTGGAAAGGATCAACGCCGTGTTCGAAAATTCCGAAAATGGTCTCGCCGCATGAACCCGAACTCCGAAACCATCGCGGTTGAACTGAAATCTTCCGGCCAGTCCAGCAGCCAGCCTATTACTTTATGCGATCATGTCCGCATCGCGGTCGATCAGTATTTTCAGCAAATCAATGGACATCCCGCGTGCAACTTATATGAATTCGTGATCGCCGAGGTTGAGAGGCCGTTGATCGAAACCGTGTTGAGACATGTCGGCCATAACCAGAGCAAGGCCGCGAAAGCACTCGGTATCAGCCGCTCGACGTTGCGCAAAAAAATCGACCGCTACGGGCTGGATTAATTTGTTGCATCGACGGCCCCCTTCATAGCGGGTGCTCGTGTTTTTTAACGTCCAGACTTGGTTTTATGTCAATTAGAATGGCCCGTGCGCTGATCAGCGTTTCCGATAAACAGGGCATCGTTCCGTTCAGCGCCGAACTCAGCAGGCTCGGCATTGAAATCGTTTCCACCGGCGGCACCGCGAAGTTACTACGCGAGAACGGTGTTCCGGTGGTCGAGGTTTCCGATTACACCGGTTTTCCCGAAATGATGCATGGACGGGTCAAGACCCTGCATCCGAAAATCCATGGCGGCATCCTGGGCAGAAGAGGACAGGACGATGCCGTGATGGCGGAACACGGCATCCATCCGATCGATCTCGTCGTGGTGAATCTTTATCCGTTTCAGCAAACGATCGCAGATCCCGGGTGCACGCTCGAAACCGCGATCGAAAACATTGACATCGGCGGACCGACGATGATTCGCGCCGCGGCGAAAAACCATCCGTCGGTCGGCGTGATCGTGGATCCCGCGGACTACGATACTATTCTCGCGGAATTGCGCCAATATCAAAGCCTGTGTAAACAAACGCTGTTCCGGCTCGCCGCGAAATGCTTTGCGCACACCGCGCAATATGACACGGCAATCGCGGCTTATCTGTCCGAATCCATCGCTGTGCCGTTTCCGGATTCGCTGAATTTGCAGTTCAGGATGAAGCAAACCATGCGTTATGGCGAAAATCCTCACCAGAAGGCGGCATTCTACGTCGAGCGGAGCCCTGACGCCGGCACCGTTTCTTCGGCTAAGCAATTACAAGGCAAGGATCTTTCCTACAATAACATCGCCGATACCGACGCCGCGCTGGAATGTGTGAAATCATTGGGCGACGATGCGGCGTGCGTGATCGTAAAACACGCGAATCCGTGCGGCGTTGCCTGCGGCGATACTTTGCTCGAGGCCTATGATCGCGCCTATGCCACGGATCCGACTTCGGCATTCGGGGGGATTATCGCATTCAACCGAGGGTTGAATACCGCAACCGCGGCCGCGATTATCGAGCGCCAATTCGTCGAAGTCGTGATCGCGCCGGCGGTCGAGGCCGAAGCGTTGAGTATTCTGCAACGCAAACAGAATGTCCGGGTGCTCGCGTGCGGCCAATGGCCGGATACGTCCGCACCGCGATGGGATTTTAAACGCGTAACGGGAGGATTGCTGGTTCAGGATCGCGACGATGCGGTGGTCCGGGCGGCCGGTGTCAAAGTCGTGACCAAAAGGGCGCCTGGCGACCGGGAACTGGAAGACCTGCTGTTTGCGTTTAAAGTCGTCAAATTCGTCAAATCCAATGCCATCGTCTATGCCAAAAACCGGCAAACCATCGGCATCGGCGCGGGTCAAATGAGCCGGGTTTACTCCGCGCGGATCGCCGGCATCAAAGCCGCGGACGAAGGCCTCACAGTCAAGGGTTCGGTGATGGCGTCCGACGCGTTTTTTCCGTTTCGGGATGGAATCGACGCCGCGGCAAAGGCCGGTGTCACCGCGGTCATTCAACCCGGCGGTTCGATGCGGGACGATGAAGTCGTCGCCACGGCGGATGAAACCGGCATTGCAATGCTTTTCACCGGCATACGCCATTTTCGGCATTAGAGGTCCCTTTTGAACGTGCTGATCGTCGGCGGCGGGGGGCGAGAGCACGCGCTGGCCTGGAAGGTTGCCCGGTCGAAAAAAATAAAACGAGTGTATGTCGCACCCGGAAACGCCGGTACCGCGAACGAAGCCAAAACCGAAAACGTGGACTTCCGCGCCGAGGATATCGGCGCGCTGCTCCAATTTGCGATCGATCGGGATATTTCGCTGACCATCGTCGGTCCTGAGACCCCACTGGTCGACGGAATCGTCGACACCTTCGGCGAAAATGGTCTTCGCTGTCTCGGGCCGAGCCGCAAGGCCGCACGGCTCGAAGGTTCCAAGACCTTCTGCAAGGAGTTTCTGGTCCGCCACAATATTCCGACCGCCGCCTACGGAACATTTACCGAGACCGGGCCGGCTTTGGCTTATCTACGCCGATCCAGGATTCCGATCGTGATCAAGGCGGACGGTCTCGCCGCCGGGAAAGGGGTGGTCGTCGCGGCATCCCTGACCGAAGCCGAGCGCGCTGTCCGGGAGATGTTGTCCGGCGAAGCCTTCGGTCAAGCCGGACAGCGGATTATCCTCGAAGAGTTTTTGGACGGCGAGGAAGCCAGTTTCATCGTGATCGCGGACGGTAAGTCCGCAATGCCGCTCGCGACTTCCCAGGATCACAAGGCCCGGGACGACGGCGACCTCGGACCCAACACCGGCGGAATGGGCGCGTATTCTCCCGCGCCGGTGATCACCCCGGAAATTCATCGGCGCATCATGAGCGGCATCATCGAACCGACGCTGCGCGGAATGGCCGCCGAGGGCAGCCCGTACACCGGATTTCTCTATGCCGGACTGATGATTGGAAAGGACGGCGGTCCGAGGGTGCTGGAATACAATTGCCGCTTGGGAGATCCTGAAACCCAGCCGATATTAATGCGCCTGAAAAGCGATCTGGTTGATCTTTGTGACGCCGCGTTGAACGGAACGCTCGATCACCTCAGAACCGAATGGGATCCGCGAACGGCTCTCGGCATCGTGCTGGCCGCCGGCGGCTACCCTGGAAGTTACCGCACGGGGGACGTGATTCGGGGACTCCCGTCCGAATACTCAAATGACTCCAAGATTTTTCACGCCGGCGCCCGGCTTCAGTCGGGACAGGTCATCACCGCGGGAGGCCGCGTGTTATGCGCCTGCGCGCTCGGCGACGGTATCCTGGAGGCGCGTTCGCGGGCCTATGACGTGGCGGCCTCCATCGATTGGCGGGACGTCTATTATCGTCAGGACATCGGTTATCGATCGGTTCTGCGGGCAAGGCCATCCGATCCGGATTAAATGCGCCTGAACCGCGATTGCTGCGGATACTCGATCAAGCCGTGGGCAGAACCGAGCGGTAGTCGACCACGGGGGACTTTCGGAGCAGCATGGTCGTTTCCGATGCCGGTATCGGGCGGCTAAAAAGATAACCCTGCACCTCGTCGCATGAATATTTGTGTAACAGATCGAGTTGCTCGCCGGTTTCCACGCCTTCCGCGGTAACGCTGAGGCTCATGCTGTGCGCCATTGCGATGATGGTTTTCACGATGGTCTTGTCGTAAGGGTCGGTCAGAATATCCTGCAGGAAAGAGCGGTCGATCTTCAGCGTATCCAACGGCAGATGTTTCAGATAATTCAACGAAGAATAACCGGTTCCGAAGTCGTCGATCGAGATCCGGAAGCCGTGACGATGCAGGCAGGTTAAGGTGTCCACAGCCGTTTCCAGATTGCCCATAATCACGGTTTCGGTAATTTCCAATTCGATATGGCTCGGAGACAGATCGGCGGCGCGCAGCATCTCCAGGATTCGATCGGAAAAGTTATCCTGACGTAACTGCAGAGTCGACAGGTTGACCGCAATTTTGACCGGATGAATTCCCATTGCGAGCCAGGCTTTTGCCTGCACACAGGCTTGCCGGATCACCCATTCGCCAATCCGGACGATCAAGCCGCTCTGTTCGGCCACGGTAATAAATTCGTAGGGCGACAGAATACCCCTGAACGGGTGATTCCAGCGAATCAGCGCTTCGACTCCGTTGAACGCGGACGATTTCAAATTGACCCGGGGTTGATAATAGAGCACGAATTCTTCATTTTCGACGGCCCGCCTAAGTTCGGTATCGATCCGCATCTCGGTCAGCGAGACCTCGTGCATCTGCTTGTCATAGATCTGGTAGTTGTTTTGCCCGGACCTCTGCTTGGCATACTGGCGCGCCGCGACCGAATGATTCAACAGTACTTCCGCGTTGGCGCCATCATCGGGACAAAGACTAATCCCGATACTGCAGTTGACGAATATCTTTTGCCCGTCAATCACGATGGGTTTCGACAAGGATTCAAAAATCCGCTTAACGATCCAGGTAACCGCCTGTTTGCTGTTCAAATCCGTCAGCAGCACCCCGAATTCATCCGCGGTCAACCGGGAGACCGTCAGATCGATATCGTCCGATTTGGGCTCGAACAACGCAATCACGTCCGATTGCCGCAATACTGCGCTCAGCCGGCCGGCCATCTGCTTGAGCAGCAGGTCGCCCGCTTCCCGTCCGAGCGCGTTGTTTACCCGCTTAAACAGCGTGATATCCAAAGTCAAAATGCCGACGGTCTGGTTATAACGGCGCCTCCGGATGATCGCTTGCCGGATACGATCGTAAAACAAGAGTTGGTTAGGCAACCCCGTCAAGCTGTCGTAATTGCTTTTGTAGTTCAGCTCTTCGGAATACTTACTCGCGATGTCTTCCAATTGCCGGATTCTGGACTGTAGACGCTCGACTTCCGCTTTGTCCGGGTGTCGAGGATGGTTTGGGATTGCTGCTATGCCGGATCGGAAATCCGCAGTTACACTTATTGATTTTTCATTTGCCGGGCGGACGATGGGTTGTTTAGTATCCTGATGGCCTAGTTGCTCATAACGCTCGATCTGCCACCTTACGACTCGATTGCGGCCTTCGTCCTTGGCGATACAGAGCGCGCGATTCGCTTGGGTATTCAATTCACCGAAATCTTCGGCATGCCCGCAAATCGAGGCAACCCCGAAACTCGCGGTAATCTGGAAATCCCGTGAATCTTCTTTCTCGGAGATATCCTGGACGCCCCTTCGAATTCTTTCTGCGATCGACAGCGCCTCGTCGAGGCCGATTCCGGGCAACACGACACAGAACTCATCGCCGCCGTAACGGCCCAGCAGATCCTGTTCCCGAAGATTGCTCCTGACGATTCCGGAAAACAGCTTTAATACTTCATCACCGGCTTTTTGCCCGAAGGTAACGTTGACCAACTTGAAGTGATCGATGTCGGCCATGATGCAGCTCAGGTCCTGACCCGCCGACAGCGCTTCCTTGAATTCTGTCGCGAATCGTTTATTGAAAGCCCGCCGGTTCAGGATGTTGGTTAACGGGTCGATGGTCGCCAAATAATGCAGTTTCTTGTTTTTCTCTTCCAGTTCAGCCCAGCATTCCTGCAGTGTCTTTAGCATTTTCCGCATTTCGTTATTTCGGCGTTCCAGTTCGGATAAATTGTCGATGGTCATCAAAACTCCGGTCATTCCGCCATTGAAGTCGTTAATCGACCTGCAGCTACCTTGAAGCCGGCGCATTTGACCGCCAGGCCGCCCGGATTTCGATTCGAATCTCGTCCTTACCGCCCGCGGTTCCCGACGTCGCGAGCCCCGGCACAACTGGATGATCGGCAATGCCTCCGTTCGGGTTCCATTCCAAATCACTGGCGAATAGCCCGGTCAGGGATGACAAAACGCGACCGATAATTTCTGAGAAAGCGCAATCAGTGAACTCGATGCGTCCTGTTTCATCGAGGGTCAATATGGCTTCGATAAGCGTGTTCAGCGCGCCAATGACGCGGTCGAGCTCAAGCCGGCTCAATCTTCTGGAATTCCGCACGCCGCGGTTCCTCGCCCGATTATCGGTCGCTTGCCCGTTCTTGAAACACTCATTCGGATTGCTACATCGGTCACTGGCATTAACTGTCGGCCCTTTTCCACTAACCCTTGCCGGCGTCGCAAATCCATCGCCGTTTTTGGGTTATGTTGAAATAAGGATAGGCAATCGATGGAAAATTGTGGATCCCGCCGAATAAAAATCGGTAATACGGCTCGTAAACCGACGAAACCGGGCGCCACGCGATGGCGCCCGAACCGTATGCTCGCGAAACGCTGCATAAATTCGTTCAGGATTTGTCGGCGCTCGGCAGCACCGAATGCGATTGGTTGTCTAGGGGCTTTAGCCCGGCGTCCGGAATCCGCGAATCGATTTTCTACCGGGCAGGGCTGGGATATGATGCGAACGATTGTCGAACTGAATTACCTTTCGGGTCCCGGTAAGGGTTATTCTATGTATTCTTAAAAGGTATAAAAGGTACGAAGATACCGAGATGATTACCCTATACAAGTTTTTCCCGGCATTTGGATTGACGGATCCGAGTCCTTTTTGCGTCAAGGTGGAAACCTTTTTACGAATGAGCGGCGCCGAATACCAAACCCGCAGCCTTTCCAACCCCCGAAATGGCCCTAAAGGCAAACTGCCGTTCATAACGGACGGAAATAAAACCATCGCCGATTCGACCTTCATCATCAAGTATCTACTGGAAAACCACCGCTATCCGATCGACGCGAATTTGAACCCGGAACAGCATGCTTTGGGCCTTGCATTGACCCGGATGCTCGAAGAACATTTGTATTGGGTCATTGTGTACGAACGTTGGATCGACCCGTCCAATTGGCGTAACATCCGCGCGCAGTTTTTCGGACGTCTCCCGCCCGGCATCCGTTCGATTATTCCGCTGATCGCCCAGGCAACGGTCAGGCGCGCATTGCATGGACAGGGTCTCGGACGGCATCTTCCCGGAGAAATCAAAATGCTCGCGGATGACGATATCAGGGCCGTGAGCAATCTGTTGGCCCGAAAGGATTATATTCTCGGCGATCGATACTCGAGTTATGATGCCTCGGTCTATGCCTTTCTGACATCGATTTTGTATTGCACGCTCGATTCCCCGGCCCGGCAGACCGTGCTCGAGTTCGAAAACCTGAGGCGGTATTGCGACCGTATCCGGCAGGCTTTCTATCCGGAACTGAAAGTGCTCCAAGGATAACTTCAGGGGGTCACCGCGGATCGACGGTTTACTTGTCCCTATCCTTCCTGATCACGCAGACGGACCGCCATCACATCACATTTTGCGCGATGCAAAATACTATTCGCGGTGGAACCCAATAGCAAACCGAGACCTTGTCTGCCGTGGGATCCAACCACGATGAGATCAGCCTTGTTTTCCTCCGCGAGCCACAATATTTCAGTTTTCGGACTGCCGATCACAACCCACTGGCGATCTTCGGGGATGTCGTATTTCTGGCCAAGAATTGCGAGTTGCTTTTCCGCGGACGCGACCAACTCGGCGGTCAAGTCCCCGTCAATCGGGATGATTGGACCGTAAACCGATTCCGCGATCGGTAGACTGTCAACCGCATGACAAACGCTGAGTTCAGCCTGGTAGAGCCGGGCAAGATCGGCGGCCCTGGACGCAACCCGAGCTCCGTGGCCGGTGAAATCCGCGGCGAGCAAAATATGTCGATAACCTTCCATAATACTCTCGTGCTATTGGAAGCGGCAGTCTACCCCGGAATGCGTATTGCCTCAACCGGACCGACGGCCGCGCCCTGATCATTCAATGCTGGCGCAGACATTTGGTCAGCGCCGCTGCAAACCGTTGGCGTTGGTGCCGTCGTCATCGAGCAACCGGAAACAAAAAGGCCGTTGCTTGAAACGAAGCCAGGAAATACAGGATAGCCAGACCGAGACCATAAAGATATGAACTCGATAAAGCGTGCCGGATTATATGACCGACCACGGCGACACTCCACATCATAGAAGCGATCAGTATATAGTATACCGGCCCGAAACGCTGAGATAGACTGATCCAGATCAGAAAAGGCAGGGCCAGCAGACTGATCAGGGTATCGGCGCCGAGCAACGCGGTCAAGGTCTGCCGAAAGCGGATTGTCTTCCCGCCGAATGCCAGCACGATCCAGCTGAACCCGGCCAGCAAGGTGATGCTGATCAGAAATTGCGGTACGGCCGCGAGTAACGAAGCTTCCATCGAAAGTATGATCAACCCCACCGCCGCATTCGCAAGCAGCACGGATCCAAGGAAAAAGGTAGAGGGGGGTAAATCCTGCGGCCCGCGCCTGAATAGACAGATATCCAGAAATGTTTTCAGAATGACTAGCACGGAAGGCCCCATAAGGTCGATGGCATCGGCCGGTTATTATCGGTTAATTGATCGTTTTATCCAAACCGTCCTCATTACCGTAAACCCGGTTGCGCTGCTTCGAACGCGATTAATCGTAAGTTCGAGCGATGTTGTTTTCGGCATCTTCCAGTTGCTGCAGCGCTCGCATCCAGATTTCCTCGGTTTCGCCAATTTTCCGATCAAGCTCACTTTTCGCGCGAAGCAATTCCCTGAGGCGTTCTTTATTATCGGCGGCGTAAAGCCCGGAATCGGAAAGCGTGTGTTCGAGTTCTAGCCGGCGGTTCTGCAGTGTATCCAGGTCGCTTTCGGCTTTCTCGAGCCGCGCTCGCATCGGACGAAGCCGATTGCGCCGCTCGGCATCGACGCGCCGTTGATGCCGCCTCGAATCATCGGCCTCTTGCGCAAGGTGAGGCCGGAACCCGCCGTCCTGCTGCAAAGAAAAGCCGTAGTCGTCAAGGTCGCCATCAAATAAGCTGACGCGCCCGCGATTTACCAGAATGAATTGGTCGGTCAGAGTACGCAAAAGGTGGCGGTCATGCGAAACGATCACGAGCGCTCCGGTATAATCCTGCAGCGCGATACTGAGTGCGTCGCGCACCCGGATATCGAGGTGATTCGTGGGCTCATCCAGCAGCAGCAGATTCGGACGCTGATACGCCAGCATCGCGAGAACCAGCCGCGCTTTCTCCCCGCCCGATCGCTGCCCGACCGGTTCGATTGCATAATCCCCGCTGAAAGCAAAACCGCCGAGGAATTGTCTCAAATCCCGTTCCGTTGCCTTCCGGTCAATATTCTTCAGGTGCTGCAAAGGGCTGTCGGCCGCATTCAGTTGCTCCAACTGGTGTTGCGCGAAATAGCCGATGAAAAGATGATTCGCGCATTCCATTTTCCCGGTCCTTTTCTGGATTTCGCCGGCTAGTAACTTGATCAGCGTGGACTTCCCCGCGCCGTTCGGTCCTAATAGACCAATGCGGTCCCCCGGTCTGATGGTCAAGTCGATCGAGTCGAGAATCGTCCGGTCAGCGTAGCCGGCGCTTACGTAAGTGAGCCGTAGCAGAGGGTCCGGAATCTGTTTAGGATTTTGAAACGTAAAGCTGAACGGCGTATCGCTTTGAGCGCGAACGATCAGGTCCATCCATTGTAAGGCCTTCAGGCGGCTTTGGACTTGTTTCGCTTTCGTCGCCTTCGCGCGAAACCGGTCGACAAACGAGCGAATGTGCTGAACCTCGCGTTGCTGTTTAAGATACAAGGACTCGTGTTGAGCGAGATAGTCAGCCCGAAGTTTCTCGAACGCGGAATAGTTTCCCGCATATAATTTGATCGACTGATTTTCGATATGCGCGATATGATCCGTGACGCCGTCCAGAAATTCCCGATCATGCGAGATTAAGAGCAAAGTGCCTGGGTAATTTTTTAACCAGTCCTGCAACCAGATGACCGCCTCCAGATCCAGATGATTGGTCGGTTCATCCAACAGCAAGATGTCCGATCGGCACATCAGCGCCCTGGCCAAATTAAGGCGCATGCGCCAACCCCCGGAAAATTGCAGCGCGGGGTGTTCCAATAGCTCTTTGCGGAAGCCCAAGCCCTGCATCAATTTGGCGGCCCGGGCGCGGATGGAGTAGCCCTGGATCTGTTCCATCCGTTCCAGCAACGCCGCGTGCCGGACCCCATGTGCTATCGTCGTGTCATTTAAAAGCTCCGCTTCGAGCTGCCGGAATTGTTGGTCTCCATCGATCACAACTTCGATCGCGGGCCGATCGCCGAACGCTGTTTCCTGGGCCACGCTCGCGAAAACGAGGTTTGCAGGAAGCGCATAGGTTCCTTCATCCGGTATGAGTTGGCCCAGGACCAATTGCAGAAAGCTTGATTTTCCGGTGCCGTTGGTCCCGGTAAGACCAAGCTTGTAAGCCCGATGGATCACGAAGGTTACGCCGCTGAACAGAAGTTGGGCGCCGCGGCGCAACGCGACATTGTTAAAATTCAGCATGTCAGGGTTGTTTCGATTGCAGCAAGAATAAAGGAAACCGGAGATTCAGAATAAACGCTTGCCGAGACCGACTGGCCGGCCGGGGCGAATCGGAGCATCGAAGCAACGGATGCCGGTTGATTTCTTGAACGATCCCGGCATCCGAAAATCAATCGCACTTTTCTTATGGCCCCTAAATGAGAAAATCAGATAAACTACGCAAGGATCCGGTCTTCCATCCTCAAAAAGGACACCCGTATCAACCTTGAGCGGGTGATTTTACAACGGCGCCAAGATCGGCGATCCATTGCCTACAAATCTGGACGATGCGGGCGCCCTATTCGATTGCAGACCAGCGAATTTCCGAAAACTAATGACTGATACTCCCGATCGAGAACAAATCCTTAGCCAGCTTCACGAACTGGAAAGTGAACATAGGGACCTGGACGATATCATTATCAAACTCGCCGGAGAAAACTACATAAATCAGTTTCAGATCCGTCGATTGAAAAAACGGAAGCTGCAGCTCAAGGATCGTATCGAACGCTTAAAAAGCCTTTTGATTCCGGACCTGAACGCCTGAATGTCCCGTTCTTTCCGCGCCGTTGGGGATTGAGCATTTTGGCGTAGACTCTGGCGCCGTGGACTTGACACCAATCTCCACCTGAATTTTTCAGCGGCGCCTGGCGCCGGTGTCCGGTGCGATGACTCGCTACCACTCGTAATCCTCGCGAATTCAGCTTACATCGATTCTTCGATTCGCTGGTCCACGAGATCCGCGAACTCGACGATTTTGTCGTGGCTGATTTTTTCCAGCGGAACGATCAGCGCTTCGTGCGCATCCAGGTAAATAAACGCATATTTCTTCGTCAATTCGAGGCGCAGGATATCCTTCCAGAGAATACGCGATTCACCTTGGGGACTGATCTCGACCAACGCTTTTTTTTCAATGCGAAGTTTATAGTCGCCAAGGATCCGCAGCAGATCCTCGTCGGTAAACTGCCGCCGTACTTTGCGGCGAAAATCCTTCTTGAAATAAAGCGGAGCCAACACACCCCAGACAACCCCGACGGTGCCAACATAAAATGCGGTCAGCGAATCTTCAAAATAAAACCAATAGACGAGCGCGACCAAGCATAGAATCCCCGGAATGGTTGTGGAATTTCGTTTAACCTGCTTATTCAGAGCGCTGTCATCCTTGATCTCATGTTCGCTGAACGCAATCAGGTCACGCTCCTCTAGTTTGTATTGAATCTCAACCATTGGATTGACGGTCGTTATTGTTTCGAGAGGTCCAAAAAGCGAATTAGTATACGCGAAAATCGGATGCTCCGCCCGCCTGCCATCACACGCTGCGCGGATTTCTCCGAATTCGGCGCGTTGCTGCCTTAATGCAGTTTGATATGCGTGGTTGCCGTCTTTCGTAGCCGGGATGCGAGCGTGAGCATCGCTGTTTTATAGTAGCCATGAACACTAACCTGGTGCATTTTGTACAACGACAAATAGAAGATCCTGGCAATGAATCCGCCAATGCTTACGGAGCCCAGCAGATTTCCCATCAAATTGCCCACGGTGGAGTATCGGCCAAGCGACACCAGCGATCCATAATCCTTGTAGGAATAGGGGCGCAACGGCTTGCCTTTGATCCTGTCCAACAACGATTTACACAGCAGAGAAGCCTGTTGATGCGCGGCCTGCGCCCTTGGCGGCACGGTCGAGTCGTGGCCGGGCCAGGGACAGGCCGCGCAGTCGCCGATCGCAAAGATAGTCTCGTCGCGGGTGATTTGCAGATTTTGGTTGACAACGAGCTGATTCGATAGGTTCGTTTCCAGTCCATCGAGTTTGGAAAGCCAGTCAGGGCCTTTTATTCCGGCCGCCCAGACCTTAATATCGGCGGCAATCTGCTCGCCGCCTTCGAGAATCACTCCGGTCTGGGTGACCTCGACCACCCGGAACCCGAGCATTAAATGAATTCCCAAGGCGTGCAACTGTTTCGCGGTGGTATTGGCAAGCCTCTCGGGTAAGGCCGGCAACAAACGTGGCGCGCCTTCGATGATGGTGATGGCAACCGCCCGCCTGGCCGCGTGGTCATCCAGGCCATAAATCGCCAGTTGTCGAGTCACATTATGCAGTTCTGCCGCCAACTCCACTCCGGTGGCGCCGGCGCCGATGATCGCAATCGAAAGCCCTGCGTTTTCCGCGGGATCGCGGCTGTACACGCGCATAAATGTCTCGACCAGGTTCTTTTGAAAACGGAATGCCTGCGAGGCGTTATCCAGAAACTGACAATAGCGTTCGACTCCGGGAATTCCGAACGAATTGCTGACACTCCCTACCGCGATCACCAGCGAATCGTAATCGAACGAACGCCTCGCGATCAGTTCTTCTCCGGCATCATTCAAGGTCGGCGCCAGAAATATTTTTTTTGCCTGGCGGTCCAACCGCTCCATCCGGCCAAGACGAAAATTGAAATCACTGGATCTCGCCTGGGCCAGATAGGCTAATTCTTCCGCAGCGTCGATGGTGCCCGCCGCAACTTCATGTAACAAGGGTTTCCAGATATGGGTAGGGGAGGAGTCGACCAGGGTGACTTCGACCGCGGGATCTTTCCGGGTCTTTTCACCCAGCGCAGACACCAGCTCCAGCCCCGCCGCGCCGCCGCCGACGATAACAATCCGGTGTGGATCGGGCGATAAAGATGCCATGCAAGCCTCCAGTTGAATGGTATGATTCAAACGTTCCTCGTCCAGCCGCCGCCGCGGATTCCATCCGTTGTGATGATCCGTTGACTCCCCGAACACGTTCGAACATAGAACCGAGGGAATGGCCATGTCAATAGTCCGGCATTCAAAGCTTATCATCGTCTTACTGAATTTGCTGTTCATTGCCGGCTGTGCACCGCCCCACCCTCTTCCACTTCCCGCCGAAAACGGGCTGACCACACCGGTTTATCTGATCAATCTGGGCTGGCATACGGGCCTTGCGGTAAGACAGGCAGACATACCCTCGCGATATTGGCCGGAGCGCGAGGATTTCCCGGACGTCGAGTATCTTGAAGTCGGCTGGGGCGACTACGATTTTTACCGGGCCCGCGGCTTTAATGCATGGTTCCTGATCAAAGCGGGCCTGGTCCCTACCGCGAGTGTGTTGCACGTGGTCGGCTTGACGGAACATCCGCGCTGGTTTTTCCCCTCGACTGAAATCGCCCGTATCGATCTCTCCGCGCAAAATTTCGAGCGCCTGATCGCCTTCATTCACGATACCTTCGACCGCGGCAACGATCCGCGTGCGCGAATCGCAGGTCCCGGCCATTACGCCACGAGTTTTTTTTACCCGGCCAGAGGCAGCTTCCATTTGTTCAACAATTGTAATACCTGGGTCGCTCGAGGGCTGCGCGCGGCCAGGGTACCCATCGTTACTTTTTCTGCGATCACAGCCGGTAACCTTATGTCGCAAGCGCGCAGTTTCGCCACGCCCTTTAAAGCAAAACACCGAAATTAGCCGGCATTGAGTCACCCAATAAAATGACTTGCCGTGCGCATTAATGGCGTTCTTGCGGGTAATGCGTTGGGCTGATGCCCTTAAAGGACCGATACGGAATGATCAATCAGGTCTTTCCTCCGGCCCGAATTGAACGAACTTTGGATCAATCCCCGCGACCGTATTGATAATCATTGTCATTTAGTATATGATTAACGAAGCCAAACTAGCGAAAGGTCATTCATTTGTACATCTGTATCTGTAACGGAGTCACCGAAAGCCAGATCCGGGATTGTGTCAAGAATCAGGGCGTCCACCGGATTGGTCACTTGAAAAAGCAACTCGGGGTCTGCACCCGGTGTGGCAAATGCGCGCTCGCCGCCAAACAAACACTGGAACGTTGCCTTCTCGAAAAACAAAATCTCAACATAGATCTTGATCTTGGAACCGCAGGCGTCTTTAATTACGGATAAGGGCGCCTGATCGCACCGTTTTTTTGGAGGATCAGGCGATTCTGACCTCCGCAAGAAGTACCGGTCAACAAAACATCTGCGAATTTGGTTTCCCGAAGGAAGGAATATGGCTATCAAAAATTGTGACTACCTGATCGTTGGCGCCGGAGTCGTCGGCTTTGCCGTTGCCCGCGCACTTCGCCACCGTGACCCGGACTGTTCGATCCGGATTCTGGAAAAGGAATCTTCCGCCGGATTGCATGCGAGCGGCCGCAACAGCGGTGTTTTGCATGCCGGTTTCTACTATTCCCAGGACAGTCTGAAAGCCCGATTCACGCGGGAAGGAAACCAGCGCATGCGCGACTATTGCGCCGATCATAAACTCGCGCTCAATGACTGCGGCAAGCTGGTGGTTGCAACCTGCGAAGCGGATCTTGCCGGGCTCGAAGAATTATTTCGGCGCGCGACCCGCAATGGCATCGACACCAGTCTGATCACGGCCGCGGAGGCCCGTGAACTCGAACCGCGCGTGCGCACGGTCGGCAGGGCGTTATGGTCACCGACCACGTCCTCGGTGAATCCACGGGACGTCATGCGGGCGCTGGAATCTGAACTCAAGACCGCCGGTGTCCAAATTGACAACGGCGTCCGCTACCTGTCCGGCAGCAATTCGGTAGTCGAAACCAGTCACGGAAAGTATTCGGCCGGGCATCTGATTAATGCAGCGGGGCTTTACGCGGACCGGATTGCGCACGGATTGGGCTTTGGCCGTAAGTACCGCGTCGCCCCGTTCAAGGGTTTGTACCTCTACGCGAATCAACGCATAGGCTCGTTCAAGAGACACCTTTACCCAGTGCCGAATCTGAAAAACCCGTTTCTCGGTGTGCATTTTACGTTGACCGCGGATCATCACGTGAAGATCGGGCCGACAGCGATCCCCGCTTTCTGGCGGGAGCAATACAGCGGATTGAAAGGCTTCAATTTACAGGAAGTCGGCGAATCCATCCGCAATAACGCGGCCTTGTTTTTCGAGGATCCGAATGGTTATCGCAATCTGGCGAGTCAGGAAATTCGAAAAATTTTCAAGAAATCGATGGTTGATGAAGCCGCGAAGATGGCCACGGAGGTGAACGAATCGATGTTCTCCGGATGGGGCGCGCCGGGCATCCGGGCTCAATTGCTCAATATCTCCGCACGGACACTGGTCAGTGATTTTGTCGTCGAAGGCGATTCGAATTCCACTCACATCTTGAATGCGGTCTCCCCGGCCTTTACCTGCGCATTTCCGTTTGCCGATTATGTCGTCGATCAGATTCAGGGAAGCTGGAAGTTGGCGGCTCCGCAAGCCCGCTGATAAATCGCCGATTCCAACTGCAGGGACTTGAATATCACCTGAAGACTGGGGCGGAACCATTGACCCGCTCCTACGGCGGGCGGATCCAATTGATCGTGAGTCTCCCCGGATCGGCCGTAGTGGATCTGAAAGGCTGATCGATTCGAAAAGGTCATGAACCTTGTGTTCACTATCCGGTACCTGCTGCGCATCAAGTCTAACGACGGCATGCGCATCCACTGGCGGAATGCGTATGAACCCGTTAAAAATCGACCGCCCGGCTTTTGACCAGAAAATACGGATTCAGCAACTCCGGTTTATTGTAGACCAGTGGCTCGCCGTGCAGTGTTGTGACTGTACCTCCCGCCGCCCGGACAATCGCATCCGCGGCAGCGGTGTCCCACTCCATCGTCGGACCGATGCGCGGATAAAGATGGGCTGTGCCTTCGGCGACCAGACAAAACTTCAGCGACGACCCCATTGCGACGCATTCGTGCGGCGGCAACGCTTCGCGAAAATGCTCCAATTCCAGCGACCGGTGGGAGCGGCTTGCCACCACCCTGAATTCAGAAACGTCTTCGCCTTTCTGGATAACCTGGATCGCGCGGGCCGCGCCGTTTGCCGATTTGCACCAGGCAATCGAATCATATCCCCAGTACATTTTGTCCATGGCCGGCGCATAAACGACGCCGAGCACCGGAACCCCGCGCGCTATCAACGCAATGTTCACCGTGAATTCACCGTTTCGCTTGATAAATTCCAGCGTTCCATCCAGAGGGTCCACAAGCCAGTAGCGGGTCCAATCCTGTCGCGTTTCCCACGAAACCTGCTCCGATTCTTCCGATAACATCGGCAAATCCGGAAAGGCCGCGGCCAAGTCCTCTGCAATGATCTTGTGCGCAGTGAGATCGGCCCGGGTCAGCGGAGAGGAATCCGGCTTCAATACAACATCGAAATCTTTACCGTTGTAGACTTCCAGAATTGCCTGTCCGGCCCGGACCGCGATCCCACAAACTTTTTCCGCGGTGCGTTCCAGATTCATGCCGCTGCCGCGCTATTTTTGAAATTTCCGGGCGTAAGATCCGAAAAAAATCCACCGCGACAAATCACGTTAATCGCGCCTCTGTTGATCCAGAATAAAAGTATACTGCAAGTCACATCCGCACTCTCCAACGGAAGGTCCCGTTGCTCCCAACTCCGGCCTGCGCTGCCAGCCATGGAGAGCGAACGCGAGGGCTGGTAGTCCCCGGTAGGCGTAGGTAATTTTGGATACCCGTCGTGCGCTAGCGCCAGAGGGGATCCAAAATTACATCCGAAACGCCGTCCAGCCATTTGTGGGAGCGGT
>JBGTCG010000201.1:0-4766 GCA_041748915.1 Methylococcales bacterium
CCGGTCGAAAGAGTACGCCCACGCTTATTGTCGAATATCAAGCTATCTGCAAACCATGGCGCATAAAGGCTATAATCCTCTCGTTGCTATTCAAATCGCCCTTGCTGGGGAAGCTGGCTCGGAGGGGGGTGAGTAGTTACGCGGGCGGAACCTTTTTCGGTCACCGAACTGGTGCTCCGGGTTAAAGCCGTACTCAGACGATCCGTGATCGGCCAAACCGATTGCGGCCTGATTACCATGAGCGATGAATTCGAGATTGACACGCGGAATTTGTCGAGCCGGCACGGGAACCGCGAAGTCACCTTTACGCGGCGAGAGATGGATATCCTGCAATACCTGGATCAAAATTCTGAACGGCCGGTCGCGCGCGAGGAATTGCTGCACAAGATCTGGGGTTACGCGAAGAACCTGAATATCGAAACCCGTACGGTCGACATTCACATCGCGAAATTGCGGCGCAAGATCGAGCCCGTTCCGGCCGAACCCCGTTATCTGATCACGGTACGCGGAGCCGGTTACCGGTTGATCAAGGGTTGACGCAGGCATGGATTCACCGGGCGGGCTCGATAGAAAGCGGCTTGGAAGGTGGCTCGCGCTTTTTTTCACTGCGCTTGCAATCCCTTCCGGAATCCTGATTCAACAAGCCTACAGCCAGCTGAAATGGCAATCCTTCCATCAGCACCGGGTTATTGCCGAAGAACTGGCCGCGCGGATCGATTCCAACCTGCGCCGCCTGATCCAACAGGAAGACTCGCGCTCTTTCAACGATTATCAATTCCTGATGGCCGGCCGCGAATCCGGGCTGAATTACCAGCAACGATCCCCGCTTTCGAGCTTTCCGGCCTCGATTCCCCTGCCCGGCGCGATTGGTTATTTTCAGGTCGACTCACAGGGAAGCCTGAGCACGCCGCTGTTGCCGCAACGTTCGAGTTTTTCAGCGGTCACGGGGATTCCCGAGCCTGAATTCGAGCAACGCTTGACCCTGCAAAACCGTATCCGCGCGATTCTGAGCCGGAACCGGCTGGTCGGCACAGGGAAGAAGGACCGGATTCCAAGTCCCGTAGCGGCGGGCTCCCGGGACAGTCCATTGCGGCAACCCGGCAAAACGGAACTGGAAACGGCCGCGTCGCAAGACCGCAAGATCACGAGATCGGAAGCAACCCAACGTGTCGAGGAATCCGGCTCGCTGGCGGCCCAGGCCGCTTTCGATCAGCTAAACAGTCCGGCCCGGCGGAACGAGTCCCGAGAAAAAAGGGAGCGAAGTCAAAAGCAAGGCAGAATCACCGATTACAATCTGGATTACAGCTATCAATCCGGTTTGGCGAAAGCCTCTGAGCCGCAAGCCAAAAATAAAATCGCTCCCGAATCGAAACGGTTGGCGCTCCAGGAACGTGTCGCGGCGGCCTCTCCCGAAGCGGCGCCGCGGGCGGATTTCGATGCCAGCCCGGTCCTCCAGGATGAACTCGCCATACGCACTTTCGAAAGCGAGATCGATCCATTCGAATTCAGCCTGCTGGACAGTGGGCACTTTGTCTTGTACAGAAAAGTCTGGCGCGATGGCCAACGCTATATCCAGGGATTGTTGATCGAACAGCAGCCCTTCCTGGACGGAATGGTCAAAGCCGCTTTCGAAGAATCTTCGCTCCCGGAAATGAGCGATCTGATCATCGCTTACCAGGGGACCGTGTATTCCGCGATCAAACGCGGAACTTCACTGGATATCGCGTCCGGAATTCCGGAATTCACGGGTTCGGTGCTGTATCAGACGCGGCTGGCGCCGCCTCTGAACGATTTCGAACTGGTGTTCAGCGTGACCCATCTCCCGCTGGGTCCCGGCTCCACGCTGATTGCCTGGGTCGGGACCGTGTTGGGCGGAGTACTTCTGGGCGGTTTTTTACTGGTCTACCGCACCGGCGTGGTCCAGATCAAAGCCGCGCAGCAGCAACGCAACTTCGTCTCGGCGATCAGCCACGAACTCAAGACCCCGCTGACATCAATCCGGATGTACAGCGAAATGCTGCGCGAAGGCTGGATGCCAGAGGAAAAGAAAATCAATTATTACAATTACATTCTGAGCGAAAGCGAACGCCTGACGCGCCTGATCAATAACGTGCTGCAACTCGCGAAACTCGGCCGCGGCGAGGTCCGGATGGAGATCAAGGCGATCCCGGTGCGGGCGCTGATGGAAGATGTCCGGAAGAAAGTCCTGAGCCAGACCGAGGGCGCCGGGTTTGAATTCAGGCCGTTGATGGCGCCCGAAATCGGCAACCTGGAAGTCGACATCGACCCCGACGCCTTCACCCAGATCATCATCAATCTGGTCGATAACGCGATCAAATTTTCCCGCAAGTCGAACCAATCCCTCATCGAGTTCGCCTGTGGACTGGAACCGAAGGACTCCGTATGCTTTTCGGTCCGCGATTACGGGCCCGGAGTCGCGCCGAACCAGATGAAGAAAATATTCAGGCTGTTCTATCGCCCCGAAAACGAGCTGACCCGCGAGACCGTCGGCACCGGAATCGGCCTCGCGCTGGTCCAGCAACTGGCCAGGCGGATGAACGGTGAAGTCGACGTCGTCAACAAATCACCGGGCGCGGAATTTAGAATTACAATTCCGGCGCGTCAACACGCTGCTCCTGAAATTCGAATACCGAAGTCGAAGAAACGGAGGTCGGGTGAGCGCGGCGTAACCCGACAAAATCAGAAACCATTCGTTCGTCTCAAAAACCCCGAAACTCCCTCACACTGCCGATGCCGCCGGAACCGGAAACACCGGGTCCTCCACCCGCATCGTTCCTCCCTCGATAACCCGTGCCGTAAGCCCGCCATGACCGCGCATCGCGTTGAAACCGCCCGGCCCGAGGACCGTTTCCATTTTCGAGCACGGATGGCAGGGTCCAGTGGTTTCGAGCAGGACGTCTCCGATCCGGACACGACTTTTTTTCAGGGCCAGCAGATTGATCCCCGCGACCACAAGATTCCGCCTGAGCATCTCCGGGTTCACCTCGCGGTTGGTCAACGCTTCGATCACGCCGAGGTGTTCGTGCTGAATCAGGGTAACCTGGCGATGTCCGGAAAGACCCTCGTACCGATCCCCGAGTAAGCCAATTCTGGCATCCGCGAGCACCTCGTCGACACACACGACGGGCCCGTTCCTGGATTCCCGAAGACCAATCCAAACCAGTCGGCCCGGTTTTGGAAATTCAGCGAGTAAATCGGGGTAATTCATCGTAGATAGCGTAGTGATCCAGGTGCATGTTCGTCAACCTGCGGAAATCCGAAAAACGAGTTTACCGCGATGCGGTTCATGCCGGACTTCCATGTTCGGCACCCTGCGGGCGGCTCCGCGTGCCCAGGTTTCGGAGAAACCGGGCGGTAAATCCGAATCGTATGCAAGCATCATGCGTCCAATCGATCGGTCATGGTTCCGTAGTTTCGTAGGTCGGGTTAGGCCTTGGCCGTAACCCGACACGTTGGAACCGAAATGTCGGGTTACGCTCGATCGAGCTAACCCGACCTACGTTATTGTTCCAGCACATCGTTGATGGTGTTCATCAGCTTCGCCGTCAATTGATGCCGTTCCAGCAGCGACTGGCCCGGGATTCGGGGAAACCGGGCGGCAAATCCGAATCGTATGCAAGCATCATGCGTCCAATCGATCGGTCATGGTTCCGTAGTTTCGTAGGTCGGGTTAGGCCTTGGCCGTAACCCGACACGTTGGAGCCGAAATGTCGGGTTACGCTCGATCGAGCTAACCCGACCTACGTTATTGTTCCAGCAGGCGACGGAAATTGAGAATGGTTGTTTCATCCGGAATCGCCCCGTCCACCAACTCCAGCCCAGCGAAGCGCCACATCGATTCGATCTCGTACAAGCCGTCTTCCATCCCCGGATCGGACATGCCACTGCTGCAGAACATAGATTCGTAGCATCGTCGAGAGCAACATCGACTGGCACCCTCGACGACCAGCCTTTGCTAGAGCGTTTCGCCAGCAATGGCAAGATACTCTTGGATTCGCCTCGCACCCTGAATTCAAACCCAAGCCATGGCAAACGATCAAAGCTTTATCGACTTTACGCTGAAGGATGGGACTATGGATTTGTATTGCGACCGACATCAAATCTGGTTGCAGCACTCTCTGCTGCAATCTCGCGATTCTTAGAAACGCCAATTGGAAGGAGTGGAAACCCAACGCCCGAGCAAAAGCGCTAAACGATCGACCGGATCAAAACAGCAATAAGCAAACCACTACCAACGCTGAGCAAACGACGTTTGCGAGAACAAACTCAAACCTGGTTGGTTCGAAGCATATTCGCTCCGAGGCGCAGGTAGCACATTTGAAAGGCGAATGCGTATTGAGGGCATTTACGCCAGATGGGTTCCGGTACCAGACGCCGGCGGGGATCGCTTGGTGTTTGAATCCATGAGCGAAGTAAAGGCTCTTGTCATTGGCGCAGTGACCGAGGTTGAGAAGGACTTTCAAGCAGCGGACGCTCCTGGGTGCCAGTCTCATTGACGGCGACCTGGATTTTTCGGTTGTCTGAGGCTTTTTTGATGCGGTGTGCGTATACCGTCCCCCTATAATATCATTTGATCACTGGACTGGAGCGGCCACCGGATATTGACTGTAGAGAACAAATAAACTGTCCGGGTTTGTAGCACATGATTTGTCCGGTTTATATCAGGTGTCGAGGAGGTACCTGGATGAGTCGGACAAAGTGGCTACAGGAGACGCGGAAGATGAGGTTTGAAGAAGCATATGGGG
>JBGTCG010000202.1:0-6355 GCA_041748915.1 Methylococcales bacterium
GGTTATTATAGACACCCAATAATCTATTAATGCAATGATACAAACAACAATAGACATGGGTACATCATCAGCCAAAAAAATAGCCGAAACGCCCGTCAGTTCTCGGTTTCGGCTATTTTAGGGTGTCAAAGTTAGGGCTAATCAGGAGAAATCTTCAGGTTATCTTTGACTTTTCGGCAGTTAACCGAATCGTGCGAATACTCGCATGAGAACCGGGTTCCATTTTTAAACTGACGTGCGACGCGCTTGAAAAAGATTGATCCGGCCCAATATCCAGTACTAATTCAATTGCGAATCAAACCAAATCAGGAGGTAGAGCAATGTTTGGCAGTTTAAGCAGTTTCGAAGGCAGTCTTTTCGAGGATTTCAGACGCGTGGCGCAGGAGATCGATCAAATGTTCGGTGGAACCCCTTGGCCCAACGGCATTCGCGCGGTGGCCAGGGGTACTTATCCGTCGATTAATATCGGCAGCACCCCGAATCAGGTCGATGTTTATCTGTTTGCGGCCGGCGTGGATCCCAATAGCCTGGACATTTCCATCCAGCAGAATTTGCTCACCATTAAAGGTGAACGCAAAACGCCCGCCGCGGAGGAAGTGACCTATTACCGGAAAGAACGTTATGCAGGCGCCTTTCATCGCGTTGTGACTCTGCCCGAAGATGTCGATCCGGACCGGGTTGAAGCGAGCTACCAGGACGGCGTCTTGCATGTCGTGATTCGGCGCCGCGAATCAGCCCAGCCGCGCCAGATTCAAATCAAGTAATTTGCAGGAGAAACAACATGAACGAAGCAAAAAATGTGACCAGCAGTCCGGTACCCAAATCGGTCCAGGAATCAACGGAAACAACGGAAACCGTACAAGTCATTCGTCCGTCGGTGGACATCTTCGAAGACAGCGCGGGTATTACCGTGCGGGCCGATATGCCAGGGGTATCCAAGGAACGGCTGAACGTGCATATCGACAGAGATAGCCTCGCGATCGACGGCACGGCCGAAATTCAAATGCCTGAGGGCATGCATTCGGTCTATGCGGATCTACGTTCCACTCATTACCAGCGCGGCTTCACGTTGAGTGGCGAAATGGACGGGGAGAAAGCGGAGGCGACGCTGAAGGACGGAATCCTGACCCTGCGGATTCCGAAACGGGAGCAGTACCAACCCAGGAAAATCGAAGTGCGGGCCGGATAGCCGAAGTTCGCGTTCGGCCAGCTCCGGTCCACTACGGGCCGGAGCTGGCCGCGCGTAAACTCGTATTCATTCTTTTTCTCTCCGCGATATGGCCAGTCG
This sequence comes from Methylococcales bacterium, assembly GCA_041748915.1. Classification (GTDB taxonomy): domain Bacteria; phylum Pseudomonadota; class Gammaproteobacteria; order Methylococcales; family UBA1147; genus UBA1147. The sequence continues at coordinate 1,289 of JBGTCG010000202.1, forward strand.
AAGCGCGCCAGAAAAATGAATTTCGATGTGCGAACGATCTCAAATTCGATCGTTGAACAAATCCAGGTCGTGGCCGGTCAGAATTTTTTTGTGCTCATGGCCATTTCGACAATCGAGCAGATTGCAATGCAAAAAACACCGGGCGGCCGCCAATTGTGTCGGAGATCCGGAAAGACCACCAGTTATTCGTAGAGTTGTAGGATGTGCCGACGAAGGAGGCGCATCGGTCGCAGTCGATGTGGTTCATGCCGGACTTCCCTGTCCGGCACCCTGCGGGCGGCCGTGCCGTGCAAATTGTCAATCCTGCCGATTTGTCGTGCCTCAGCACATCCTACGTGTTCTGGTCGAAATGAGGGTAAACCTTTTGTCGAAACGTTCTACTAGTTATTCGTAGTACTCAAGATTTAATCGGGTAATGGCCAAATCGAACCATTGCAATATCATCCGTGTCCGAGCGATCTAAAGGAGATCATTTGATGAAAAAACGCCTGATTTCGTTGTTGTTTTTGCTTGCTTTCGCGTTTCCGGTGGCGGCGCTCGATGGCGGTGTGGAGAGCCTGCGTGAAACCGGTAAAGCATTTGCTTCGGTTGCGCGCTCGGTGTCCCCTTCGGTGGTGTTCATTCAGGTCGAAGGGAAAGCCCAGGCCCTTTCCCAGGGCCCGTATCCTCCATTCGGAGATGAATCGCCGTTTGGCGATGATTTTCTCAGACGGTACTTCGGAACCCCGTCTCCGGGCATGCCCCAGCGCCCGCAAGAGGAGCAACGCACAATAGGGCAAGGCTCGGGCTTTGTATTCCAGGCCGGGAATGGCCTTTTCTCCAAAAAAACCTATGTCCTGACCAACAATCATGTCGTAGCGGAAGCCGACAAAATTACGGTCAAGTTGCAGGACGATCGAGAATTCACCGCAAAGGTAACCGGCCGCGACCCGCAATCCGACGTAGCCGTGATCGAAATCGAGACGGGAGGGTTGAAGGCTCTACCGACAGGTGATTCCTCCAAGCTTGAGGTCGGCGAATGGGTCGTGGCGATCGGCAATCCGTTCGGCTTGAGCCATACGTTGACCGTGGGCGTCGTGAGCGCCACCGGCCGAACCAGTGTCGGCATCAATGATTACGAGGATTTCATCCAGACCGATGCGGCGATCAATCCTGGAAATTCAGGTGGACCGCTGGTGAACCTGGACGGCGAGGTGGTCGGCATCAACACCGCGATCTTCAGCCGCAGCGGCGGATACATGGGCGTAGGCTTTGCGATTCCGATCAACCTGGCCAATACTATCGCCAGCCAACTCATCGAAAAAGGCGAGGTAACGCGGGGTTATCTCGGTATCGTGATTCAACCGCTCACGGCGGAGCTTGCCGAGTCGTTCGGCGTTGAACGGAATCAAGGGATACTGGTTGCCCAGGTCTCGGAGGATTCTCCGGCTGAAAAGGGGGGCTTGCGCCAGGGCGACATCATCATCGCCTACAACGGTAAACCGCTAAGCGACGTGGGTAGTTTCCGTAACCAGGTTTCGCTGACCGCGCCTGGTACTCGTCAGGAATTGGCCATCCTTAGGAACGGAGAACAAAAACCGGTGGCGGTCACGATCGGCCGGTTAACCGACGAAAAAATCGCCGCGCAGACCCCGGAGCAGAGTTCCGAGGATGTCGGCATTACCGTGCAGACCTTAACGCCGGAACTGGCGAAGCAATTAAACACGACGCCCGGCGAAGGGGTCGTCATTACCCAGGTCCAGCCCGGTTCTATCGCCGCCACGGCGGGTTTGGAAGCCGGGATCGTGGTCCTGCAAGCGAACCGGACGGCGGTGAGCAGCGCGGCTGAATTCAAGAAAGCCGTGGACGAGACACGGAGTCAACGCCGGGTTTTGATGCTGATTCGCAGCGGCAACCTGCAACGCTATATCACGTTGAGCTGGTAGTCTTTAACACGGCGATGGAATTCAAAGATTACTATCAGATCATGGGCGTCAAGCGCGACGCCACTCAGGATGAAATCAAGCGCGCGTACCGGAAACTGGCGCGCAAGTATCATCCCGATGTCAGCAAGGAACCGAATGCCGAAGCAAAATTCAAGGATGTCGGTGAAGCTTATGAGGTGTTAAAAGATCCGGAAAAGCGTGCGGCTTACGATCAGCTTGGCGCGAACTGGAAGGCGGGTCAGGACTTCCGTCCGCCTCCGGGGTGGGATCAGGGCTTCGAGTATCACCGCGGAGGCTTCAGCAGCGCGGATGCGTCCCCGTTCAGCGATTTTTTCGAGAGTCTGTTTGGACGGGAGTTTTCCGCGCGCGGCGGTGGCCGCTCGGGATTGCATGCCCATGGGCAAGACACTTACGCCAAGGTCTTGATTGATCTGGAAGATGCTTATCGTGGCGCGAGTCGCGCGCTGACCTTGCGGCACACCGGACTCGGCAGCGACGGACGGCCCCGTTGGAAGGAGCGGACTCTTAACGTGCGGATTCCGAAAGGCGTACATCTGGGGCAGCATATTCGTCTGGCCGGACAGGGCGAGGCCGGGCTGGGCAACGGAACGCCGGGCGACCTGTATCTGGAGGTCGAGTTTCGCCCGCATCCGATCTTCCACGTCGAAGGCCGGGATCTCTATCTGGATCTTCCGGTCGCACCCTGGGAAGCCGCGCTCGGAGCCGCCGTCAAGGTGCCCACGCCGACCGGCCCCGTGGAATTGAAAATACCCGCGGGTTCCGCAGCCGGCGGCAGGCTGCGGCTCAAAGGGCGGGGCATTCCCGGAACCCAGCCCGGCGATTTATATATCGTGCTTCAAATCGCTCTTCCCCCGGCCGATTCGGAAGCCGTCAAATCCGCCTATCGCGAACTGGAAAAGGCATTTGAATTCAACCCGCGCGTACGCTTGGGGGTCTGATCCTTTATGACCAAAGACTCGTCGTCATTTCTTTCCGGAGACGTATTGGAAGAAGATCTGGAATTCACGCTGACCGAGCTTTGCCGCGTCTGCAGCGTTTCCGCGGAAAGAATCATCGAACTGGTGAACGAAGGACTTGTTGAACCGCGTGGAAAGAATCCGGCCCGCTGGCGCTTCCGCGGCGTCTGTGTGCGCCGGGTTCGCTGCGCAATGCGCCTGGAACGCGATCTCGGTGTGAACATTGCCGGCGCGGCTTTGGCGCTGGATCTGCTCGACGAGATTGAAATCATGCGGGCCCGCCTCAAACGGCTGGATATTTGAAGCCACAACGCAGGTACGAAAATCGAATCGATCAAACCATCTGGCGGCATCACGCCTGGCTGAACCGGCTGCAATCAGTCCTGTTATTGGCCGTCATGGCCGGTTTCCTGACTCTACTCGGATGGATCCTGTGGGGTGCGCAAGGAGTCGCGGTATTGCTGACCGCCGGGGCGATCGGCGTATTGTTCAATCCGGCGGTCTCGTTCCCGCTGCTCATGCGTTTCTACGGCGGTTCCCGGATTGGCCGTCATCAGGCCCCGGAACTATCGACAATGTTGTCACGGCTGGCCGAACGCGCCGGTTTACAGGCCGCTCCCGATTTATATTACATCCCGAGCCGCGTGGTCAACGCTTTCGCCGTCGGCGGCAGGGGAGGCTCGGCAATTGCCGTCAGCGACGGTCTGCTCCGCAAGCTCGGATTGCGTGAACTCGCTGGTGCGCTCGCCCATCAGATCAGCCATATCCGCAGCAACGACCTGTGGGTTCTCGCGCTCGCCGACATGTTCAGCCGCACGACCCGTTTGCTGTCGCTGATCGGGCAGTTTTTGTTGTTTCTGAATCTTCCGCTGATCCTGTTTCGAAGTATTCGTTCGTATACGCGGTGGTCGATGAGGCGTGCGTTCATCGGGCGGACCGTGACATACAAGCGGCCTTCGATTGGTATGAATCGCAACGTTCCGGGCTCGGAGAAGAGTTTCTCGACCACCTATGGCAGACGCTAAATCCTTCGACTTCGTCCGAATCCTCCCAAGTGCTCTACAGGCACAATCGTCGCGCGGTTGTATCAAAGTTTCCTTAGCCCTGTTCCATGTTGCCGAAAATGCTGGTCAGACAGCGTGCTCAAGCAGCATGGTCGGGTCTTACAATAATGAATTATCCGAAAACAGATCCCTAGGAGACGGCTTCGCCTTTAGGCGCTATTTCCGGAAGAGCGAGGAAATTGAGAAAGATTGATGTCAAACGATGAGCGTGTACTTCCTGATAATCCACTGGAGTTCATAAGGAAATGTGTAAAACAGAGAAAAATTAGGTGGACTTACCACGTGAATATGCGCATGAAAGATAGATTTCTTTCGAGAAAATTTATCATTGACTCTATTAGTAATTATGAGATTATTGAAGAATATCCAAAAGATAAATATCTTCCAAGTTATCTGATTTATTCAGAGTATCAAAACCGCGCATTTCATATTTTATTTGCTGCTGATGTAAAAGAGGATAATGTCAGAATGATTACTGCTTATTATCCAAATCTTGATGAGTGGGAAGACGGTTTGAAGACAAGAAGGTGATCTTTATGAGATGTCATGTCTGTAGTTCGCAAATGAAATCTGTTATTACCGACCTTCCATTTAAAATTCATGAATCGACTATCGTAATTTTGAAGGGTCTGCCTGTATTTCAGTGTGAAGGTTGTACCGAGTATTTGTTGGACGATTCTGTGATGCAACGGGTAGATGAGATTCTTAAAAACGTGGATACTGCAGCCGAGTTAGAAGTAATTAAATATGCGGCTTGAAGGTTGAATAGGCAAAATCGTTGCGCAATGCCTCTCAAGAAACGCATACCAAAGAATCACGGGGGCAAGCCTTACAGGTTTGCAGTATGAAATCAATGTTCTAATTTTTTTAATCTGCAACATATTCAAACAAGCAAATAGCTGAGCTATACCCTACCGTGAACCAGGCAGAAAAAGTAACGCAAGAATATAAAATGTAAGGCCTGGCCGTTCGCAGTAACCGCAGTAAATCTAGCGGGTTGAAGTCCCGTCCGGGGAATTGTCCGTACGCCCCGGTAGCATGAGGAAGCGGCGTCGTGGTAACGCGGGGTCGTAAGTTTCCAAACAGCAAGAGAGCAGGCCG
>JBGTCG010000203.1:0-35041 GCA_041748915.1 Methylococcales bacterium
GATTGTAGACCCGAACAGGGCTTTCCGTAAACCTTCCGTTTCGCCATGAATCGCATGGCCGATCCAGCTTCGCACCCGCGGATGAATCTCTTTCCAATCCAGCCTGCGTTCGTGATATAGCCGGGCCAGCTTGCGCATACCGACGGTACTCACTGCGCGAAAAAGGAATTGCCAGTCTTCCCGTCATTCCGGCAGGGAACGCCGGAATCCAGATGCCACGGATGGTAATGCCAAGTCGGGCCACAAGTCTTTCCATTTCGGATTGCTTTGTTCAATCAGCCTTTTTTTAGCTGTGCGAGACCATTTTTTCAGTTGCTTTTCCCGCAAAATGGCGCTTTCCATCTGTTCATGTACTTCAAACCAAACCAGAGAATGCACACGGTAACGCCTGGTAAAACCGGCAACCAATTCGTGACGGTGTTGATAAACGCGCCCGATGAGATTGGATGTCACCCCAACATAAAGCGTGCCGTTAAGACCACTAGCGAGAATATAAACACACGGTTGTTTTTCCATTTGCTCTCCTGTCACATCCCTGTGTCCTGGATTCCGGCAATCCGTGCCGGAATGACGAATTTAGAATAAAGGGATTATAAATCTGGCAAAGTAGAATTAATCCAACCGCCTATTTGTTTGCCAAAATCGTCCAAAAATCGAGCCCCGTGCGCATACCGCTTGGTCGGGATGGTCTTCAATTCATGCGCGGCCCTCCACAGGTGCCGAAGCACCGCAAGCCGCAGGTTCGCGCGTTTTAACCGGGCGAGTTTGTCTCGCGAGTAGCTCGCCTCCACCAAATTTTCAAGGATCTCAATGATTCCGGATTCCAATCGTTCCCCAAGCGTAAAGCGCCGGTTGCGCGGGAAATGATCCAGGAGCGGGATCAGCCAGATCATCAGGTTATGACAATCCTGAACGGCCTTGGGCAGAGAATTTCGAGGCATAAATTTCGATGGGGGCTTCGCCCCCATACCCCCAAAGGGAAAAAGAAAAAAGTAATAAGCTAATCGGTCCTGGCGAGCCGAAAACCGACATTGATGTCGCGGATGACCGGCGTGCTCCTGTCGCGGGAGGCCGAACGCACGCTCCGTGCCCTGTCGCTCCACGAGCCGCCGCGCAACACACGCAGAGAGCAGTCCCCACCGGTGGATTCCCGAGGTGATCCGTCCGATGGAGCGCCCTCGTAACGATCCACGTAGCAATCCTGATTCCATTCCCAGACGTTTCCCAGCATGTCGTGGAGCCCCCATTGATTCGCAATGAACTGGCCAACCGGTGCGGTAAATGGAAATTCGTCCGCGCAGTCAAAAGGTTCCCGAGTAATGCCGGGATAACGGCCTTTAATATGCGACTCGTTTTTCTTGTCGAATACATTAGCATAGGTACACGCCGCATCTTTTTCGCCGGCCGAATTTTCGGGCCAATAGCGAACCGTCGTACTCGTGGCCCGCGCGGCATATTCCCATTCGGCCTCCGAGGGCAAGCGGTATTTAAGCCCGGTGCGCTCGGTAAGCCATTCGGCATAGGCAACGGCATCCTCCCAGCTCACGTTGATCGCGGGCAGCTTGCCCCGTCCCCAGTCCTCGTCACTCGGTTTGTCCCGCCCGGTGGCCGCGGCAAACAGGTCATATTCAGCGAAGGTGACTTCGGTTTTGCCGATATCGAAGGATTTGGCGAACCGCACGGGATGAACCGGCTTTTCATCCGGATCTCCGTTCGTGTCTCCCATTTCGAATACGCCCGCGGGGATTTCCACCATCACCGGTTCCGTTACAGGCCAGATTCCTGACTGTACGAACAAGGCCTTCGCCGCGAGGGCCGGCGGGTAGTCGGACTGGTTGACATGGAATAGGATTACCAGCACAGCCACGCCAAATAAAATCAGCGCCGAGTAGCCGATCCGAATACCGCTGCGCCGCCGCATGCAGGCGGCCAGATAATCTTTGGCCACGCTGGAATGCGGCTCGGCGGAAGCGAGGTAACGCCGCAGCAATCTGCCGGTGCGCAATGCTCCGCCGTGACGGCCCGAGCGATCCCATTCGCCCGCGGCGCGCTCCAGGTCCCGGCGCGCGCGCAGGGTTTCAGCGTGGTCGTGGATCCACTGATCGAGACGATCCCAACTCTTGAGTACAGTCTCGTGGGCGACTTCCAGGGTCGGCAGATCGTTTTCCCCTTCGCCGCCGACCAGAACCCGCGCCTCGGTGAGCGCGTCGGCGGCGGCTTTCGCATCTTCCGCGAGCAGCGATTTCACCGCGCGGCGGCGGGTCGCGACCTCCTGCTCATTGACTTCGACGAGGTTCGCGAAGAGTTTTGGCAAGGCAAGCTCGGGATTGACCGACAGGCCTTGTAAAGCGCTTTCCGCGCGTTCCTGGATCGCACCCTGGACGCCGCCGAAGTTCTGGTAAGCATCGAGGCTCAGAATCCTTGAACCCTGCCCGCGTCGATAGAGCTGGTTCAGCGTGAACGCGATCAGCGCCATCGCGCCCGGGCCTTCGCCGGCGTCATCGATCAGGCGCTGCGCGAGGCCTTCCTGCAGGTCCACGCCGGCGGCCTCGGCGGGGCGGATGATCATTTCGTGAATCGCGCCGAGGCCCGGAGGATTCAGCGGAAAGGTGCCGCGGTCGCGCCGCAGCAGATTCGCCACAGTGGGTTCCTCGGTCGCGCGGGTAAAAAAATCGGCGCGCATGGTGACGATGACCCGAAATTGCGGTTGCGCGACCAGGGCATCCAGCAATGAGAAAAAATCTTTACGGTCTTTTTCGGTACTTTGCGTGAACAGCTCCTCGAACTGGTCCACGAAAATCAGGAGTTCTGCGGCCGGCTTTCGTTGCGCCAGAAGCTCGGTCAGATGTCTTTCTGCGACTTTTGCGTCGGCCTGCAGTTCCCGCGCGATTTCCCGCTCGGTCCGGCCGGAAAATTCCAGTTCCGATTTCAGCGCGTAGGCGAGCGCAAGATAGGGGTTGCCGCCGCGCTCGCCGGGTTTGAAGCTCAGATCTATCCAGGGCGCGTGGCCGATGATGCCCGCGCGAAGGCGCGGCAGCAAGCCGGCCTTGACCAGCGAGGACTTGCCAGAACCCGAAACCCCGACCACCGCGATGAAACGCACCTGTGGGTCAGCGAACTGGTTCAACAACTGATCGATTTCCGCGCCGCGGCCGAAAAAGATCGGCCACTGTTCCGGCGTAAACGATTTCAGGCCGGGGTAAGGGGATTTAGTCCAGACTGGTGCGGTGATCGGCTGGCTGATTGGTTGCGAATGATTTGCCGCCGGCATGGTTTCCAGCAGCTTGTCCAGCCGATCGCGCAGGTGATGCTCGAACTGCTTGCGGAAGTGGTCGGGTGACTCGTAATGATTGATGCCGCCGGCCGGCGAGCCATCCGGGTTGTTGAAGCGGCTGAAAAATTGTTGCAGCTTGTTCCACTGGTCTACGATGGATGCGTAATTCGGATCATCCAGATTCGGATTCGGTGCGCCATGCCGGCGATAGAGCCACACGGCCGGTTTGCCTTTGCTCGTGAAGCCCTTGAGCGCGTTCAGATATTCCCACTCGGTGCCGGAGAAATAGGGCGATCCGTCCTCCTTCAATTCGAAGTCGGCCGGAATCCGGGTGCCGATGCGCGACCACAGAACGATCACCGCGAGATCGCAGTCCTCGGGTTTGGGCAGACCCTGCGCGATCGCCTCTTGCGGGGTCAGACCCGCCTCCATCGCGACCGCGGCGCCGGGTTGGTCCCAGGCGACGGTTTCAAGGCTGATCCGCCCGCGAAAACGTCGTTCGCTGCCAATATGAATGATCGCCTCCCGTGCGAGTGTGCGCTCATGCTGCACATCGCCCGGCGACGCGAGAAATATCCGGAATCGCCTGGGTTCAACCGCTCCGGCTGACAACCCGCGGTGTCTTGCTTCGGTATCCATGTCCTGATTGTTATTCATGATTGGTTCGGCTCTATGCCGCGGGATCCTGAACTTGCCGAATACAGCCCTTCGCTTCCCCAGCGCAAAACCGCGTCTTGTTTTCTACCCGCAAAGTCCGCTGAAGTCAATCGGATACCCCCATTTTGCGGAATCAAAGGGACCGTTTAAAATGTCGCGAATGGCACAATGATCCGCCGCGGCGGGATCTGGATTTCAAAAATCCCCCCGTCCTTCGAAGAGTGCCGCAAAGCCAATAATGTAGGTTGGGTTAGCGTAACCCAACAAAATTAGGGCAATATCCTCCGCTCCATGAAGATCGATGCGCCTTTTACAACACCCTCCTCCGGCAGAGGGTTATGGTCAAGGCGGTAGTTGATCGGCGGAGGTTCGATCCGCTTAACTCGTTTTGTGAATTGGATTTTCTTGAGGGGAACGGAACAGATGGACATCGAGTCGCATAAATTTAACGATGATTTGCTCATCAATGGCGAAGACGACATTGAATACATTAATAAGAAATATCCGGAAATCGCGCACGTCCTGATTTTCGAAGATCTGCAGGATAAATTTCGTGATTACGACCAACTGGCCAACCAGGCAAAGAGCAAAAGCCGCATCATCGGATACCTCGTCGTCGGAATGGCTGTCTTCGCATTGTTGGTGGCTTCGGCTTATCCGGTCGGCCATGAACAAGCCTTTGCCAAGGAACTGGCCCTGATCGCGGCCTTGTGCGGCGTTGTCAGCGTACCGATCGGCTATTGGGGACTTTTATTCGGCAGATCCAAGCGAGCCTGGCTCTATCGCCGGCTCATGACTGAAAGGCTTCGTCAATTTCACTTTCAGACACTGGTCTTTCGCGCCAATGGTATCGTCGAATCGCTGAAAGACTCAGGCCGTGAAGACCAATATCTGGAGAAACGATCCCATTGGTTCCAATCGTTTTTGCGCGAATACGAGGGTAAGTTGGATGGTCAATTTACGGAACTCGTAAATGGGAATGCCGACCCGTTTCTTGTCCCGAAAGAAGAAAGAAGCCAGCTATCCGGCGCAAACCAGATGGATATCCTGATTCGCGCGTACATCGAACTGCGCTTCCGGCATCAAATCGGCTATGCGAACTACATGCTCGGAGAGGAGGGCGGAACGGAAATGCCCGCGATCAAACGAGCGTCTTTAATTTCCAACATAGGTTTCCTGGCGATCATTGCCGTTTTTGTAATTCACCTTACGGTCGCGCTGTTCGTTTCCGTTTCCATCGACTTACCGTATAGTCCGGAGTTTCATGTGGCTGCGATGTGGTTCGCAATTTTTGCGCTGGCCGCGCGAGCCATGGATGAAGGCTGGAAGCCGGAGCAGGAGATCAGCCGGTATCGATGGTACCGGACGTCCACGGAAAGTCTCTTGAAGCGGTTTGAAGACCCTCACACTACGAATGACGAGCGGATGTCGATCATGGCCGAGATGGAACGGCTGGCTTTTGAGGAGATGCGTGAGTTTATCTGCATTAACAACCAATCTAGATGGGTCATGTAAGTGCAGGATTTGTTTCCATGAAAACGGCTTATTTCTTTTTGGCGCGCGGATGCGCCTGGTCGTAGACCGCGGCCAGGTGCTCGAAATCCAGGTGGGTGTAGATTTGAGTGGTGCTGATATTGCTGTGCCCCAATAATTCCTGCACGGCCCGCAGATCGCCGCTGGCCTGCAGCAGATGGCTCGCGAATGAATGCCGCAGCATATGCGGGTGTACGCTTTCCCGCAGGTTGTGTTTCCGCGACCAATCGCTCAAGCGCGATTCGATGCTGCGTCCGGAAAGGCGATTTCCGCGATTGCTCAGAAACAACGCGGACGTTTCCCGCGGCATCAGGGCTGTGCGGCTTCCCAGCCAGGCTTGAATCGCCTCGATGGCGCACCGGCCGACCGGCAGCATCCGGCTTTTCCCTCCTTTGCCGCGCTTCACAACCACGGAGCCCTGCTTTAAATCGACGTCGTCCAGGTCAAGATTCGCCAACTCGGAAAGACGCAGTCCCGAGGAATAAAACAATTCCCAAATAGCGAGGTCCCGCTGCTCAAGGACGGATTCGGGAATACCGTTCAGGAGTCCCGCGATCTGGTCGTGGTCCAGTGTTTTTGGAAGTTTTTTGGCAGGTTTCGGCGCCTTCACATAGTTCGCGGGATTATCGTCAAGACACCGGCTTTTGACCAGAAACTGAAGAAAACTCCGGATTGCCGAAAGCTCGCGCCGCAGGCTGCGGCCTTCCAATCCGTCGCGATGCCGGACTTTAATAAAATCCTGAATATCGTGGGTTTTTACCTCGCTCCATTCGGGTATCCCGAGGAACTCACAATGTTCGATCAGCTTCGTGATATCGCGCCGATATGCTTTGGCGGTGTGCGGCGACGCGCGCCGTTCGTAAAGCAATTGCTCGACAAACCGTTCCAGCGGCGGCTTCAGGCCGGAAGACACGCGGGTACTCAATCCGGAATCCCGAGCAGGCAACCCAGCCGGTATCCGAGTATTTCCCCGACCCGGGTTAGAAAAATGTGGCCCATGCTGGGTAAAAAGCGTTCTCCCTGATAACTGCCGATCGCCAGCAAGCCGGGTGTTTCCGCGGCGGCGAACGGAATAATTGCACAGGATCGAACATGATCCGCGCTGTCGCCAAACAGGAATGCGGCCTGTTCAGGCCGCGGGTGGCCGCATTTCGGGCGCCGGGAATCGAAGATCTTGCGAAAGTTGGCCAAGCGCGCGTCTCCGGCCGGGACGAAAAGTTCGGTCAGCGCGGAGGTGTTATTGTTCCGGATTAGCCGGACCGATACCAGGTCGGCCCGGAAATGATCGTGCAGAGCCCATTCCAGCCCGGCCACCGCGCTTTCGACATCGACCGCTTCCATCAAGGCGATCGTGACTTTGTGCATCTTCTGGAAAAGCCGTTCGTTTTCTCTCGCAATCTGCACCAGGTTATCGAGCCGTTGCTGAATTTTTCTGTTTTTTTCCCGATAAATAGCCAGTTGTCTTTCAATCAATGAAACCGCGGCGCCCGAAGGATGCGGGATGAAAAGAATTTCCAAGAGATCCTGGCGCTCGGTAAAAAACTCCGGGTGCTTGGCGAGGTAGGCGCGGACCTGCTCCGCCGAGACGACCGTTTTTCCGGGCCTGCGCAATTCTGCTCGCTTCATAATCGGATTGTTCCCTCGAATACGCTCGCGGCAGGACCGCTCAGATAGACCGGGCAGTTTCTGCCTCCCCACGCTATCATAAGGACTCCGCCACGAAGGTCAACCGTGACCGGACTGGCCAGCCGTCGCCATTCGATGCCGATCACGGCCGCCGCGCACGCGCCGCTGCCGCATGCTAGCGTTTCACCGCTTCCGCGTTCAAATACCCGGAGCCGGATATGATGGGAATCCAGAATCTGCATGAACCCGACATTGACCCGATCCGGGAACAGGGGATGATTTTCAATTAGCGGGCCGAGCTGTTGCACGGGCGCCCGGTCAACGTCATCGACGAGGATGACCGCATGCGGGTTTCCCAATGCCACCGAACCGAACGCGTATTCCCGTTTTTCGATCGCGACCGTGTAGACTTTTGAATACGATTCCGCCCGCAGAGGAATTTCGTCGGGATTATGCCGCGGTATGCCCATATTGACCCGGACGTCGCCATCGTTACCGATCCGTAATACCAGTTGCCCGGCGCGGGTGTCGACCCGGATTTCCGACTTGCCGGTCAATTTTCGATCGCGCACAAACTTGGCGAAGCATCGGGCGCCGTTGCCGCATTGACTGACTTCGCCGCCGTCCGCGTTAAAGATCCGGTACCCAAAATCGGCATGGGCGGAAACCGGCCGTTCGACGATCAGGACCTGATCGCAGCCGATTCCGAAGTGGCGATCGGCCAGCAACCGAAGTTGTTCGGGAGACAGGGATACCGTTTGATTGATCCCATCAATGACGATAAAGTCATTGCCCAATCCCTGCATTTTTGTGAATTCCAGGTGCAATTCGTTTCGATCGCTCTTGTGGTAAGAAATTATTCTATTTCAGATAGGCATTGTGCGGGCTTGCGTCCAGCGCGCCAGGGATAAGAAGATTTCCGGTTTCAAACCGCGGACCAGTCGGGAAGCGTTTCGCCGCTCCAGAGTTGCTCGATTTCTTCCCGTTTCCGGACCAGATGTATCCGGTCTCCATCGACCATCACTTCAGCGGCCCTCGGACGTGAATTATAGTTTGAAGTCATGCTGAAACCATAGGCGCCGGAGGACCGTACCGCCAAAAGATCGCCGGGTGAAATCGACAGATTCCGCGATTTACCGAGAAAATCGCCGGTTTCGCACACCGGTCCGACGATATCGTACTCGATTGCGCCGGTCCGGTTGTTTTTTTCGACCGGAACGATTTCCTGCCAGGCGCCGTAAAGCGCCGGTCGGAGCAGATCATTCATCGCCGCATCGACAATTGCAAAATTTTTTTCCGGGGTGGCTTTCAGATATTCGACCCGGGTCAGCAGGATTCCCGCGTTGCCCGCGATCGCACGGCCCGGTTCGATAATAATTTCCAGATCGATGTCACCGCAGCGTTCGAACAGAGCCTTGGCATAGGCCGCGGGGTCCGGCGGTTCTTCATCACGGTAACGGATGCCGAGACCGCCGCCGAGATCCAGATGATGAATCGGGATTCCTTCGCACTGTAACTGCGCGGTGAGTTCCAGAATTCGATCCAGCGCATCGATAAAAGGAGTCACGCTGGTCAATTGCGAGCCGATGTGGCAATCGACGCCGACGACTTTCAGCGCCGGAAGCGCGGCTGCATGGCGATAGACACGCGGCGCATCGCGGATATCGATGCCGAATTTATTTTCCCTGAGACCGGTTGCGATATAGGGATGGGTTTTCGCATCCACGTCCGGATTGACCCGGATCGACACGGGTGCGGTCAAGCCGCTCTGAGCCGCGATCCGGTTCAAACGGTCGAGTTCGTCCGCGACCTCGATATTGAAGCAGCGGATCCCGGTATTGAGGGCCAGCCGAAGCTCGTCATCACGTTTGCCGACCCCGGAAAACACGATTTTATCGGGTCGTCCCCCGGCTTTGATCACGCGCGCGAGTTCGCCCGCCGAGACAATGTCGAAGCCCGAACCAAGCCTGGCCAGAACATTCAGCACGGCCAGGTTCGAATTGGCTTTTACCGCGTAACAGATCAGATGCGGATGACTGCCAAAAGCCCGGTCGAACGCATGCCAGTGTCTTTCCAGCGCAGCGCGTGAGTATACATAGCAGGGAGTGCCGTAATGTTCTGCGATCGTTGCGGCCGGAACATTTTCGGCGTGCAGTTGACCGGCCCGATAAACAAAATGGTCCATGGGTTCAATAGGTGATTCCGGGCCGGCTGTCATTGCGCGGTTCCAGGCTTTCGAGTTGTTTTCGGCGCTTTTCGTCTTCCGGAGTTGCGCGCTCCGCCGTTGCATCCGGCGTATTGTCAACGTATAAAGGGCCTTTTTGGCCGCAGCCCGCCGAGGTTAAAGTAAATAAAATCAAGACGGCAACCAGGTAACTTTTTGGTTTTGGCATATCGACCCTCCGATTGCATTCTTATTCAAAACAAATCCGCTCCCACCAGGGAAACGGCAAAAAATTCGATCTCTGTAGGTATGCCTGGACCATAATCCTCCTTTGTCGAAGTACGTTACCGAAATTTTCAAGATCGTGATTCCGGCAGGCAGGTTGCCGGAATCCAGGCTCCCTGGATGTTCTCGAGTATGCCGTCCGTAGGCGCTGGATACCCTCTTCCCGGCCGGTATCACGACCTTGCGGTGATCCCCCGGTTATCCGGTCGCGTCCGGTTTGATCTCGGCGGATCGTCAAGCAGGAGTGCTCTCGGCGGGGAGTCGCGATAATCTTCGCACGGAACGGAATCACGCGGAACCCGGCGCTGAATGGCGGATCGACGCGGTCAACCGCTATTTACCGACCCAGTACGACACAAGCGTTATGACCGCCAAAACCAAACGCGTTGCAAATCGCGTAGGGAACCTTGACTTCGAGCGCTTGCCTCGGAATACAACCGAGTTCGATTTCCGGGTCCTGGCGATCCAGATTGATGGTCGGGGTCACGATTCCGTCGCGGATCGTCATCGCGGTCAACGCGATCTGGATCGCGGATGACGCGCCGATCGGATGGCCCATGATCGATTTCGGCGCGGTGACCGGTAAAGTTGCCATCGTTTTCGCGAACACGGACTGAATCGCTTTGGCCTCCGCGAGATCTCCGAGTGGCGTCGATGGCGCGTGCGCGTTGATATGGGCGACATCACCGGCTTCGATTTCCGCGTTGGCGAGGGCCAGTTTCATGGTCCGCGCCATAGAGTCCCCATCCTGCCGCGGGGCCGCCAATTGGTAGGCTTCGCTGACCAGCGCGGAACCCAGCAGCCGGGCATAACTATCCGCTCCGCGCCGGCGCGCATGCTCGGCAGATTCCAGCACCAGCACCGCTGCGCCTTCCGCCATGATGAAGCCGCTGCGGTCGCGATCGAAAGGCCGGCACGCGGCCGCGCCGAGTCCATTCGCGGCCGACAGCGCGCCGGCCCGAAAATAAGCGAGCAGCGTGTGTTTCGTCACGGTGGAATCGGTCGCTCCCGCAATGACCACATCGGCCTGTCCGCTGTCCAGCCATGACATCGCCAATGCGATTGCGTGGGCGCCGGAGGCGCAGGCCGCGCTGACCGTAGTGGACGGGCCTTCCAGTCCGTGGCGGATGCTTAACATGCTTGCCGGCGCATTCACCATGGTCTTGACCACAAAATGATGGTCGATGATCTTGTCGATCTCGGCGGGTCCCGCACGCATCGCTTCTTCGACCGGCCCCATATAATGCAAAGGCCCCGCGCCGACACCCATCACAACACCGATTCGGGTTAAATCCTGTTGGTCGAGATCGAGGCCGGCATCTTCCAGCGCTTCCTGTCCGGCGAACAGGGCGAGCCGCGTAAATCGCGCGTAGCGGTGGCGGAACGGCAAACGGATCTTTTCGGCAAAGGCCGTATCGAACCCGGCGACCTCGCCGGCGATGCGGACGGGTTCCTGACTCGCGTCATAGGATTGTACCGGCGCGATCCCGCTTCGGCCCTCGCAAAATCCTTCCCAACTCTGCTTTCTGCCGATACCCACCGGCGTCACCATCCCGATCCCGGTAATCCGGATATCACGCAGCGGACGAGTCATCCGGAGATTTGCGGCGGGTGTGACCGGCCGAAGACCTCAACCCGCAATGCGGCCGTGCCATCGGTTCGGGGATTTCTGCACGGCCATCATATGACACAAGGTCTTTTCGGCGCGGTAAGTCGCGATCGCAAGCATGATATAACGGCGGAACAGAATAAAAAAATCACCCGCGGCCTGCTTCAACTCGTTCTGGTGCCGGTCCAGATTTTCAGCCCACTGGCTTAAGGTTTTTTGATAGTGGACCGAAATATTTTCAAGGTAAACAGGCAGCATTGAGGCCTCTTCCATCAATCTGAGCATCTCGCCGCCGGAGACCATGGAACCGGTGTAGCCGAAGGCGTGATCCACCGCCTGGAAGCCCCGGTCGGAGCGATATTCGCCGGTCAGAGAATTCCTGTCGTAACAGCTTTCCTGCACGAACAGGATGCCGCCGGGTTTCAGGATCTTCTGGCAAAACGCGAAAATCTGTTCTTTTTCGGGCATGTGGATGATGCTTTCCAAAAAGATAACCTGGTCGAAGCTGGCTTCGGCAAACGCTGCCTCCAGCACATGGCAAACTTCGATCCGAGTCCGTTGCCCGATGCCGCGGCTGTGGGCAGCCCGGATTGCCCAGTTGCGCTGGACTTCACTGGTCGTCAGTCCGGTCCCCTCGCAACCGTAATGCTCCACGAAATACATCAACGGCCCCGACCATCCGCAGCCGACATCGAGCAACCGGTCTCCGGGTTGCATGCCGCAGATCGCCGCGATTTTGCGCATTTTATGGATCTGTGCGGCGTCGAGATCCTCGTTTCCGGTCGGATAATAGCCGGACGAATAATTCATGTTGCGATCGAGCATGAGCTCGAATACGCGGGGATCGGTGTCATAGTGAACCCTGCTGTCGATCGGTTGACCTTGCGCCATGAAAATTTTCGAATCACTCCAGAAAATGGGTGGTATGAACAACCGGGAGTCCGGTGACAACGGCCTTTAATCAATTCTTTAGGTAGGGAGCCGGGCACAAACGTCGAAGTTACGCGACGCAACGGCAAAAACCCGCTCTGGCTCGGCGCCGCGAAATCAATTCGCAGCCGCCGCCTTCTTCTCGGGCCTGAATTTCTTAAAATATTGTGTCATCCTGAGGATCATGCGCGAGCGCAGTTCTCCGCTCCAGAGTCCCGTGTAAAGCTCGGTGCCGATCGAGTTCTCGGAGAAATAAGGAATGTGTTCCTGAGGCATCTGCAGATTGCCCCAGATCGCGCGAAACTGCGGCCAGATCAACGCGCGCTCGTCCTCGCTGCACTGTTCACTCAGTGATTCCAGCGCTACCTGATTAAAGCGAAAATGGCGGGTTTCGTCCTTGGCGATCCGTTTGAACAAAACCTCCATCTCCGGGATATTGCATTGCTCCGCGGCCGCCGTGTAGGCAATGACCGCCGAGTATTCCTGGATTACTCCGAAGATCAGCTGCACGATCCGGCGGTCGATGTCCGGGCTGACCAGGATATTGTCGAAATATTCGCTATAACTGGATATGAAATCGCCTTGTTCGAGCCCTTTGAAATCATCCGGCGTCAGCGGCTCCCCCAATCCTTCGAGCATTCGCCGCAGAACCAGATAATGAACATATTCCTCGGCCGCCCAGATCGCCGACCACATCCGCAGCTTGAAATCGTCATGGTAGCTTCTGAGATAGCTGCCGACATAATGCGCGACTCCATATTCATTCAGGGAAGTACTGCGCATGAATTGGACAACCTCATCGGGCACCCGCGACCTGTCGAATTTCAGATTGCTCAACTCGCCCAGATCAGGCCACATCCTGCGGCCGCTGATATAAAACTTATCGAGCGTGTCCGGGCTGGAAAAACTTGGATTAATGTCCATAGTTCAGCTCGGGGTTCCGGTGTCGGGTCAACAGATCGACCACATCGCCTATCGTCTTGATCTGGCTCAGGTCGGAATTCGTCGGCAAAGACACCTCGAAGCTGTCTTCGATCTGCATGACCAGGTCGACCATACCGAGCGAATCGATGTCGAGATCCTCGACCAGGCGGGTGGTCTCGTCAATACCTTCCGAGGATTCGAGACACAAAAGCTCGGCGATTTCGCCCCTCAATTTGGTGACGATTTCTGTACGTAAGGCCGCCGGGTCGCCAGCTGGATCAATCATAACTCAACGCCCTCAGCAAAATAGGATGGTTCGGTAAGAGTACAAGGGTTCATTGGAAGTTTTTCTTGAATTTTATTGTTATAGACCGGGAAAGGGTTGCCCGGTGGTTTTCAAAAATTATTATACTTCTTGTGGTTATTATCGCAATTGCAGTTTATCAAAGAAATCGCTGATTCAATAACAGCCGGTCCCGGATGAACGTGGACCTCTCATTCGGCACACAATTGTTTTTCCAGAATTTGGTACGTCTTGTAGATCCTGCCCCTCAGGGTTCTGCCGAGACTGTTCATCATATCGTTTTTTTCCAGTACCCACGAACATTCCAATCGCTTGTATCCGTGTTTTCGGGCGGCCCTCGCGGTTTCGACCCAGAAGATCGCATCGATCCCGCGATTCCGGTACGGCTCGAGTATGCCCATCGCGATCAACCGGATTTGATTGATTTTTCTGAGATACCAGAGAAATTTCGGCAACCCCAGCGGGAACAACCGCCCGCCGCCGCTCCAGCGCAATGCCTGGTGAAAGTCCGGCAGCGCGAGGGACACCCCGATCGGTTCGCCGGCCTGATTTTCCGCGATCAGTATCAGATCGGGGTCGGCGAGTTTTTTCATCAGACCGGAAAAGTACTCGCACTCCTTTTCAGTCATCGGCACAAAACCCCACTGCTTGCTGAATGAACGATTATAAACCTCCTGGATGCGCCGGTTCTCCTGGTCCAACTCGCGCACATTCAAAGGTCGCACGCGGATTCCCTCGCGGGCCGCGACATTTTCGGCGATGCGGAACAGACTCGCGGGCGCATTCTCCCACAACTCGTCGAGATTGCCGATATAGGCGAAAAGATCCATGCTTTTCCGATAGCCGCAATCCGTGATCAGGGACCGGTAATATCGAGGATTGTAAGTCATCATGACCATTGGCGGCTCGGCGAAGCCGTCAATCAAAAGGCCGCATTCCTGGTTGACCGAAAAATTCAGCGGGCCGCGCATCAGCGTCATTCCCTGTTTGCGGACCCAATCTTCGGCGGCGGCGAACAGTGACGCGGCGACGTCCTGGTTGTCGATACATTCGAAAAACCCGAATCCGCCGCTCTGTTCGTTATGAACCCGATTATGATTGTGATCGATCACCGCGCCGATGGTGCCGGTCACCTCGCCATTGCGATAGGCGAGGAACAGTTGATGGCGCGCGTGCTCATAAAATGGATTCTTTTTGACGTCGAAGAAATCGAGCCGCTCCCGGATAAACGGCGGCACCCAGTTCGGATCCTGCCGGTAAAGCTTGAACGGGAATTCGATGAAACCGAGCAATTCCGTTCGGCCGTTGACTGGCTTGATCGTCGGGGTGTTGTTCATTGTATCGGCGTGGAGCCATTCACCTAACCGGTTGTGCATCACGGTTACAGCCGGGCGCCACGGGAAAACCGGTCAGCCCGCTTTGCGCAGCGTCGTATAGTAGCGTTCGAATCCGGATACAATTTCCGGTCAATCCATTGTCGATTCATTTGGGGAGAGTAATTGAAAAGAAAGCCAGGAGTTTTCCGGACCTGATGGTTGCAGAGGCGGATCTGCCGGTTACGGAATTGCAGCGGGCCGGCGCCACGAAGGTTCTTTTTACAGGCCGAAAGTACTGAAAGACCGGTGCATTGTCAATCGTTCCCGCAATTCTGTCAGCGCAAAGCCGTAATGTCTCCTTTTTGAATTCAGGAGGGGAGTGACCAAGGAGCCGATAAAAATGAATCGGAGAAATCGCCCGGCGCTATGGTAATCAGGGCAGGATTAATTCTACTTTGCTAGATTACATGACCATTATCTTCCAAGTTCGTCATTCCAGAGTCGGTCATGTTAAATTGCAATTACCCGTCACCCCGGCACGGATTGCCGGGGTCCAGGACACAAGGATGTGATCGACACCGTTTACGTCCATGGCCACTGGATTCCCGCACTCCCTGCCGGAATGACGAACCCATCCAATTCATATTGACTGACTACTTGTCCCGCGCCCTGGTTGATGGATTACGGCATTGAAACCGATATTCAAGGCCGGGTGAAGGCGCCAGTCCAATGCCTGTACCCGCATCAGACCAGCAATCCCAACGTAATTGCGGGTGGCGATAGGGTTCGAGGGTCGGATCTGGTGGTGACTGCCATCTTTGAAGGCCGCCAGGCCGCCGAAGGGATTATGCGGTACCTGGATGTCGGTTTTTCAGGTGTTCGCTTGCCTGATTCCGCTCTCAGCAAGCAAAGTCTTACTTGAGAAACTCGCCCGCGATCACCATTTCTTTGTACGATAGCCTGCATTTTAACACAATTCAATGTCTGGCTGCGATTCGCGCCGGGCTGGAGGACTTTCGCACCGCGTACGGCGGAATCCCGACACCCCGCCCCGATCCTTGCGGCCAATTCGATTGAGTTTTGCGGGCGGGAAACGGATACAAAGTCACTCGCTCCTTAGCGACGCGCGTCACAACGTTCCAGCGGATTCTTCCATTGCAGCAGCGGTGGGTCGGCGGTCAGGAGGACCGCGCCCTTCATTCGGGCAGTGGCCGCGATTATCCGATCCGCCGGGTCGCCGTGCAGATCAAGTTGGGCAGCTGCAATACCGATCGCACCATCGACGGGTATTTCCACCAATCCAAGACCCAATAGGTCACGCCGCCATGCCGCGAGCGGCAGCGCCATGGTGACCCGCCCCCTGGCGATTAGCATGGCGGTCTCCCAAAAAGAAATCGCCGACACCGCCAGTCGGCCTTGCTGTAAAGCGGCATCGACACTCTTGCGCGCCTGTGGCCCGAGGGCACGGTCATCCTGGTCAAGCCAGATCAATGCGTGGGTGTCTAACAGGACGAACATTCTGCATTCCAAGGCTCATTCAACGGTCCCACGATGTCGCCCACGATGCCGATCTTACCCTTATGGGTACCGGCAAGCGTGGCGGGTCTTGAGACAACCGGAGCAAGTTGGGCTATCGGTTGGCCGTTCTTTGTGATCATGATGACATCGCCGGATTCCGCGACTTCGTTCATCAATTGCAGGCATTTGGCTTTGAATTCGGAGGCTTTGATGGTTTTCATATAAATGACCCGGATGACTATGGGCATGACTATAGTGCCATGGGTGGGGAAAGTCAATCCAAACGGATCATGTAGGCGGATTAAAACCCGCGTAAGACGGAATCATGGACGGGTTCCGCCGAATGTGAACACGGGCCGTTACCGCACGAATTGGTGGCGTTAACCGACGAGTTTACGGATTTGGCGGATCGCCTGACCGCATCCGCCCTACGCCAGACCAAACGTTTTGGTTGAGCAGTCCAGGAAAACGCTGAAAGCGTAGATTTCGGCAGCGCATCCACGCGCTGCGGGAAGCTTTTATTTAACCAGAGCTTCCCTGGTTTTTCAGGTCCCAGACCAGGCCGCACTTTGAAAATGCGACCACAACCCAGTGAATCGGATCGATTTCCCACCAGGTCTGCTGGCGATTCGATCGTCCCGGAAAGCGATGATGATTGGCGTGCCAGTTCTCGCCCAGCTGCAGGGGCAGGCTCCACCAGACATTTCCGGCTTTGCACCGGGCTTCCTGCTTCCAGGCGTATCCGAACATATGGTCGATCGAATTCACGAGCGCGGTGCAGTGATAAGCCGTGATTCGGGGGAGCAGCCAGCCGAAGACATAACCCTCGACGCCGGCGAATACGACCCAGGGAATCACATACAACGTGCAGACCAGCCGGTCATACTCCTGGATCAGGCAGAGTTCCCTGTATGTCCGGAGATCGTCGATCAATCGGCTGTTTTCCCAAATGAACATGATCCCGGGTTGGGATAACCAGCCGATGTGAGACCAGTAGAATGATCTGAACGAAACCACCGGTTGCGGCGAATGAAGGTCGCTGCTTTCGTCGCAATGCGTATGATGATGGCGATGCAGGGCGGCCCAGAACAGAGCCCCTCCCTGCAATGAAAACGAGCCCCAGATCGCGAGGACCGCCTGGAACACGCGGGAGGTCTTGAATGACTTGTGCGAAAAATAGCGGTGCAACGCGATACTCATGCCGGTATAGATAAACAGATGGGAACCGACCCATATCGCAATCCGCTCCGGCGTGATGTCCATAACCAACACCGCGAGAATCCCGGCCAGCAAGAAAGTAATCTCCCAGCGGGCGGCATCGCCCGCGAAGAAATTGAGCACATTCCAGCCGGTCTTTGCCACGGCCTGACTGGACCTCTGCAATGGCCGGTTGGCCGTTTTAATGAGCGGTTTGATTGGAATCGCCGGCTCCAGGTTATGGCTCGTTCGACGGATTTCCATCGCCGGCACGCTTTAGGGAAAGAACCGGCAGGATGACGTGCAGGCCATTCGGTGTTTCCGAAGAAAACCGGAGCGCCTGATTAATCCCGCCGCGCAGGAAGTCGTGAAATATCCGTCTGTGGAAACAGAATACCGGGAACGCTGAACGTAGTCCAAGGCGGATTCCAATTATTGTTTTTTTAAGGAAACGCTGAATAAATCCCTCCTGGATTTTTCAGCGGCCGGCAACCCTGCCAATGCGATTTGGCGTTGCCTCACAAACTCCGACGCTTACAGCGTCCGATTTTGGCAGTGTATCCCTGCACTGCGGGAAGCTCTGAATTAATCAGCGCTTCCTTGATTCTACTTTGTCAGATTACATGACCATTATCTTCCAAGTTCGTCATTCCGGCACGGATTGTCGGAATCCAGGCTCCACGGATGGATTTGAGCTTGCTGCCTCCATGCCGCTGGATACCCGCTTCCCGGCGAGTATGACGAGCCTGCGTATTATCTGACAAAGTAGAATTGACCTACCGAAAAATTAACCAAAGGTCGGGGCGTTGTCAATGCTATCCGCAACGAAGCAGCAATTCTCATTTTGAACAGAAACGTGCGTCCAAGCGTAGGTCGGGTTAGGCGCGCTCCACATTAACCTTGTCCAAACTCTTGCACAAACCGCGCGCCGTAACCCGACACAGACTTCAAATCAACCCTCGTCGTGTCGGGTTAGGCGCGCGTCAAGCCCAGCGATAAAAAGTCCAGTTTATTGGATGCGCGCCGTAACCCAACCTACCAATATCGCCAAAATGAGAATTGCTGGCTACGAAGGCGTGGAGAATATCCGAATCACCCGAAAACGTGCGCCCGCGTTTTACGGGATTACAAATAAGGGTGCGCGAATCGGAGAGGCGTAGTTCCTTCGTAGAACGTTTCGACAAAAGGTTGACACTCATTTCGACCAGAATACGTTGGATATGCCGAGGCACGACAAATCGGCAGGATTGACGATTTTGCACGGCACGGCCGCCCGCAGGGCGCCGGATATGGAAGTCCGGCATGAACCGCATCGACCGCGATCGATGCGCCTCCTTCGTCGGCGCATCCTACAACTCTTGATGTTTAATTTATATGTAGTCGTTTTAGCGGAACGATCTAATAGTTCGAGTCAGCCGCGATCCGGGATGCGGGCGGCTCGAAAAACATCGCTTCCGCCGGCCGCACGTCATCCGCCGAAAAACCCCGGAACGCGACGGTTTGGTTCGGCCGCAGCAGGACGAGTTCATGCAGTTGGCAATAGGCATTGTAAACCTCCGAATGTTGCCGCAACTCGGCATAGCCTTTGCCGATCTCATGTAAATAACAACCTTTTGCGATCGCGGTCCGTTCTGCGACCTGTTCGGTGGTTCTGGCTTCGATCAGGGCGACTTCCTGTCTTCCGTCTTCTTCGATGCGCGCCTTGGCTTTCTCGAGGCGAGCCGCGACCTCGGTCAGCAGTTGCTCCATGGCCAGTCCCGAAGGCTTTACATTGCACAAGATGATTTTCTCGGTTTCAATTCCCCAGGAATCGGCTTCCTGCTTGAGTTCCGCGCGCACCTTTGCACTGAGCTGACCGGAGTCGCGAATGATTTCCTTTAATTGGTGTGCGCCGAGAAATGCGATGACGCTGTGCGAGGCCGCGTTCGCGAGAGACTGTGGCAAGTTCTCGACGTTGAAACTTGCCTTCACCGGATCTACGACCCGATATTCCACGAGTACATCCACCTTGACCGATGTACCCCCGGCATCGTGAACCTCGAGATCGGTCAGCAATTCGTAGTCGAGGCGACGGGATACGCGGATCAATTGCGTCCACGGCGACGATTTATCCCATATGAAATAAAGTCCCGGATCACTATGACACCGCGCCAGCTTACCGAACCGAAGCACCAGCAGGGTTTCACCGGGATATAGCTCTTTGGTTACGCTTCTCCAGAGTAACCAGCCGAACAGCGGAAACACCGCAACGGTCAGGATTCCAAGCAACATCCAGGCATCATCGTTCAAATTCATGACTCGCTCCGTACAAAGATGGTTTTCGATTGGCTTAAGATTTCTGCGCGACGATGATGAACATAGTCATTCAGGGTTCCCT
This sequence comes from Methylococcales bacterium, assembly GCA_041748915.1. Classification (GTDB taxonomy): domain Bacteria; phylum Pseudomonadota; class Gammaproteobacteria; order Methylococcales; family UBA1147; genus UBA1147. The sequence continues at coordinate 19,715 of JBGTCG010000203.1, forward strand.
GTTTCATCAATTCACGCAAATATCGGCCGAGGACAATGATTTCATCGCGAATCGCATTGGCGTTGCTTTGCGCGATTCTGACCGCATTATCGGCCGCGATGAGGCGCTGTTCACTCAAGGCCTCCGCTTGATCGCGCTGGCTGTTGGCCAGGGTCTGCGCTTGCAAGACCGCGTTTAAAGCGTCTTCCAATTCTTGAGGAGGAGACAACGCGGATACGTCGATCGCGTTGAAATCGATTCCGTAATGTTCCGCGATGTGCGTCCGATACTGGCGGTTCAGCTCCTCGACCAGTTGGCGTCTTTCCCGGCGCAGCACTTCGAAAGAAGTTCCGGCGGTATTCGGAATTTCGGCGTCGAAATTGGCGATCGCGGTGCGCAGGATGCTTTGATAATAATAATCGAGATGATCGGCGCTTGATTCGAGACCGAACAGGTACCGTTCCAGATCGTCCGGCTGGACCCGGTAGCGCACGGTGGCATCGATTCGAAGCGGCGTACCGTCCCGCGCCAGCAACGCATCGGCCGATCCTTGTGCAACCGGGCTCAGCCGCTCCCGAATCGAGATACGATGGATTTTGTACCACGGGAACCGGCAATGAGCGCCGGGGCCGCAAGCCCCGTTCACGGGTTTACCAAAACTCGTCAACAGCGCGCATTCGCCCTCGTTTACGGTAAAGTAGCAACGATAACCAATAATCGCGACGAAAACCAACGAGCCGAGAATAATACCGTCGAGATACACGATGACCTCCTTATGTTTCGGGATCAGAATCGATTAGAGTCTATGGTGGATGATTCCCAGCCTGCCGCCCTGCCGGCCGGCGCGGGAATCCGCGGAGTCGCGCCGGACGCGCGGTAAGCGCGAGCGAGACCACGATTGACGTCCACGACATCGTCGTTAAAGTGGCGATGTGATTCGCTGGCTGAAGGCAAGGCGTCCGCGTCGATTTGCTGTTGGATCACGGCTCCATGCGGAACCCAGCGCCCCGGAGGCACATTCACGCCGACAACCGTTGCGGCGATGCCAACATAGCAACCCGGACCGAGCACGGAATCGTGGATTACCGATTTAAATCCGATGAAGCAGTCATCACCGATTGCGCAAGGGCCATGAATCAAAGCCTGGTGAGCGACCGACACGCGATCACCGATATGCACCGCCCAACGTTCGGACCGCACGTTGACAAAGCGATCCCTGAGCGCATGTAGGACCGCTCCGTCCTGGATGTTCGAATTGGCGCCGATAAAAAACGGGGTGCCCTCATCGGCGCGAACCGATGCTCCCGCCGCAATATGAACATGGGGACCGAGCACGACGCGGCCGATCACCGTCGCATTCGGATGGATATAAGCAGTGCGGTGAAAACTCCCGGTCTGGGCGATATTCATGGCCCACGCATTCGTGCCGCTCGCGAACCCGTGACGGGAAGCGTACCAGCGTTCCTTGCTGTGCGGGTGGGAGAAAACATACACCTTGTGCGTTCCGCGCAGCCGCTGGATAATCCGCCAGACGGCGTAGATCACGAGCGCGGAAATCACGCCGCGCAGGAAATCGGTCAGGATTACCGCGACGGCGGTATAGATCATGAGCCAGACGTGGGCGCGGCCTTGCTCCAATATTTCCGAAACTTCGGCCGGTTTCACCATATTGATCGCGACATAGATCAGGATGCCGGCGATACAGGCCATCGGGATATATCCGAGGAAATTCGCGAGATAATAGGCGAAGGTTAACTTCAGTACGGCTTTGAAGATTCCAGCCAACGGTGAGATCGCGCCCACTTTAATATTGGTGGCGGTACGCGCGAGCGCTCCAGTGTGCGGAAATCCGTTGATCAAAGGAACGATCGCCATCACATGACCCTGCCCCCAGAGTTCCTTTTCCGGATCAAAGGGGCGTCCGGTATTATTCGCAAGGCGGTCCGCCATTCGCGAACAGAGCAGGCTTTCGATCGCGGCCACGAACACGATGGCGACCGCCGAGTAGGCCAGATCAAAGATCACCGTGCCGTTGAGCGCCGGCAGATGCGGCGGGGTGAACATCAGCGCGACCGGTGGGATCTCGCCAAATTTGGTGCTGATCAACGGGAGGGTGTGGTCAATCAGAACGGTCTGGCTGAACATCACCCCGATACCGAGCGACAATAATGGTGCGGGTACAAAGGGTGATATCTTGGAAAAGATGATGGTCAGCAGCAAAGTACCGACCGTCAACCCGACCGCTTCGATTTCAAGCGTTCCGAAATGCTCGTAAACCCCCTGCATTTTATCGACGAAGTCATAGCCGAGTTTGACATGGAGTCCGAACATTTCGCCGAGCTGGGAGAGAGCGATGGTAACCGCGATGCCGATCGTAAAGCCGACGACGATCGAGAACGGCACCAAACGCACTAAGCGTCCCGCGCCGGTTAGCGACATGGCCCAGAGAATCACGGCCGCGGCCAGCGACGCCGCGACCAGGAAACCATGATCGTACGTCGCCATGATCGCCCCGATGATCGGAATAAACGCCGCCGTGGGGCCATAGACCTGATATTTGGAACCGCCGAACAAGGCGCCGATCAGCCCCGCGACCGCGCCGCCGACGATTCCTTGTTCCGGTCTTAATCCGGACGCAATTGCAAATCCCATGGCCAATGGGATCGCGATCAGCGCGACCACGATGCCGGCGGTGAAGTCCCGAAACACCTTGAGGACGACGTTACCCTGCCGCAGATCTTCGTAACGGCCGTCGATCGGGGTGAGGTAGTACCTGAGCCGCTTCAATAAACCCATCGCTATTCTCCAAAAACCGGTTCAGGTCTCGGCAAACGCATCGCGAAGCCGCTCACATGGACTCGCAGTCCGAGCCCGTGATGGGTCGATGCATTGATGGTCCGCGCGAAACGCTGATTATGGCACGCAGCCTTCGACGTACCCCGATTTGGATAATAAAAACTTGCATTCTTTGCCATCCTCGATGTCTCCGGGAACGGATGATCCGCAAGTACCTCTAACGTGACGAACGATCGCGCCGGGATGTCCGGGCGTGCGCGGCTAGAAACTCAGAAACGCCGAACTAGGCGGGATTAGGCGGGCGGTTCTCCGGAGCTGGGTTGCGTCCGCTATAAACTTTGGTCGATATGGGTCCGAAATATATTCCGCGTACGCTTGAGAAGACCACGCCGCTCAGGACGAAGTCGTCGAAACTGTCGGAACCCGGTTTTGAGTTGTCGCGGGGGTCATACGTGACCATCTGACTGCCGTCGGATTCCAATTTGCAGGCATCGAAACCATTGAGGTCGGAAAGCAGAATCGGCTCCGTGCTTTTAATTGAAAAAGTCGGACCGCCGGCGGCTGCATAACCGGGAATCACCAGATTCATGAAAAACGTCAGAACTACGGTCAGGCTCGTAGCGCGAATCTGGCGCTCGGCGAATCCGGCAATCATCATTGATTGTTTATATCGGCTTGTAGCAAACGAATGGAGCAGGCCCTACGTTTATACGGAAGTTCACATCCGGCGTCAAGGTAAAAAGTTGAACTGGTAGAGAACAAATAAACTGTCCGGGTTTGTAGCAAGTAGCTCCTCAACTCCGTTGGACGAGCTTGGATAACAGGCGAGTGTCAAACGAAACTGCTCGGATCCGAACCGGATTTTCATCCGGTCTGAATCGTTTCCAGACCGACAACATCGGAATACACTCGCAATGGCAGGATCGTCAGTCGGATTAGCGCAGCGTAACGCGATCTACCCGGCGGTTTGGCCGGTTGACAAGTTGTCTTGCGGTTAATAGACTAAGTTTGCTAGCTAAGTTTATTGGAGCCTTGCCATGACCATCACGGTGAATATTCATGAAGCCAAAACTCAACTTTCCCGGCTTCTGCTTAAAGTCCAGGAGGGGGAGGAAGTCGTTATTGCCAAAGCGGGCAAGCCTCAAGCCAAGCTGGTGCCGATACGGGAATCGGGCGAAAGACGTCCCGGTCTGGCTTACGGCAAGGTGACCGACGCATTCTTCGCGCCGCTGTCGGACGATGAGTTGTCTGCCTGGAACCGCCAGTGATTCTCGATACCCATATCTTTCTTTGGTGGCTTTTCCGATGATCCTCGCTTATCTGAACGATTGAGGCTTGCCCTCGGCGACACGAATCAGCCCATCCTGGTCAGCAGCGCCTCGGTTTGTGGGAAATCACCACCAAATTTCGTCTCGGCAAGCTACCGGAAGCAGGTGAAGTGGCGCGAGATGTACCCGGCTGGATTATTCGATCCGGTTTTTCTGCTTTCGCCATCGGACCGGCGCATGCGCAATTGGCGGGAGAATGGCGGCAGCCCATCGTGATCCATTCGTTCGCATGCTTGCCGCTCAGTCTCAAATCGAGAGTATGCCTCTGGCCACCACTGACGAGGCCCTGAAAACCTTCGGGATCCAAGTCATGGGTTAAGCCCAACGGCATCAGAATTGAGCGGCGATCAGGGTTGACGACCGCTGAGAAATCCAGGATGGATTTATTCAGCGTTTCCCTCATAAGGAGTTGCCGGACTCGCATCCGATCCAATATAGTTCGCTTTCCAGCAGGAAACCGGCGTGAACCGGTTTTGGAACCAGCCTGACCTCTTCAATTCAATGACCCGCAACAAACACTTGCATACCCGTGATCACAGCCGCGATACCGCCGGGCTCCGTTATGTCTATCCGGTGGTCTCCCGGCGCGCCGGCGGGGTGTCGATAGGAATCAATCTGAACCCGAACAATGCCTGCAACTGGCGGTGCGTCTATTGCCAGGTTCCGGATTTGCAACGCGGCAGTGCTCCGGTGATCGATCGTGCGTTACTGGAAATTGAGCTCAGAACGTTTTTGGACGATGTGCTAGGCTCTGATTTTTACGATCGCTACGGAGTGGAACCCGGCTACCGCAAGCTTCGGGACATTGCGATTTCCGGAAACGGCGAACCGACCAGCGCCGAGGGCTTTTCTGCAATCGTTGCGACGATCGGGCGGGTCGTGGAATCTTACGGCCTGCTTGGTGAATTGGACTTGGTATTGATATCGAACGGCAGCTTGATGCACCGGCCAAAGGTTCAGGATGGATTGCGGAAAATGAACGAACTCGGCGGCGAGGTCTGGTTCAAGGTGGACAGCGCCACCGACGAGGGCCTGAAACGGATCAACAACGCCGCGATCACGGCGCGCCGCGCGCGCGAAAACCTGCAAGCCTGCGCGACGCTGTGCAAGACCTGGATACAGACTTGTGTATTCACTTTCCGGGGTGAAAACCTCTCGAGCGAGGAACTTGAGGCCTATATCGGGTTGGTGGCCGAGATCGCGAACCGCGAAAATTATTTTCAGGGAGTTTTGCTTTATGGTCTCGCGCGGCCGTCCCTGCAGCCTGAGCATAATCAATTGAGCCAAGTCACGCCCGAATGGCTACAGGAGTTTGTAACCGATCTCCGGCGCTTGCCGATCGAGGTTCGCGTCAGTGCCTGATTAGCGGCGGATGCCTTGATCGATCCAAATCATCCGGACAGACTGACCCGCCGCGGCTGAAAACCAGGACCAGCCGACGGAAAATGGCGGGAGGTCAGGAGTCAACATGATCATTGGTCCTGGACCCTATCGGTGAATCAGCCGTAAACCCCCCGCATTGCGTCATTTCGCCGGACTGATGTGTCATAATAGCCCGACAAATTTGTCGTCTCCCGGCAGAATCAATGTTCCGGGAAGGTCATTGCGTGCGGCGCAAAAATGCATTGATTAAAGGATGTTGAATGAAGATTGTAATTCTGTCGCGCAACCCGAAACTTTATTCCACGCAACACCTGGAGGAAGCCGCCGAAGCGAAGGGCCATGAAGTTCGGGTCCTGGATGTGCTGCGATGTTATATGAATATCACTTCCGCGAAACCGAGTATTCACTACAAGGGAGAGGATTTGCAGGATTTCGACGCCGTCATTCCGCGGATTGGGGCCTCGGTGACCTTTTACGGGGCCGCGGTGCTCCGGCAATTCGAGATGATGGGGGTCTATACGCTCAACGAATCGGTCGCGATCAGCCGTTCCAGAGACAAGCTGCGCGCCCTTCAGCTTTTGTCCCGCAAAGGCGTCGGGCTGCCCGTAACCGGCTTCGCGAACAAACCCGATGATATCGACGACTTGATCGCGATGGTTGGAGGCCCTCCACTAGTGGTCAAGCTGTTGCAGGGCACCCAGGGAATCGGGGTGGTCCTCGCGGAAACCCGCAAGGCCGCCGCGAGTGTGATCGAGTCTTTTTTGGGCCTCAAGGCCAGCGTGCTGGTTCAGGAATTTATCCAGGAAGCCGGCGGATCGGATATCCGTTGCTTTGTAATCGGGGAAAAAGTGGTAGCGGCCATGATGCGCCAGGCCAAGGAAGGCGAATTCCGGTCCAATATCCACCGGGGCGGGTCGGCGAAACTGGTCAAGATCACGCCGGTCGAACGCGAAACCGCGGTGCGCGCGGCACGCACGATGGGATTGAATGTGTGCGGCGTGGATATTCTGCGTTCCAACCACGGACCCGTGGTGATGGAAGTCAATTCTTCTCCGGGACTCCAGGGAATCGAGGAAACCTCGGGCAAGGATATCGCTGGATTGATCATCAAATTTATCGAAACTAACGCGAAGGAGGGCAGGACCCGAACCCGCGGTAAGGGTTGAGCAGCTATGCGGGAAGCGATCGAAATTAATAGCGTCAGGGTCGAAGCCGGTCAGCGGGCCGTGATTGATGTCGCGATCCCGTCACTCTATACGCACACCGCGTTAACGATTCCGGTCAAGGTCGTTCACGGCAGACAGGACGGGCCCAGGCTGTTTGTGTGCGCGGCGATTCATGGGGACGAAATTAACGGGGTCGAGATCATCCGCCGGCTCGTGAATCTTAAAATCGTGACGCGGCTGAAAGGAACGCTGATCGCGGTCCCGGTCGTGAACGTGTACGGCTTTATCAATAAGTCGAGATACCTTCCCGACCGCCGCGATTTGAACCGTTCGTTCCCGGGTTCCGATACCGGCACGCTCGCAGCCCGGCTGTCGCATGTCTTTTTGCACGAAATCGCTGCCAAATCCACGCACGGAATCGATCTGCATACGGCCGCGATTCACCGGGACAATCTGCCCCAGGTGCGCGCGTATCTGGATGATGAGACAACCAGCCGGATGGCCCAGGCTTTTTCGGCTCCGGTAATCCTGAATACACCGATACTGGAAGGATCCATGCGCCAGGCGCTCGAAAAAATGGGCGTGTCGGTGATTGTCTATGAGGCCGGCGAGGCCTTGCGCTTCAATGAGGATTCGATCCGCACGGGAGTCAGGGGGATCGTGTCGGTCATGCGCGAGATCGGCATGTTGCCCGCATTGAAAGCACAAAAAGCAGCGATCGAACCATTGATCGCGAGATCGAGCACCTGGGTGCGCGCGTCGCAAAGCGGAATCCTGCGGAGCCTGATCTCGCTCGGCGAAGTCGTGACCAAACGACAAATCCTGGGCGTCATCGCCGATCCGTTCGGCGACAAGGAGGAGACCGTGCGCGCGGAGATCTCCGGAATGGTGGTCGGACGGACGAACATCCCGCTCGTCAGCGAGGGTGAGGGTTTGTTTCATATCGCACGCTTGACGGAACCGGAATCCGCGCCGGGATCGTTGGAGAATCTTCAGCAGGAAATGGAGCCGGAGACCGACAGGAAATCCCCGGTGCCAATCGGATGATGTTCAGGTGCGAATTTATTCGCACCTGAATAACTTGAGTGCGAACAAATTCGCACCGGCATCGACATGGATTTATGCAAGCCGGAAGATCAGGACGCCGCGAGCGAGATCCGGCTTTTACAGGCGTCCAGAATACTTTCCAGCATATCCCCGTAGGACAGGTTCTGGAGTTTGGCCATTTTCGCGAGGTGGCCGTCCCAGCACCAGCCCGGATTCGGGTTGACCTCCAATAACCGCGGCGTGCCGTTTTCATCCAGTCGCCAGTCGAAGCGGGCATAGTCCCGGCAACCGAGACGCTCGAACAATTTCAGGCAGCTTGCCCCGAGGAACCGCTCGACGTCTTCCGACAGGTTTGCGGGCACCGATTTGATTTTCCAGTACGGCGAGCCCGGATCCCATTTGGCTTCATAGCCGCAGATTTTCGGCAGATCCCGCGGCAATGCGGAATAGTCTTCTTCGATGATCGGAAGGATCATATACGAAGTCATCGGATTCCCGATGATGCCGACGCTGATATCTTTTCCGGTCAGGAAGGTCTCGACCAGGATCGGGTTGTTGTAACCGCATTTTTCTCGGATACCGATAATCGCATTCTCGAGTGATTGCAAATCGTAACAGACGCTCTTTTGGGTGATTCCGAAACTGGAATCGCCGAAGTTGGGTTTTACAATCACCGGGAAGGTCAGCGGAAACTCGAAAAACTGGATATCTTCCGGCTTGATCACAAACGCTCTGGGCACCGGAATATCCATCTCCTTGGCGATTCCGCGGGTCAGGGATTTATCGAAACAATACGAAAGACATTGCGGAGTTCCGCCCGAATATTGGAACGCGAATATTTCCAGAATCGCGGCGATATGCAATTCCTTGGCGGCTTCATTGTTATAACCCTCATCGCAAAGATTCAATACGAAGTTGCACTCGCTTTTCAATTTCTGCAGATCCTTGACCAGGGTGTCATGCTGGTTCAGGTAGATGAACTTATATTTCGGCAGCCCGGACAAGGCTATTTTCAGCTCGTTGATCGTATAGTAGTCGTCCTCGTCAAAACCCGAATCCGGTTTGACCATGTCCACTTTCGCGGGATCTCCCATCAATACAAGCACCGTGTCTTTTTCCTTGGAGCGTCTTTTGACCGGCGACCATTCTTTTTTCACGACAGCGGTAACGACAATGCGCTCCGCCATCATGCCCAGATCCTGATTGCGTTTCGATTCGGATAATACTTTTGCGCAGTTTTGGATATTCTCGAATCCGGCTTTGGCCAGCAAATCCTTTAAATCTTCGGGCGAATAAAGCCGTTCCGCGTAAAACTGATCCGCGATCACCCCTTTTTTGACATGGGTGATCACTTCCCTGGAAATCAGGCGGTCCCTATTTTCGGATAGCGAACGTTCGCGGCAGACAAAATAACTCTTGTCGATCCATTCCCAACTGCGCAGTTGAAAATGCTGCCGCATATAATTGCCGTCGGTGATATCCAATAATAGTTTTCCGTCCGGTTTCAAAATTCGCATGACTTCCTTCAGGATTTTGATATCGTCCTGATTGGATTCGAAGTATCCGAAGCTATTGCCGGCAATCAGGATGGCATCAAAACTGTCGTTCCGGAACGGTAATTTTCTCGCATCCCCTTCTTTAAAGGTCACGTTGAGCCGGTTTGTTTCGTTGTATTTCCGCGCCCTGTCGATCAGGTAATGCGACCGGTCAAAGCCGGTGACCGTGGTGAACCCTCTTTTGGCGATTTCAAACGCGTGCCGGCCCTGGCCGCAACACAGATCCAGGATTGCGCTGTCTTTCGGAATGTCGAGCGCGGCCAGGAAAATATCCACCTCTTTGGAGGTGATATCGCTATCCTCGACCATATCTCCGTCAGTGCGGAGATAATTCGCATTAAAAAGATGCCGCCACCAATCGGCTTTGACATAACTCTCAAGATTGTCGACCGGACCTAATACTTCAATAATTTTTTTATCTCTGATTTTCGACATCAAAAATTTTCCGTCTGGAGATTGTTTCGTGCGGATAAGCTGCCGGCCTTGGGTCTAGTCCAAGCACCGGATTGTATTGGTCAGTTGGCCGATTACCTCGGGTTACTGCGATCAACGGACCGGACTTCGCCATATTCGATGACCCGCGAACCGGTTAATGTTTCTGGAAACATCAAAATCCTGAGCCGGTTCACAGCCGATTTTAAAATACCGTCTTGTAATGACTGAAGATTCTGTATAAGGGCATCGGTTCATTGAGGTATTTCGGCAAAGGGTGAGTGATCGGGCCTTCCGATTGCACGAATTAAAGCCGAAAATCGATCATTCGTCACCCCCTGACGCAGAAAAAATTTACCCAAGCCGCTACCGGTGGAGATCCGGGCTTCGCGCGCGAATAGTCATGCGCGATTTAACGGGAATCACCATACCGGTTACCAGAAGATTGAAGGCGTTCTGATCCATGCCAGATTCTCAACAAACTGGCGGGTCGAATCGTCCCATGAGAAATTAAACGCATAGCGCCTGCATTTTTCCGGGTCCAGCGACAAACAGCGGATTGCGGCCTTTTCCAGATCCGCATCGAGAACCCCGACCTGTTCGTCCAGGATCACATCGATCGGTCCCGGCGACGGATACGCAGCCACCGGGATTCCGCAGGCCAGCGCCTCGAGCAGCACCAGACCGAAGGTATCGGTGCGGCTCGGAAATACGAACACATCGGCCGCCGCGACATAACAGGCCAGTTCAGAAGCCGTTTTATAGCCGGTGAAGCGGACTTCCCGATAGCGTTGTTGCAAATCTTCGCGCAGTGGCCCGTCGCCGACCACGTACTTGGTTCCGGGCAACTTCAGGCGCAGAAAATCTTCGACGTTCTTTTCGATGGCAATCCGCCCGGTGTACAGGAAGATCGGACGCTTATCCTGAAGAAATGACTTATCGCCGGGTCTGAACCGCGCCGTATCAACCCCGCGCGGCCACCGCTTCAGATTGTGAAAGCCCTTCCCTGCAAGCTCGTTGTGCAGGGATTCGGTCGACACCAGCACCGCGTAACTCTTGTGGTGAAACCAGCGCAGATAGGCCGCGCTTACGCCAGTCGGAAACCCGATCCGCATGTTCAGGTAGTCCGCAAATCTGCTGTGAAACGAGGTGGTATACGAGAAACCTTTGTGGCGGCAGTAACGCCTCGCCGCATATCCGATCGGACCCTCGGTAGCAATATGGATTGCATCCGGTCGGAAGGCCCTTAACAATGGGCGCAGCATGGGTCCGCAAAGAAAAGCCAGCCCCACATCGGGGTAGCCGGGGCACGAATAGGTTTTAAACAACCCGGGGTGCAGCAATGCGACCTCGTGCCCGAGTCTTTCCAGCGCTTCGCGGGTATTGCTCAAAGTTGTCACCACCCCGTTGATTTGCGGGCGCCAGGCATCGCTGATCAACGCAATTTTCAAGGTGCGGCTCCGGTTGGGGAGGGTGTCGCGCCGGCGGAACGTTCGCGCAATCCAGGCGATCGGCCGCGTATCGATAGCGACGGGACCCGGTCAAATGTAATGGCCGCTCTTCAGGAATACAAGGCCCGCGGTCACCGTGATCGCACAGGCGCCGGTGGTCAGCGCGATGATTTCCGCGGCCATTTCTGCGTGGGAGGTCATTTGTTTCGCCATCACGTAGCTCGCCGCCGCGGTCGGAGTCGCCATCATCAAGAACAGCACAGCGAGATCCTCTCCGCGAAAACCATACCACAAGGCGCCCCCGGTCGCGAGCGCCGGAACGACGATCAATTTAAACACCGACGCCCAGATGACCGACCGATGATTCGCGCGAAAGCTCGACCAGCGCAGGCTGCCGCCGATGCAGAGCAACGCCAGTGGCAGGGTCAGACTGGCCAGACTGTTTCCGGCGTTCTGCAACAGCGCGGGGATCTTGAGCCCGGTTGCCGCCACCAAGCCCCCGAATACAACCGCGACGATCAACGGATTCTTTAGAAAAAAACCGAGGAAGGACTGGCGCTTGTTCCGCAATACCCAAACCGACAGCAGGTTATATACGATCGTGAGGAGAGCCAGATAGATGCTGGCCTTGGCCAAAATTCCGGAGCCATACGCATTGACCAGGAATGCGATTCCGATAATACCCATGTTGCCGCGGAAGGCTCCCTGAATGAAAACGCCGCGTTGCTCGCGCGCGATAAACCAGGGCGTGATGATGGATAACAAAATTACGATCAAAAAGGTTGCGGCCGTGCCGAATATGACCAGCCTGGCATCCAGGCTGTCCCGCAACGGCGAGTTTACGGTACTGAAAAACAGGAGGCATGGCAGCGCGAGGTTATAGACCAGTTGATTGCCCGACGCGATGAAATGCTTATCGATCAGATGGATGCGCCGGAACACGGCGCCAAGGATCAGAATGATCAGAATCGGGCCGGTGATCTCCAGCGCAAATACCAGGTCGTTAACGAAGTCCTGAACGGAGAGGGGATTGGACATCGGGTAAATTTCGGGTATTTTTGGAAAATGGCTTGGTTCTGATTGGATTAAGGCCATGGATTAGCGCTTACACCGAGCCACACCGGACGAACTATCCGGTGTCTTCTACCACCCACCGCGCATTTACAGAGACCGTGTATTCTAACAATCAGTCAACCGTGGAAAGAACCTCGACCGCAGGTTTTCTCGGTTTCAAGGTGCGGCTGGTTGCCGATGAGGGCGTGATCTGCTGGGTTCTTTTCGCAATCCCATTACAGACGACGCGTTGCAAGTCAGGAAGGGGAATCGGCTTCCATTCGACGAATGCGCAATACGAAAAGAAACCGATCGGTGTTACATCGACGCCGGGCTTTCCGATGCCTCGGTCCCGTTTGGGGAGTTCATACTCGCGGTCGCCACACGATAGCCGGTGCGGCAGCGCGCATCTTTGCCCTTGGCCGATCGCCGCCTCAGTTCACCTGCAGGACGTTGAAGCGTATGGTCCGTCCCGGCCCGGCCTGACCAGCGCCGTCGGCGGCCGCGAACGGGGTGGCCGTGAGCAGGTGCGCGCCGCCGTTCAGAGCCACCGGCGCATAGTCGCCACCGGCGTCGCCGCCAAGCGAGTAGGGCGCGGCGTTCTCCGTACGATATTCCGGATCGCCGTCAAAATCGAACACCACGCTGCCCGTCACTCCCGATGTTACGGCGCGCACCGAGAGTTGCGGAGGCAATTGGGCCAGCACCAGCCAGTCGTCGTTGAGCAGCGGCCGAATGTCAGTGTTCGTCGCGGCATTGACCAGCATGAAGCCGCTGACAAACACGGAGTTGTCCGAATACTCCACTGCGCCCATGTCACAGTCTCCGTCGCCCTGAGGCCGCGGGACGCCGCGCTGATCGCGCGCCTCGCAGGCGTTGACCGCCGGCGGCGGAAAGCTGTAGCCCGCATCTCGCGCCAGGCTACTGAAGGCGGGCATGTGCGACATGGTCGGCCCGCCGTTGGAGCTGAGGACCCCGAGGTTGGCCGCTTCGTCGAGTATATAGGTGTTCAAGTGGCTCGTGATCGTGCAGCCATCCGAAACGCCGATCAGGTTGTATTGGCTGTCGCCGCTCAGCGCGCCGATACAGTCATCTGGTCCGCCGTTGCCATTGTTGCCGGCGACGATGCTGTTCTTCATCACCGTGGTCGCCCCGGCCAACGTATAGATGCCGCCGCCCCGGTCGAAGCCGGGCTCGGTGCCGATGCCCTCGTTGTTCGTGATCGTCACGTTGTTGAGCACCGCGAAGCCCCATTGGCGGATGCCGCCGACGCCGGCCTCGTCCGAATGCGCCAAGTTGCCGCTGATCGTGACGTTGCGCAGGTTCAGCGCGCCGCTGCCGCTGTTGTGGATGGCGCCGGCGCGGTTCGAGTCGTTGCCGCTGAGCGTCGAGTCATAGACCCACAGCTCTCCCACGTTCCAGATCGCGCCGCCGAATGCGCCCGTCGCGAAGTTGTCGGTGAACGCGGTGCGCCGCACGTAGACCGTGGCGTCCCCGTTCACAACCAGGCCGCCGCCGCCGGTGAAGCCGAAGTTATCGTGCACGATCAGGTCTTCCAGTTCGACCGTGCCCTGGTCGATGTAGACGCCGCCGCCAGCCTGGCTGTTGCCGTTCCGTACCGTCAGGTGGTTGATCTCGACGTCGCCGGCGAAGGGGGCGTCAACGTAGAACACGGTGGTCGTATTCTGTCCGTCCACGGTCGTAATCGCGGCGCCGCTGCCCTGGATGCGCATGCTGCGCTCGATGGCCAGCGGCCCGCCGCCCTCGGCCACGGGCAGCGTCAGGTTGTAGGTGCCGGGAGGCACCGTGATGACCGACTTCCATGGATGTGCGTTGGCTTCCATGATCGCGGCGCGCAATGTGCACAGGCGGGCTTCCCCGGGTGTAAAGTCGCCGGGGCGCTCGGCTTCGAACGGTGGTGTGCCGCGAAGCCACTGTTCGGCGGCGGCCAGCGCGTTCGCCAGTTCGGGGCGCCGGGCGGGCGACAGGTCGCCGCGCGCGAGGCGATCGAGGTCATCCGGGCTCAGGAGGGCCAGGGCGTCGGCCACGAGCATTTCTTGCTCCGGCGTGGCCACGGGAAGCCGCAAACCGCCCCTGCGGGTTTCCGTGGCTGTCAACGATCGCGCGCAGATGCCGTCGCCGGGATTCGCATCGGCTGCGTCGACAAAGGTGTTCACGGTGTAGCAACCGGGCAGCACCAAAACCCCTGCGAGGGCCACGAGGGCGTGCAGGCTCGTAAACCTCCGGGCCGGATTCAGGGGGCGATCCGTTCGAAGCTTCCTCGATCGGGGCGAATGTCCGCGGTCGCGTCGGATGCCGGCGTCCGAACAGCGATATTCCCCATGAAGGTTCACAATCGTATTGGCTTCGGATCGCATTTTGACGATGGGTTCTTGTGATGATGCCCGCGGTTCGTTGGCGCCTTGACGGACAGACGAATAGGGTTTTTTATCGACCACGATAATTACCTCTGGAAATAAGCGGTAGGACGATCCTCGAAATAGGATGCTCGGCGGCGTACCGACACTCGCGGCCTTTACTCGGAAGCGCCTATTATAGTGAGCTGTTTTCGATTATCTTGGTATTAGTCGGCAAGAAAGTCGTGAATATTTCTCTTCGCAGGAACTGAAGGTCGCCTCCTGATAGGCTCCACTGTCGGCCAATACCGCCACGATCCGCTGCTCGCCGGTAGTTGCATTAGAACCCCCGTGACCGAACCGGGCGAAGGCATACGGGCACAGTGCGGGCCGCTCAGGACCGAACGGAAACGTAGCGGCCGAAGCGAATCCATCGGAAACACGAGCGGCGCCGAGGCGCACTTCAAGGAAAATACGCCTGAAATCCCTTCACGGGGCCGTTTGCTGAAAAAATTGGGTCAAGCTTCTTGGTGAAGCCAAGCAAGCCGATACGGTGGCGTCGACGTCAAAAATGCCTGGAAAGTGGCGATAGATAACCCTATCCAAAGTCAAATGCGGATTTTGGGTGCTTAGCCACCAGTGTAGAGAACAAATAAACTGTCCGGGTTTGTAGCACATGATTTGTCCGGTTTATATCAGGTGTCGAGGAGGTACCTGGATGAGTCGGACAAAGTGGCTACAGGAGACGCGGAAGATGAGGTTTGAAGAAGCATATGGGG
>JBGTCG010000204.1:0-7529 GCA_041748915.1 Methylococcales bacterium
CCCCATATGCTTCTTCAAACCTCATCTTCCGCGTCTCCTGTAGCCACTTTGTCCGACTCATCCAGGTACCTCCTCGACACCTGATATAAACCGGACAAATCATGTGCTACAAACCCGGACAGTTTATTTGTTCTCTACACCGGAAGTAAAAAATCTTGACACCCATTGACGAAGTGATACACTCTATGGACCCTAAAGGACAGTAGGCGTTCAGCGGGAGCAGGTGTCCTGCTAACAGCACCAGGGAGTAGGCCCCGATCCTGTCGGGGAAAGTATAAGTCAATAATATCATTGGAGGTTAATATGGCTGCAACATCAGCAAGCGTTACTTCTGCCACTGACGAAGCCCCGTTGTTAAATAAACGGAATCTGTTTGTCTTCGCCTTGGCGTATTACATCGTGTATTACATAACCGTTCGTTGGTATGAAGGTGTGTACGGTTGGTCCGCGGGACTCGACGCTTTCGCGCCGGAGTTCAACACCTATTGGATGCCGATTCTGGAAATTGAAATTCCTCTGGAATTTGCAACCGCAAGCTTTATTGCTGCATACCTGTGGAAAACACGGACCCGCGACTTCTCTGCGGTCAGCAATCGCGACATTCTGCGTCGCCACTTCCACCATTTCGTATGGCTGGTTGCATATGCGAACGCTATCTATTGGGGCGCAAGCTATTTCACGGAACAGGATGGTACCTGGCATCAAACCATCGTTCGTGATACCGACTTCACACCAAGTCACATCATTGAGTTCTACATGACCTATCCGATCTATATTTGTACTGGTATCGGCTGCTTCATGTATGCGTACACGAGACTGCCTTACTTCGCGAAAGCAGTTTCTCTACCGTACCTCTTGGTGGTTGTTGGTCCGTTCATGATTTTCCCGAATGTTGGTCTGAATGAATGGGGTCACACATTCTGGTGGATGGAAGAGCTCTTCGTAGCGCCGCTCCATTATGGATTCGTCTTCTTCGGATGGTTTGCTCTGGGTATCCTGGGTCTGTTCTGTCAGATCTTCGACGATCTATCAGGCCTCATTGGAAAAGACGTTTGTCCTGACGTTTAATCAGGTCAGATGATCTGCGCCCGGGTTGCTCTGCTTTCCAGGTTGATTCTCTGTCGTAGAGGGTCATACCTGGTGAGCGCCCGGGCGTGGTGAGTCGAATAATCGAAAATAATTATATTTCTAGGAGGTAAGTGATGAGCACAGTTCAGTCTGCCGTAAAGTCACACGCTGAAGCGGTATCGGTCTCAAGGACCATAGACTATCTCGGTTTATTTATTTTGTTTTTCGTCGTACTCGGCGGATTTCACGTTCATGCCATGTTAACCATGGGTGACTGGGATTTCTGGTCCGACTGGAAAGACCGCCGTTTGTGGGTGACCGTAACCCCGATCATGCTGGTCACGTTCCCGGCTGCGATCCAGGCGATCGTATGGGAAAATTGGAGGATCCCGTTTGGCGCGACCTTGGCCTGTATCGGGCTAGTTTTCGGTGAGTGGGTCAATCGCTATTTTAACTTTTGGGGATGGACATATTTCCCGATCAACATCGTATTTCCGGCTATCTTGACGCCGGGAGCGATTTTGCTGGACGGAGTATTGCTGCTAACGAACAGCTACTTGGCTACTGCCGTTTTCGGCGCAACCGCGTTTGCTTTGATTTTCTACCCCACTAACTGGGTGATTATCGCTGGTCTGCATATGCCTGTTGAATATCACGGCATTTTGATGTCCATCGCTGACATTTCCGGTTACCACTATGTCAGAACCGGCACGCCTGAGTACATCCGCATGATTGAAAAAGGTACCTTGAGAACGTTCGGTAAGGACGTTGCTCCTGTATCCGCTTTCTTCTCAGCATTCGTTTGTATCCTGGTCTACTTCATTTGGCACTTCTTTGGAAGATGGTTCGGGACGACCAAATTCTTGGCGCGGACCTAGAAAACAGGTACTCTGGCAGTTTTAAACTCCAGTTCAAAGCTGAAGTGCAATTCGCCGCTCCAACGGCGAGATGAATGACAAAAAACTCTCTATCAAGAGGAGGATGTATGAAAACAATAAAAGAAAGAGTAGCTAAAGTCTCCTTCGTGGGACTGCTACTGACGTTGGTCACGACTAGCTTCTATGCGCCATCAGCGGTGGCTCATGGGGAAAAGTCACAGGCCGCCTTCATGAGGATGCGTACGATCATTTGGTATGACCTGAACTGGTCAGCCGATTCCGTACCGGTAAACGAAACTGTAACGATCGATGGTAAATTCCATGTCTTCGCGGGCTGGCCGGAGACTGTTGCAATACCTGATATCGCGTTCTTGAATATCGGTATTCCCGGACCGGTCTTTATCCGTCAAGAGTCTTACATTGGCGGTCAGATCGTTCCTCGTTCGGTAGCCCTTAAACTGGGTGAAGATTACGAGTTTAAAGTCGTATTGAAAGCTCGTCGTCCTGGTGACTGGCACGTTCATACGATGATGAACGTAAAAGGCGGTGGCCCGGTAATCGGCCCCGGCAAGTGGGTTAATATAACGGGTTCAATGGCGAGTTTTACGAACCCTATTACCACTTTGACCGGTAAAACGGTGGATATCGAAAGCTTTAACGAAGGTACCATTTGGGCTTGGCATGCGCTTTGGTTCGCGATCGGCCTGGCTTGGATGGCGTATTTTTGCAAAGGTCCTGTTTTCCTGCCACGCTGGATCATGGTCCATAACGGCCGCGCCAAAGAACTGATCACCGATATCGATAAGAAGGTCACGATTGGCTTCATGCTCGGTACGGTTCTGCTGGTTGGTTTCAGTTACGGCGCAGCGAACAGCACCTATCCAATCACGATCCCGTTACAGGGCGGCGTTTTAAGAGAAATTCCTCATATGCCGGATCAACGTGGTAATGTTCATGTAAAAGTGGACGACGCAACTTATCGCGTACCTGGCCGTGCGATGAAAATGACTCTGACCATCCATAACGGATCCGAAACCCCGGTTCGTTTGGCTGAGTTCCAAGCCGGTGCTATTCGTTTCCTTGATTCAGAAGTATTTGAAGACGATACCCTGTATCCTGAAAACGTATTGGCCCCAGATGGCTTGACCAGCAGTGACAACACCGCGATTAGTCCGGACGAAACCCGTACGATTGAAGTTACCGCACAGGATGCGTCTTGGGAAATCGAACGTATGTCGGACATTATTTATGACCCGGATAGCCGTTTCGGTGCTATCATTTGGTTTATCGGTGAAGATGGCAGCAGACAATCAGCTGTTTTGAATTCACCTCTTATTCCGGTGTTCATGTAAGATTGCTTTCGTTATGAGATCGGTATTTTAATCGTATCTGTATAAAAAAAGACGAAAGACAGCATAGTTGAAAGCCCCTCGGCGTACTTCGCAGAGGGGCTTTTTTGTGCGAGATAGTTATTACTCATGGGACTTTTCCGCACTAACGTTCCGTAATAACGCTAAGCGGCGACGGCGGTTTGGGAAATGATCTCGGTCCGTATATGAAAATGAAATGTTTTCATAAAAGGCGGGAAAAAATGAAGTGTATAAGACCGCCCCTGCCGGCGGTTTGGGGACTGGCGAATCCAGGAATGCCCCCTTTTTGAGCAATCGTGGCTAAACCCGGAACGATCGACCGGGGGAAGTTAAAGTTCAAAACGTTCCGCTAGCAAAAGATCAAGTGATTAAAATGATAAGGTCTCCCAATTGCCCCGTTTCATTTAAGCGCGTCTACTAATTTATGTTTTGTTACCCGTGGGTCGGATAGCACGCCCCAATTGGGCGGATCCTAGGTGTGTTAATTCGATGGTCAAAAAAATAGGCTCGAATTCATCAGTTTGTCACTCACTGGTCGGCATGGGCATATTCGGAAGTTTTCTCGGTGAGATGGGCGATTAACGCTTCGAAGCCCTTATCGTTGAGGATTGACATAAATTCGGCACGTTTCAACGCGAGATCACTGACCCCCTCGACGATGATATTCACAATCTTTAGACCTCCGTGTTGGGGCAACAGGACGTAGACGAAGTCCACGGATTCTTCTCCTGGGATTTCCAATATCGACGAGACCTGGATTTGACCGCGCCTCCCTGGCTGTTCACCGGTAGTGCGGAAAGTTTCGCCGGCGTAGCCACTGAACTGGTGCGCGTAGGTTCCAATGCTGTACTGGCGAAAAACTTGGAGGAATTGCTGTCTTTGTTCAGCGCTGAGGTTTCCCCAGTTCCGCTTACCAATTGCGAACTGTGCGATATAGTCAAGATCATGCGTAGATTCGATCACCTTGGCTAATTGTTCAAACCTTCCGGCGTACCGAAGAGCGTCTGCATTCTTCATGACCTGAAGTAGCGCAGAATTCAGGGAGTCTATTACTTTTGTAGCCGGACCAGCTTGATATGCAATTCCGGACGAAGCGGCCCCGAAAATGATAACGAAGATTGATAATGGAAATATACGTCGAATCATAGGTTGTCGAATGTCAGTGGGAGAAAAAATTCTGACTATACCATAATCGATCTAGATCAACTTCGGCGGGTGACCGCCGAGTGATAGGATAAAACTTTGCGACCAACAGTGAATCGAATAATAGAAATACCATCTAAGTGGAACCCGGAATATATTCGAATAGAACGTACACCTATATGAAAAAAACTAATCCCGTGATGATATTCCGGCCTAGATGCGCGTGATCCGTCGATTTCACAGGCAAATTAGGAAGTACTGGTATAATCTTTAATGAGCATCGCGTGACAATTCAGGAGGCCACCATGGTTCGAGTTTTTATAATTCTTTTTTTGTTGTCCCCGGCGATACACGCGGTAGACCAGCTGCCGACGTCCGACCCGGTCCCCGAGCCTCCGGAACTTCCCCTACCAATTGAAAGTGGGGAAGTTCTTGAACCGGAAGAACCTGAAATTACGATCAAACGACGGGGCCCCAAGACCATCCAGGAATATCGGATAAATGGCGCTCTGTACATGGTAAAAATCGTTCCGGACGTCGGGCCGGCTTATTATTTAGTTGATACCAACGGCGACGGGAATATGGATGTCCGGCACAGCAATGTTGAACGTAATTTGAAAATACCTCAATGGGTGCTGTTACGCTGGTAAACCGGTTACGAACAATTGTTATTTTAAGAAGAAACCAGTGGGAATCGATGTTTTGTCGTGAAGTTGGTGCCAAGGAATTGGGACAATTGCTCCGGACCCGGGCGTCGAACCTTCAAACTTCGATACCGAACAGAGAATGACCCAGGTTTCTTTAGTATCGGATTTTGTGATCGATATGATCGGTCGGTTGGCGGTCGCCATATTAAATGTGAAAATATAATAACTTGCGTCTGCAATTTAATACTTACGTGTATGCCTTGGCGCTCGGCCTGGCCATGCTTACGATACAAATCGGTTTTTCACAACCTCGTAATCCGTTGTCGGCTATGGATCCAAAAACGCTTGCGCTTTGTCCCGATAGTCCGAATTGCGTTTCGAGCCAGGCGGCCGAAGCTCGGCATTTTATCGAACCCCTCGGCTTCTCTGGCGTCGGCCCCCAAGCGTTTAAAATTTTGAAAGAAATTATATCCGATCTCCCCAATACCCGGATAACCGAATCCACGGACACCTATTTGCACGCGGAATTCCGTACCCGGTGGTTGAAATTTACGGATGATGTCGATGCGATTGTGGATGAAGAACGAAAGATTATTGAAATCCGTTCGGCCTCTCGTATCGGGTATTGGGATCTTGGAACGAACCGGAGGCGGGTTGAATTGATCCGCGGTTTATTGGCAAAACAAAAAAAATAATTTCGGTCCGGATTATAATAAGCCGGTTCCCTTCGTCGCCGAAATTCGCTGAATTTGTCGCCAACCGCACCGAGGATCATGCTTTGGACAAGCCAATACGATTTCAATATCAGAGTGAACGGCGCCGCAAACGGTTTAGGATTATTTATTGGTCGGGGACGTTGGCTGGTAAGTAATTTGATCTTGTCTTGCTTGTTTCGATCTTGATCAGCATGACTACGGTCAGGGTAGGCGCCATTACCTGGATCAATACGGATTACTCCTGGTCGGCATGATCAAATGGTTCTTCGATGTTCTTTTTAAAGTCGAATAGATACTTCGGATCATCTGTATGCAGAAACCGCTAAAGTACATTTTGGCTTTTACGGAATCGTCGGTCACCTTTCTACACGGCTCACCTGAACTTTTTTGCATGAAGTCAATCGCTTTTGGCGATCAGTATATTCAGGTTCAAGCTTGTAAAAATTGTCAGCCCGGCTAGCCAATTTCCGCCAATAGGGTCCGAATCATCGAATCCGCCTGTCGTAGATAACCGCCGCCAAACAGATTAAAATGATTCAAAACATGATAAAGGTTATAGAGCGTCTTTCGAGTCCGATAACCGGGGTCGAGCGCCCAGGTTTGGTGATAGGCCCGATAAAAGTCCGTTCCGAATCCACCGAACAGTTCGGACATCGCTAGGTCACATTCGCGGTCGCCGTAATAACAGGCTGGATCGAAGATCACCGGTTGACCTTTTTCATCCGCGGCCGCGTTGCCGGACCACAAGTCACCGTGCAGCAAAGACGGCGCCAGAGGATAGCCATCGAACAAAGTGGCGAATTTATCGCATAGCAAGGCTCCACGGTCGAGTAACGAAGAAGGGCAGCCATTGCTACGAGCGAGGTTCAATTGAAACGCTAACCGGTGGTCGCGCCAAAAGTCGATCCAGCATTCGCTGCGATTATTCTTTTGCAAGGTCGAGCCGATGGTGTTGTTCCTGGTCCAGCCGAAACCGGATTGCGGATTGGCGTGCATCGCCGCGAGTTGTTCACCGAGAATACGCTCGGAGTGGGCGTTCGGCGATTTCAGTGTGAGCAGTTCGAGAACGAGAAAGGGAGCATCATCGCGAACTCCGTAGACGAGGGGCTCAGGCACCTTGATCGTAGCCGTTGCGGCAATCTCCCGAAGCCCTTCGAATTCCGCTTCAAACATATCCAACCGTTGGGAATGATTAAGTTTGACGAAGAATGCCAGCGTTCCACCTTCAATCCGGTAGGCGGCGTTGATCGATCCGCCGGACAGGGGAATTCGTTTTTCGATTCTGAAACCGGAACCGATCGCGTCTGCAATCGCTTGCCATAAATTACTGTTATTCATCAGCCGTTTGAAAATTTCCTGGCATTTCGAACTTTCAACTCTCACTCAACCTGTCCGGATCTGCCTGCGGATTCCGGACGCAAATTGGCGCTTCGGAGAATAATTTTAATCGTTCCTCTATGGATCGAGAACCCATTTCCGGATTTCATGCGATTTAACGGACGGTAATCCAATGTCTTGGACATGGAGCAAGATTAATAAACAGGGGTTTCCGAGGAATAGAGCAGACCTGAATGGCACTTACTTAAGCCCATTTATCGTAAAGATTCGGTGATCCCGTAGCCCCCTGAACTATTACGAGAAGCACTGGACACAAGGGCCTTTATGGGCTACAGTCTGGCGCATGGGTACTTTACCGAACATGGCCGA
>JBGTCG010000205.1:0-9731 GCA_041748915.1 Methylococcales bacterium
CCCCATATGCTTCTTCAAACCTCATCTTCCGCGTCTCCTGTAGCCACTTTGTCCGACTCATCCAGGTACCTCCTCGACACCTGATATAAACCGGACAAATCATGTGCTACAAACCCGGACAGTTTATTTGTTCTCTACACCATCCGTTTTATAGGTTGCGAGTATACGGAATGCCCTTTATACTCACAACCGAAAAAATCAAGCTCCGCTCGGGGGTTTAAGGTTCGGAGGGAGACTACTTCGGATTGATTCCGGTCTTTCCTTCGTTCAGGGAGGGTGTCGTAAAAGCCAAGAATGTAGGTTGGGTTAGCTTCGCGTAACCCAACAAAATCAAAACATTATCCCTCGATCAAGGCAGATCGATAAGCCTTTTACAACACCCTCCACGGGGTTTGCGGAGTTTCCGAAAAAAGGGAGGCCACTAAGCATGCGCGTTCGAATCTGGCTGCTCATTGCGAGTCTCGCGATTGTTTCTGCGACATCGCCCGCGCAGGCGCGCGGACCGGCCAAGACATTCGCGCGTTCCGCGATGAACAAATTATTTAAGCGCGAGGCGGCGCGCGACGCGACTACGGCTGCGAAACCGCTGACAGAATCGCGAACGGTGTGGCGCTACACGACCCGCAAAAAGGCCGCGCAAGAATCCCGTCACGGTCTGGCGCCAGGCCGCCATACCACGGCACGAGTAACGCCCGGACGACCTCCGTCACCGGAAACAGCCCAACGAGTCTACGGTCTGCCACGGAAACCGAATGTCCGGGAAACTTGGCGGCTTCCGAGCGGAACATCGGTAAAATCAAACAAGGTCATCGGGGGTGCTCCAGGCAAGGGGGAGCTGACTCCCACGAAACGCTTGCCGCCGGAGAATCTAATGAAGACGACACCGTTGAGATCCTCTTCTCAGTAGGATGCAGGCTACCCATGTTGCCAGGAATAGGAAGGGCTGGTCCGGAACACCGTCTCTCGCCGGTCCTTGAACCCCACCAGTGACCATGAAATTTCCTTCCGAATTTTCCACCCGCTTCCCGACCCGCAGGCTGATCTATTCGAAGCGGGATACTTTTATCTGGCTGGTATATGACTCCAGTGCACGAAGTTATGTCCTTAAGACCATACCCTTGGACAAGCTCCCCGCCCCTGAAGTGTTAAGAATACTTGAACGTTTTGAACACATTAATGTCGTTGTTCCGCTTAAGTGTCATGCGCGGGGCGGATGGTGTCACCAACTGCTGCAGTATTTCCCGCTGGGTAGCCTCGATGAACCGCTGAATCGTAACGGCGCATTATCACCGAGTGATTGTGAAGCGGTGCTTCGCCAAATGGTATCGATATTTGGCACTCTGCACGGACAGGACGGTCAAAAGCCCATTATTCATGGAGACATCAAGCCCTCTAACATTCTTTTAAGATCCGACAGGCAAGGTTGGCGCCAGTATTTTCTATCGGATTTTGGCGCGTCCATGCTGTTGAATGAATCCGGATCGAATAGCGGTCTACGATCCCGACGACGCTATACGCTTCGATACGCAGCCCCGGAGATGGTGGGCGGCGGAACGCTAACGCCGGCCGTGGACTATTGGTCTCTGGGGATGGTCCTGTTTGAGTGCCTGACCGGACGGCACCCGATACCGCCCGATACGAAGCCCGACGTAATTCGAACCCTTTTGTCGTCGAACTGGCGACCGACGTTCGATAAGGAAGACGATGTCGACTACCACTGGCGCGCTCTGTTTGGCGGGCTTTTTGACCGAAATCCCTATGCGCGGTGGGGGCATCGAGAGATTAGTCTCTGGATCGCGCGCGATCCAGGCGTGATTTCCGCCGGACTGATCAAGGCGGGAGGGACCGCTAGAACGCCGTTCATGGTCGGCGACACGCCCGCGTATAACGCCACGGACCTGGCGAAAGCGCTTCTCCATCAATGGGACGAAATCCGGTGATCGAAGCCGGCGGATTGCGCGATTGGCTGCAAAACGAACTCGGACGGCCTGATCTCTCAGCCTTGCTTCAACGATTGCTCGAAGACACCACCCTCAACAATGATTTGCGCTTGCTCGAATTCTGCCGTGCCCTTTGGCCGGACCTGCCCGCGTTCTGGCGCGGCCTCTCGCTGAGTGCAATAAATTTGTATAACACGGCATGCGCGGCGGAACGGAGGGAGTCCGGGTCTCTGGAATGGCTGCAATCTCTGCTGGACGGGCGCTGCTTCGATTTCTATGCACGCAGCGGATGCACCGGCATCGAAAACCTGGGTAACCGTTTTCGGGAATCATTGGACCAATTCGGTCGTGGTTGGAATGAGATAATCGAGGCCGGAGCCCCGGCCGAAATGCGTCAAAGTGCCCAGGAGACGCTGCCCACCGTGATTGCAACAGCATTCTCGGAGCAGAGACGAACGGCGCTACGGCGTGAGCTTCTCCCCTGTATGGATTTCGTTGCGGTACTGTTGTGCGAAGAATGGTTTCTGCATTTCGGAACCGACTTAAGCGTCCTTTCCGGACCGCAGTTGCTGATCCTCCGGCGCCTCGCGCGCAGAGCGTTTGCGAATGAAAGGGTATTCGAATCGATCGACCGCTCCGGTGTAATCGATTGGCGAAATCCGGGAGCTGGCGTAATTATTCCCGAAGCATTGCAGGCGTTGTTACCCGGTCTCAACCTGGTGTTGTGGCCGGGCGTGATTCCGTTCGAGATTCGTCCCGGCGAGATTCATCGTCCCCGACGCGGGCGGCTTAGGGAATGGCTAGGCACGATTGCGCGTCGAATAGGCGTGGCCCTGGCACGCCGGCGCAGGCCCGAATCCGCGACGTCCGAACCTTCGGACCTTCCGGAAATCACGGCCACGGCGCGTTTAGTTCGGGTGACCGCCGGACGTCCGGTTCAGCCTCTCGGAGTACGCGACGAATATTATTTCGCGCTGGTTACCTGGCGGGCTCCAGAAAATTCACCGGTCCGGCTCGAGTTCGATCACCCGTCCTGGTTTTTGCGAACACCCGGGCTGCGTATCGGCCCCTTGCCACCCGCGGGCCGTATACTACTGTTGTTAACCGCCGACACGGATTTGCGCGTGGCCGCGGGCCGGTGGCCTTTCCGGAGCATCCGGATGCAGGCGATCGGTATTCGTTTCGAACCCAAAGAAAAGTTGCTTCCGCCAAGGCACGATCTGCTTAAGCCACGAAAAACCAGGCTGGATCCAGAAGGGGAATTGAAACTACCTGCCCGGACGATAACACCTCTCGGGACGCTGATTCAGCTCGAGAAAACGGTTTTCCGGACGACTGGCGAAATTCGACGCTACTCCCCGGATGAAGTGACTCCGCCTCGCGACACCCGGATGTCAACTCGGCGCCGGACGCGCAGGGAGGAACAGTTCGCCAACCCGGCTGCGACTGATATTTAATTTTTGCAAAACCGAACCTCCGGTAACAACAACATGTCAGCACCCAGAGACGAAATAACCGGCGGCGATCCGCTGAACATCCCGCGCAGGCAGCCGCCGCGTTCGCATACTCATCTTTCCGCCAGCGACATCCGGCGCGAACAGCAGATTGGGATCATCGAACGCATTTTATTATGGCTCGCGAAGACCGACCTCTACGTGCTCCACGTGGTTCCCAACAACTGCCGGGTTCAGCTTCAGAGCCTTGGGATGATGGTGCTGTTCACGACATCGC
The DNA here is from genome assembly GCA_041748915.1 of Methylococcales bacterium. Lineage (GTDB taxonomy): Bacteria > Pseudomonadota > Gammaproteobacteria > Methylococcales > UBA1147 > UBA1147. The sequence goes on from JBGTCG010000205.1 coordinate 3,672, forward strand.
TGGCCTTCGGCTCGTCCCTGTATGCCGTCATGTCCACCCTGTTGCCTCCCGATGAAACGGGTTCCTTTTCACCCATCCCTCTCCTCATAGCGGCGGTCTATGCGTCCGGCATCCTGATCATCGATCGGGAGATTGTCGGCGCCGTATCGAACCGGGCGCTCTTGTTACGCATTTTTTTCGCCGTAGTCATTGCCACGGCCGTTTCCTGGCCGGTGAAGCTCAAATTTTTTGAGGGCCGTGTGAATATCGAGGTCAACCGCATGGTCGACGAGCGAAACAGTCATCGATATGCCGAAATCGAAGGCCTGACCGGCCAGACCGAGGCAATCAGGCGGCTAATCGGTCAACTGCGGCAGACCGGCGAACCCGAACGGCAGCAGCAGCGCGCAGTGCTTCAAAGCCATATCGACTCGCTGCTTGAATCCATCAAAGTATTAAACCAGGAGATCGACGAAGAACGTAAACGCGGGGGGTGCGGTAAAATATGCGAAGGACTGATGGTAAAGAGGGACAAAAGGGAGCAGGAACTGAAAGTGGCCGAGGACCGATTGGCGTCGATGGCGGCTTCGCAGCCCCTCGCGGAGGACACCAAAATGGCAATCCTTCAAAAACAGCAGGAAATCGAACGACAAGAACTGGCAATCGATCGGATAAAAAAGGATATCGATCACGAACACACGATCTCTTACGACTTCCTGACCAAATGGGAAGCGCTGGATCGCATCAGCGCAAGCACGCCTGATTACCGGATCATCGCATGGTTCATATTCGGATTTTTTATGCTTCTGGAAATGGTTCCGCTGATGCTGAAGTGGAGTCTCGGCAAAACCGAATATCACTACTATCTGGAAATCCGTTCGAACATTAACAATCAGAAGATGATATCCCTCGCCAACCTTTATATGTCGGCAATGCAGAGGTCCGAAGAGGGCGTTACCTCTACACCCGCCGAGATCACGGATATGATCGCATGGCTCATCGAAGACGAGAGCCGGGAACATGTGGCGCCGCTCAAAACGGATTCGCTCAACGATCTGATCAGGGACTCTCAAGCGCGACGCGCGGCTGATGCGGCCGCCAGGGCTGGAAACACGGCCGCGGCCGATCAAACTCCAGTAGCGGAAACGCCGGCACCGGCTTCGGCCTACGATCCGACCATTGACGAAGACGAGCCGCAACGATGACGGATCACACCGGAGAGATGTTCAAGGTGTGCCCGAACGGGCATCGCAGTGACCTGAGCCAAGCGGTATGCGCTGTGTGCAACGCAGACCTCAACAATATCTCGCCCACCTACGGACCACCCGACCCTCCTTCCAGTCCAGTATCCAAAACCGGAGAATCGAAACGAGTCGCACCCCATCCGGATTCAGAGGTGTCGTTTTGCGATTGCTCTTCTCCGAAGGTTGCCGATGGCGCCAATATCTGCGGCGCGTGCGGCGGCTATGTACGACCGAACGCACCTGAATCGACTACGCCGGCATCCGATCGCGAAAATGAACGTCGCCCGAAGGTCTATCTGGAACTCCCGGGAGGGCATCGAATCCAGCTCGGTTCGGAGGGCGTGCTGGTGGGGCGCGATCCGACCGTGGCCGGTGCATCGATAGTCGAAACTCTAAGGCCGTACCGCGGGGTTTCCGGACGACACCTTTGTCTCGCGATGGACCAGGACGCCGTGGTCCTCATCGACCTGGGCTCCAGAAATGGCACCTGGACAGTCACCCAAAAACTCGGACCCTATACTCCGCACCGTATCCCCGTGTCAGATCTGTCGTGCCCGATCTGGCTCGGGGCAAAGGCAATACTGAATTTAATCAAGGAGTAAGACCGATGAGCGGTGAGAAATCCGGATCTGTTACGGTTGATTATACGACACTTGCGAACAGCGAAGAGAAAGATGCTTCCGCGTTGAATCGGCTGGAAACACGACGCGAACAAGCTGAAAAACTTTCCGCTTCTGAAGAGAAGCGACTTAAAGATCTCAAGAATCGTGTGTCACGGCGCCGTCAGCGCGAGGATGTACGAAAACGACGGCAAGCGGCGCGAATGGAACAAGAAATCCAAAGAGAACTTGCGAAATATCAACAACGCTTGGGTCAGTTGCAGGAGGCGGTTAGGCAGGGCGCCAACTTGAAACAGCAATGCCCTGAAATGAATCTACCACGAACGCCGGTTGTTCCCGAACCGGTTAGATCCAGCATCGAATCCATACGCGCCGCCGTGGTGGAGCTTGAGAATATCGCCCGCGATTATCAGAAAGAACTCCGAAGTGCGTGGGTACGCTACCAGCAACATCAAGCCGCCGGCAGCGCGGCCGAGGAAACCAGGGCCTGGGCCACGAGCTTCAGAGGAGGCGCCGTGCGCACCGCCGTCGAAGTGATTGCGGAGTTGGCGGATCTATCATCGCTGGCCACGGAAAGACACCAGGAGGTTCAATTGAATACCATGGCCGGCAAGGCAAGGGAAATGCTCGAAAAGGCTTTCCGCGAGTTCGAAGGTGGCTCAATGGAACTATCGAACGAGCTGCTCGATGCGCTCGGCCGGGTCTTCGAAGCAAAACATGAATCCAAAGGAATGGAAGCGCTGGAAAATTTAAAGTCGGTTATCGATAAAGAGAAAAAGAACCAGCAGGAATTGCGGCGAACAGAACTGGAACGCGAACGGATTTCGCTGGCCGAAGAACAACGGGAACAAACCCAGTGGGTGGCAGAACAGATCGCGACCGTATTGGAAGACCTGGGCTATACCGTGAGCGGGGTCGATGAGACCGCGTTCGTCGAAAAAGGTTTTCTTTACGCGAGTTGCGAGAGCTTTCCGGATCATGTAATGCGTTTCGAACTTGACTTCAACGGCAACGGAATCAAATCCGTGCCTTTGCGTGTCGTCGGGGAAGGAAACGAGATTGCAGCGGAGCAGGACTCAATCGCGCGGGAAGACATCGATTTCGACTCAGACTGGTGTAGCGCCGATCGATTAAGCTCTTTCAGAACATTATCGGCGAAACGCGGCCTCACGATCAAATTTAAGGCAGACCATCCGGCCGGCACCCAAGCCGTGCGATGTATCGCGGAAAGTGAACTCGGGGACACGCTTCAGGAAGCCAGAAAGGATCCCGGCCAGCGACCCGCGCCCCGAACCAGGAACAGTCCTGGATGAACAAGACGATGGCCTTCCCTGAGTACCCCAAATGGTTTCGCGATATCCTGCAGTTGCTCCCGGTTCGCTCACAGTTCCTTCTGTCCGGAAATATCCGGGATCTTGTGGAACTCGTCACCCATGATAAACCTGTATTTCCTGGACTGCACGATGCACTCTGGCACGGACTCAGCCGGCTTGGCTATGAAGGCTTACTGGTCTGGGACGAGGTTGAAGGTCTACGCTGTCATCCGCCTAATATTAAAACCTCGTGGAGGAACAATCTCTTCGGTCACAATCTGACGGGATCTGCTCTCCCGCTACCGACCCTGAACACCGTAGCCGCCTTGATGCGGAACGTCCAAAATGCATCCAGTCAGAAAGGCACCCAACCAAGCCCGCCGCCGATCGCGCTCGTGATCGATTATGCGTCGCGCCTCGGCAACCGGCAGGAATCGGAGAAAACAGTCATGAAATTTTTCGCCGCGGCCGAAAAAACTGCCCTGGATGCCCGTCCGCTCGCGAGATCTGATCGAATCGAACTGTTCAACCCGGTGTTCTGGCTTGCCAGTCGAGAACAAGATCTGCCCGATTGGCTGACGGCCGATAACGAGCGGGTGCATAGTCTGCGGATACCGCTTCCGGGTTCGGATACCCGCGAACACGCAGCGCGCTGGCAGGCACAACGTCTTGGCGTGCCAGAACCTGAAATCGGCGTCTTCGTCGAAAACCTTGCGCACCTCACGGACAATCTGTCCATTAACGCAATACGCGATATTATCAGCATCGCCAGGCGGTGTGATCTTCCCGCCGCACGGATCGCCGATGCGGTGGAGATTCACCGCATCGGCGATACCGAAGGCGACAACCCATGGCGCGCGGAAAACCTGCACAGGCACATCCTGGAGGCAGAATCAGGTGCTGACCGCAATATTCACCTCAGCAATCGCATTCGAGGGCAGGCGAAAGCGGTCACCAAGGTTCTCGATATCCTGAAACGAACATCCATCGGACTCACCGGCGCACAAACTCGAGGTAGCGCTTCGCGGCCCCGTGGTGTGCTTTTCTTTGCGGGACCAACCGGAGTCGGCAAAACCGAAATGGCCAAGGCCATCGCCAAGATCGTGTTTGGAGACGATTCGGCCTACAAACGCTTCGATATGAGCGAATTTTCGGCCGAACACAGCGGCGACCGTCTGATCGGCGCGCCGCCGGGCTATGTCGGCTTCGACCAGGGCGGTGAATTGACCAACGCCATGCGCGAGCGGCCCTTTCGTGTGCTGCTCTTCGATGAAATTGAGAAGGCGCACGAGCGCATACTGGACAAATTCCTGCAAATTCTCGAGGACGGAAGGCTTACCGATGGCCGCGGACAGACAGTGTATTTCTCCGACGCGCTGATCGTTTTTACGTCCAACGCAGGCATCATCGAACGAAAAAATGACGGAACCGTGAGGTTTCTGGTAAATTCCGAATTGTCCGAGAGCAATCCGGCGGAATACGAGAAGACGGTATTGAAAGGCGTTGGCGATTATTTCCGCAACCGATTGGAACGACCGGAACTTTTGAATCGCATGGGGGAAAACATCGTCGTATTCAGCTTTATCACGAAAGAGGTGGGTTATGAAATCCTCGAGACGTTTCTGGATAATGTCCGGCAACATACCAAAAAAGAGCACGGCTTCACGTTGGTGATCGCGGAACAGGCGATGAACAAGTTGCGTGTACTTTGCGTCGACAGCGACCTCAGCATGGGCGGGCGTGGGATCGGGTCGAAAGTCGAGTCCGTGCTGGTCAACCCTCTCGCCCGACTCCTGTTTTCGAACATTCCCGAAGCTAACAGGACATTAAACATTACCGATATCGTCGATGAGAACAACGATGGAATCTGGGAACTCACGTCCAATGCTGATTAATCTTTCGCGCCTGCATTGGCCGGTGACGACTCTGGGATACGGGAGACGGGTCGGAATCTGGTTTCAGGGCTGTTCGATCCGTTGCAAGGGCTGCTGTGCGCAAGACACCTGGGAAGCCGGCTCTTCGTCAAAAAAAGTTGCACTCGATACCGTGCTGGAATGGGTAGCTTCTCTGCCAGTAGATCAGATCGACGGATTCACTCTGAGCGGCGGGGAACCTTTCGACCAGCCGGAGGCGCTCGCCGAACTCGCCGTTCGATTACGGACGCAATACTGCGTTCGGCGCGATCGCGACATTCTGGCGTATTCCGGCCACCCATGGCGCAGACTCACCCGCGAACATCGTTCCATTCTGGATTTAGTGGATGTGGTGATCAGCGAACCCTTTGTCCAGGAAAGACCGGGCGACAGCATCCGCGGCTCGAACAACCAAAAGGTCCACCGTTTATCCTGCCTGGCGCGCGAGCGTTACGGGATGGTCTCCGAACACCATGACCGAAACCGATCGATGCAAGTCCACTACGACGGTTCCGTACTCTGGATGATCGGAATCCCGCGACCCGGCGATCTGGAACGGTTTCAGGAGAAACTCCGAACGTCTGGAATCACGCTTGGAAACGTGTCATGGCGAAGCTAACACGGCTCCCGAATAATCCGTTCGCGGTCCAGAGGGCATCGCAGAGGGATTGTCTCCTTCTCCCTCTGGGAGAAGGCCGGGATGAGGGCATCAAAAAAAAGATTCCGCTCATCCAACCCTCTTCCACTGGAGAGCCTTTGCGACCCCTTTTTTCGGCTCGAGGCTACTTCGAGTGAAATATTAAAAAATTCTGATCGCCGAACGTTATAAAAATAGACGCAGAAGAGTCACCAAAAGTGTGTCGCTACCTCGTGAAAGATTTTGGGACATCCAAGTCACCAAAATCGACTCGCCTACGCGACAACCATTGGGCCCCGGCCGCCCTGCGTCCGCGCCGCTTCGCCACACCATCGCAAGCTCGGCGCAGGCTAC
>JBGTCG010000206.1:0-35235 GCA_041748915.1 Methylococcales bacterium
CATCTCCGATGGGAAATCCAGCGTCGCAGAGAAAATGCGCCAATTGCACCGTAATACTCGATTGGTCTTCGACTATCTCCGCATGACCAACAACTCGACTCGCCCACAATCGCTTTGATCATGGGGAGAACAAATTTACCGTGTTCCAGCTCAGCACAAGCTGGAATTTCCGTCGGAAAGGATCTGCCGCACGCTATATCGGTTTTGTAGTAGTATTAGCGCGGTCAAAACGGCGTCTCGGCACCCCAAGCGAAGCGGTACGCGGATTTGTCCGCAAATCGATAGCTGATGAATAATAACGACAGCAGGTTCTCGAATATCCAATTTTTTCAGAATTGGCTGAGGCGGGTATTCCCGAATTCCCAGGCGATCTCGCTGGCGGTTTTATTGGTTCTCGGCTTTTTCCTGGTAATCTATCTCTCGGATATTTTGATGCCGGTATTCGCATCCGGGGTGATTGCCTATCTCCTGGAAGGCTTGGTTTCCTTTTCCGAAGCCAAGGGACTCCCACGAAAGCTTTCCGTGCTCGTCGTGTATATCGCATTTTTGGCTTTCTTGGCCTTTCTTTGTTTCGCGCTGCTGCCGTTACTCTATCAACAAACCGTTCAGCTTTTTCAGCAACTGCCCAGCATGGTCAGCCGCGGTCAGTTAGAAGTCATGAAATTACCAGAGCAATATCCGGAATTTATCAATGTCCGTCAAATTGATGAGCTGTTCGCGGTCGTTCGTCAGGAGTTGATTGGCTTTACCCAGACCATACTCTCGGTTTCGGCATCGTCGTTTTTCGATCTGATTACGCTGATTGTGTACATGATCTTGATCCCCATGCTGGTTTATTTCTTCCTGAATGACAACGAGCGCATCGTCGAATGGTTTGTGCAGTATTTACCTCGCGAGCGACATCTTTCCACCAATGTCTGGCGTGAAGTGGATGTTCAGATCGGCAATTATGTTCGGGGCAAATTCATCGAGGTGTTGATCCTCGGGCTGATCAGCTACATCACGTTTTCGTTCATGCAACTGAATTATGCGCTGCTGCTCGCAGTCTGTATGGGCTTATCGGTGATCATCCCGTATGTCGGTGCGACGCTGGTAACTTTCCCCGTTTTGATCGTCGCCTATTTTCAGTGGGATATTGGCGACAATTTTGTGTATGTCGTCATCGCCTATTCGGTGATCCAGTTGCTGGACGGGGCTTTTCTGGTCCCGATGTTGTTCTCCGAGGTCGTCAACCTGCACCCGGTTGCGATTATCGTAGCGATCCTGTTTTTCGGCGGAATATGGGGCTTTTGGGGCGTATTTTTCGCCATTCCGCTCGCGTCACTGGTACAGGCCGTGTTAACCGCGTGGCCCAGAATCAGCGAGGACGAAATTCCTGAATTCTGATTCAAGTGGATCGTTCAGGCGTTATCTAGCGTTCGTCTGAAACCACCCTTCTCTGGAACGTTTCCTTGCCGGAACCCGAAAATGAGATTTCCCGATTTCTGGCGTTTCAATCGTCTTCATCCGTCGCTGATTGAAATGCGTTGATCTCCGCTTGACGCACAGTTTTTCCACAAGCTTTCCACCAGAAAAACACAACATGTAGCGCTTCCCGTCAATCATATATACAATATAGCCCACTTTAGAGGTTTACAATTTACCTAAAAGGTTTACAATTTACGTAAAAGAAAAACAAGTGGTAAATGTAACAAACTCCTAACCTTGGAGGAGGCTTATGGCAACAGAATCCAGCGTCGTTCAATCCAAATCGGCCCGTTTCAACCCCGCAACCATCCCGGATTCCGAAATTCATGCCGTGGCGCCGGGCGAGGTTCGGGTAATTCGCCGGAACGGCAAGGTCACGACATTTGACAGTGACAAAATCAAGGTCGCGATCACCAAAGCTTTTCTTGCCGTGGAAGGCGGGAATGCAGCGGCCAGCAGCCGGATTCACGAAACGGTTTCCGAATTAACCGCCCAGATTGTGAAGGCTTTGACGCGCCGCCTGCCGGGCGGCGGGACGGTTCATATCGAAGATATTCAGGATCAGGTCGAACTCGCTCTGATGCGCAACAGCCATCAGAAAGTTGCTCGGGCCTATGTGCTGTACCGGGAGGAACATAATCGGTTGCGCGCGGAAAAGCAGGTTTTCAAAGCCGCGGAAAGCAGCACGGTTCTTCATGTCACTCTCGAAGATGGGAGCCAGGCGCGCCTGGAAACCGAACGGTTGCTGCAAATCATTGACGAGGCTTGCCGCGGGTTGCCAGAAGTGGATGGCCGCCTGATTCTTGCGGAATCCATGCGCAGCCTGTTCGACGGGGTTCCGGAAAAAGATGTCGCGCCGACCCTGATCATGAGCGCAAGAACCCGGATCGAAAAAGAACCCAATTATTCGTTCGTGACCGCGCGATTGTTGCTCGACAGCATCCGTTCCGAAGCATTGACCTTTGTTTACGGAACCAAAATTAAAGCCTCCCAATACGAAATGCGGCAGAGATACCCGGATTATTTCGCAGAGTATATTCGTCGGGGGGGCGAACTCGAACTGCTCGATAAGACACTGGAACAATTCAATCTGCCAAGACTCGGGACAGCCCTGGTGGCTGAACGCGATCTACAATTCAATTATCTGGGTTTGCAGACGCTGTACGATCGATATTTCATTCACTTCAAGGAAACTCGCTTTGAACTGCCACAGGCTTTCTTCATGCGTGTCGCGATGGGTCTTGCGATCAATGAAATCGAACGGGATGAGCGCGCGATCGAATTCTACCATCTGCTGTCGAGTTTCGATTTTATGAGTTCGACGCCGACCCTATTCAATTCAGGAACACTGAGACCGCAACTTTCATCCTGTTATTTAACGACCGTTCCCGACGATCTGGACGGGATTTTCTCCGCGATCAAGGACGATGCGCTGCTTTCGAAGTACGCGGGCGGACTCGGCAACGACTGGACGCGGGTCAGGGCGATGGGCGCGCACATCAAAGGGACCAACGGTAAATCCCAGGGGGTGGTTCCCTTTCTGAAAGTCGCCAATGACACCGCGGTTGCGGTGAATCAGGGAGGCAAGCGCAAGGGGGCGATGTGCGCCTACCTGGAAACCTGGCATCTGGATATCGAGGAATTCCTCGAGTTACGCAAAAATACCGGTGACGACAGGCGCCGTACGCACGATATGAATACCGCGAACTGGGTCCCGGACCTGTTCATGAAACGGGTCGCGGAGGAGACCGAATGGACGTTGTTTTCACCGAACGAAGTCCCGGATCTGCATGATCTGTACGGGAAATCCTTCGAAAAAGCCTACCTGGCCTACGAGGAAAAAGCCGATCGGGGCGAAATCAAGCTGTTCAAACGCATCGAGGCCCGGACCTTGTGGCGAAAAATTCTGTCCATGCTGTTCGAAACCGGGCATCCGTGGATTACCTTCAAGGATCCCTGCAATCTGCGTTCCCCGCAACAACACTGCGGGGTCGTGCACAGCTCTAATTTGTGCACCGAAATCACGCTGAATACATCGGACAATGAAATCGCGGTCTGCAATCTGGGATCGGTCAATCTCGCCGCCCATGTCGACGAGAAGCAGGAATTGGATCTGGGCAAGCTGGAAAAAACCATCGCCACCGCGATGCGGATGCTCGATAACGTAATCGATTACAACTATTACAGCGTTCCCCAAGCCCGCCGTTCCAATCTGCGGCACCGGCCGGTTGGCCTCGGCATCATGGGATTTCAGGATGCCCTGTATAAAATGAAAATGTCCTATGCCTCGGAACAAGCGGTGGAATTCGCCGACCGGAGCATGGAAGCGGTCAGCTATTTCGCGATCCAGGCATCCGCCGATCTCGCGGAAGAGCGAGGCAGTTATTCGAGTTTCGAGGATTCGCTGTGGAGCCGCGGCATACTGCCGATCGATTCGCTGGATTTGCTTGAAAAGGCCCGGGACGGATATCTTGAGGTCGATCGCTCGAGCACATTCGGCTGGGATCAACTACGCGCACGGATCCAGTCGACGGGTCTGCGCAATTCGAACACGATGGCGATCGCACCGACCGCGACGATCTCCAATATCTGCGGGGTCTCCCAATCGATCGAGCCTACGTACCAAAATCTTTTCGTGAAATCGAATCTGTCCGGTGAGTTTACGGTGATCAATCCCTATCTGGTGGCCGATCTGAAACAAATGGGTCTTTGGGATGAGGTGATGATCAACGATCTGAAATACTATGACGGCAGCGTGCAGCGGATCGACCGGATTCCGGCCGAACTCAAGGAACTTTATGCCACAGCCTTCGAAATCGATGCCCGCTGGCTCGTGGAGGCAGCCTCGAGACGCCAGAAGTGGATTGACCAGGGACAGTCGCTGAATCTTTATATGGCTGATCCCGACGGTAAAAAACTCGATACTTTATACAAACTGGCCTGGGTTCGCGGCCTGAAAACGACCTATTATCTTCGGAGCATGGGAGCGACCCATGTCGAGAAGAGCACGCTCGCCGACGGCAAGCTCAACGCGGTCACGAACAGCCCCGTCGCCGAAGATGTCAATGTCTGTTCCATTCTGAATCCGGACTGCGAATCATGCCAATAAGCTACAACGGGACTCGCAACCCCAGATTAATTGCGAGAATTCTGAATCCGGATTGCGAACCACTTGGATTCACTCAGTTACGGGAGGAAATACGATGTTAAATTGGGACGAACCGCTCAGGGTACAACCTAAGACCAAGCCGGCCGGTGCGACTCGGCTGGTCGCCAATCCCGCGGCCGATATTCCGGATGAGGAACGCACCGGCGATGAACATCTTTCCGGCCCGGCAGCATCTTGGGATACCCGTAGCAAGAAATCGATGGACGGCGGTTTCGGTCATTCGAGCAAACCCGCGCCGGACCCTCTTGAACACGGGAGCCTCGGTTTCGAGGACATCGAAATGGGCGCGGCGAGGATCCGCGTGGACGACAAGAGGATAATCAATTGTCATGCCGACCTGAATCAATTGGTCCCGTTCAAGTACGAATGGGCCTGGCGCAAGTATCTGGACGGTTGCGCGAATCATTGGATGCCGCAGGAAATCAATATGAACGCGGACATTGCTTTGTGGAAAAGCCGGGATGGCCTGACCGAAGACGAGCGCCTGATCATCAAAAGGAATCTCGGTTTTTTCTCGACCGCAGATTCGCTGGTCGCCAACAACCTGGTGCTTGCCGTATACCGCCATATCACCAATCCGGAGTGCCGCCAATATCTGCTCCGGCAGGCCTTCGAGGAAGCGCTGCATACGCATGCCTACCAGTATGTGGTCGAGTCCCTCGGCATGGATGAAGGCGAAATATTCAACATGTATCGCGAAGTACCCGCGGTTGCGCGCAAAGCCGAATGGACCCTGCCTTTCACCAAGTATCTAAGCGATCCTAATTTCCGTACCGGCACGCCGGAAAACGACCGTAAACTGCTGCGCGAATTGATCGCGTTTTATGTCGTATTCGAGGGTATATTCTTCTATGTCGGTTTTGTTCAGGTCCTGTCCATGGGCCGCCGCAATAAAATGACCGGCACCGCGGAACAGTTTCAATATATTCTTCGCGACGAATCCATGCACATGAATTTCGGGATCGACGTGATCAATCAAATCAAACTCGAGAACCCCTATTTATGGAGCGAAGACTTCAAAACGGAAACGATCCAGATGATCCGCGAAGCGATCGACATCGAAACTCAATACGCGCGCGACACGATGTCCCGCGGCGTACTGGGGTTGAACGCGCCGATGTTCGAGGAATATCTGCGCTTCATCGCCAATCGGCGCTGTTCGCAGATCGGCTTGCCACAACAGTTTGCGGGCGCCACAAATCCTTTCCCGTGGATGAGTGAAATCCTCGATCTGCAAAAGGAGAAAAATTTCTTTGAAACCCGGGTAACCGAATACCAGACGGGTGGCGCGCTCAACTGGGATTAACGCGGCAAAGCTACTAAGGCTTCAGACCTGTTTTTTTCAAAAAAAATTGAAAAAAAAATACCGGAGCTTAATAAGGGCTCCGGCTTTCAAGAGGAGGAAACGTATAGCTGCGGTACTAAAATCAGTTTCGATAGTAATCCAGGGCGTTGACCATGAGCAGTTTCATCGCGACCTTTTCTCCATACCATAGCCCCGTGATCGGGTCTCTCCACTGGTACGAAGCGGATCTGGGGGACGTTTTCCGGCGCTTCCATCCATAGCCCCAAAGCGTAAAATAACGGAACTGCGAATGAATAAATGAAGATATCATTTCAAACATGGCTAAACCTCCAGTTTCAAAGACGATTGCCCTCTGCTAGCGGCAACTCGACAAAATGTTATTAACCTAAGAGCAGGATGCGTGCCATTCCAATCATAATGGTGCCAACGTTGATCTGATTTGCCGTACGACTTGAAACGATTGGCTCTTCGGCACGTGAGTGGAAGCCGAGTTTTCCGGAGAGCCTGCAGCGTATAATCGAATTAAGTTGGTTTTGTACTAGAAAAGTTCAAACGTGACCAAACAGGTCACCTGAATTGACAGGAATATACGAACATCGACCACCAGACGGGGGACCGGGGATTATCGTCGATGCCGCCGGGTGACCACGCCGGCGATATTTATAGAGGGTATTACCATCAAAAACGAAACCATACTTTGGATGAATCGTTTTCAGCCGGATGTCAAATAAGCTCATCGCGAAACAATGGCGGGAAATCCTGGGTTTAATTCCCCATCCCGAAGGAGGGTTTTACCGTCAATGCTATCGATCTGCCGAGGCGATTGCTCAGCGTCATTTACCATCCCGCTTCGATGGACCGAGGACGTTTGCGACGGCAATCTATTTTCTGCTCGAAGGTGACGACTTCTGCGCGTTCCACCGCATCCGCCAGGACGAGATCTGGCATTTTTATACCGGCTCCTCGTTGATCATCCATGAAATAGACGTCCATGGAGAATACAAAACGACCAAGGTCGGCGCCGACTGGCGAAAAAAAGAATTGCCGCAGGCGATCATCCCGGCGGGGCACCTCTTTGCCGCAACGGTATCTGAATCGGACAGCTATGCGCTGACGGGCTGCACGGTGGCGCCGGGATTTGAATTCGATGATCTCGAATTACCTGGTCGCGCAGATCTTTTGCAACGGTATCCCCGGCATCGCAGGACTATCGAATCGTTGACCCGCATCGGGTAGCCATGGGACCGAAAATCCTGACCGTGGACCACAGGGATCTTGAATGCCTGGACGAGCGCGCGCCGATTGGTCTTTTTGATTCGGGCGTGGGAGGACTGTCGGTAGCCTGGCATATCCGCGGCGAACTCCCCGCGGAAAAGCTATTGTATATTGCCGATTCTGCGTACGCGCCGTATGGTGGAAAAACATCGGCCCAGGTTGAAGAACGCGCGGTGAAACTATCCCGCTATTTAGCCCAGCGCCGGATCAAGGCGCTCGTGGTGGCGTGTAACACGGCGACCGCCGCCGCGATCCACCGTTTACGATCCCTGCATACGGTTCCGATCATCGGCATGGAGCCTGCGTTGAAACCGGCCGTAGCGATGACCCGAACCGGGGTAATCGGCGTTCTAGCGACCGCCGGAACTCTGAACAGCGACAAATTTTACCGTTTGCAGGCTGAAGTTGGCCGAGGGGTACGAATAATCACCCAACCTTGTCCAGGGTTGGTCGAATTGGTGGAAAATGGCAACCTGGACGGAATCAAAACCCGTCGACTGGCGGCTCAATACCTCGGCAATTTACTTTCCCGCGGCGTTGATACCGTGGTTCTCGGATGCACCCATTATCCGTTCCTGATTCCGCTATTCCGGCACATTGCCGGACCGGAAATTCGAGTTCTGGATACCGGAATTCCTGTCAGCAAACAGGTCCGGCGGCAGCTGGAGGCGAGGAATCTTTGCGCGGCACCGGGTAAAGATGGCGGACTGGAAATTCTGTCTACTGGCGACTTAGCGAGAGCTCGTGAGGTCATTGCCAAATTGTGGGGAAGTGCGCTGCTTGTGGACGCCCTTGGAGATTTGGACGACATCAGCCAGGACCGCGGTTCATGCGGCAATTAATCCCGGAATTTGCTACGCCGCTGCCTGAATGCCCAGAAGTATTTGCCTTGACGTCGCTTCTCGCACTTTTAAATACAAATACAATTCCGCCATTCGCTCCGCCGCAGCTGCCTTTTATACTGCCGCGGCCGAACATCACACCGACCGCCATTGCCGCGATGACGGCGACCACCAACACAAATGTGATTAAAAAAATAGCCACCTTTGACCTATCCGTTTTTGAATGGGAATGCTGAAGTACTCAGTTTTACGAATCCTTGCCCGTCTCTCCTGATGAACAGCGCGGCGATATCAAGCTTTTCCGCGAGGCTAAAACCGGCGTCGGGGCCCAACACCATTAGCGCTGTCGCCCGTGCATCAGCGCGCATGGCCGTTTTATCCACCACGGTGACGGACGCGAGGCCATGGGAAATCGGTCTGCCGGTCCGGGGATCGATCATGTGGGAATAGCGGACCCCGTCAACCTCAAAAAAATTCCGGTAATCGCCGGAAGTGGCGATCGCAACGTCTTTGAGTTGAAGAGTCTGTTCAATCATCCTTGTCCCTGCCACGGGCGTCTCGATTGCGACGTTCCAGTAAGTTCCGTCCGCTTTGGTGCCGTTGACCCGCATTTCTCCACTGACGTCGATCAAATAATCGTTGATTCCGAATCCGGAAACGAGATCCGCGATCTGATCAGCGCCATACCCTTGTGCGATGGAAGAAAGATCGATGTAAATCTCAGGGTGTTCTTTGCGGACGGCATCCTTTTCAGTATTCAGCCGAATCTTCTTGAAACCAAGCTTCTCCATCTCGCGCTTGATCTCGGCCGGATCCGGTATCTTCTGCTCATGCTCTCCCGGACCGAATCCCCAAAGATTCACGACAGGACCCACGGTTAAATCATAGGCTCCGTCGCTGATTTCACTAAGTCGGAGCGCTTCGTCCAGCACCTTGGCAAGTTCGCCGGAGATACCGATCCAGTCGGTTGAAGGATTCTGGTTCAGCCTGGACAATTCCGAATCGGGTTTGTAGGTCGACATCATTAAATCGAGCCGGGTCAGGGTGTCATTGATTTCCTTTCTTAACCTGGAAGGGTCAACGCCGTCCGGCAATTCCGGTATCTTGACCGAAAAGGTCGTACCCATCGTGGTTCCGGCCTGTTCGAATTCGAATGTTGCGGAATCCCGTCCGGAACACCCCGACAAAAAGACAGCAAGGAACAGGACCGCGCCAATTCCTCGTCTTATTCGCAGCATGACAGACATTCAATTAACCGCTGAAATCGTCCAATAGGATATGTTCGTCTTCGACTCCGAGAACTTTCAACATCTTGACCCCGCGTTGCATGGATAAAATTGGTAATGCCAGCCAACGCCTTGCCGGAAGACAGGCCCAACGCGGTTTAAAGGGTTCAACCCGGCTTTAAACCGTTTGCCGCTTTACCGATCTGAGTTCCTTGATCAGCACCGCCAACGCGTCTATCTCCGCGCTGGGATCACTTTGAATTTTTTCTAATAAGGCCAAATAACGTTTGATCCCGGATTCCCTGGCCTCATACCATTCATCCGGTTTCTCCGATTTCGATCCCGAAACACTTAGAACCCGGTCCAGTGTCAAGCTCTGGCAGGCTTTGTGGAAATCATCATAAAGCGCGGTACGCGCCAGCGATTGCCAGTAACCAGCGTGCCGCACTCTGCCGATCAGATTTCTAAGCACCCCCCAGCGCAACTTCTGGTCCAATGTAAAGTAGATTCTGGCCACCGCTTCCAAAGAATCCGGACAGCGTGTCGAGACCGCGATAATATCGAGAAACAGGAACGTTATGTTTAGGCCGCCGACCCGATCGGCAATTTCGTCAGGCACGCCAGCATTAACGAGACGATCCCGTTCCGCGGAGGCTTTTTGCCGTTGGTGTTCGGGCAGGAGTTCGGCCAAGTCCTTCTCGAGCCGTTCGATCCCGTGCTTGAACGATGTCAAAGTCTCGGCCGAAAGTTTTTTCTCGCGAAAGTTATAGGCCAACCACGAAATTGATCCTTCCATGAGCCGGTTTACAATGAGCATCAGATTGCTGCGGATTTCCGGATCGATGGTGGCGTTCAGCCCTTCGATACCGGCCCAGAGATCCTGGGCATCGAATATTTCACACGCAAAACAATAAGCGCTGATCATTTCACCAACTTCGGCGCCGGTTTCATCCATCATCCTAAATGGATAAACGATACCCAGCCGATTGATCAGGCTGTTGACCAGTTGATTCGCGCTGATTTGATGTCGCAACGGATGCTTTTGAATGGGAGCGGCGAATTTTTTTCTAAGCGCGGCAGGAAAATATTCATGCAATTTTGAGGATGCGAAATGATCTTCGTGTATCGCAGGGCTCTCGATCAATACTTTCTTCAGAAAGAGCTTGCAATTAGCCATCAACACGGCAATTTCGGGCCTGGAGAATACGCTTCCGTCCTGTTTTCGCGCATCGATAACCTCATCGGACGGAAACTGATCCAAGGCCGTAACCAGACCTCCTTCCTGCACCAGCCGGTAAATGATCCGCCGATAAAAGTCAATCAGTTGCGCGGACCTGATCTGGATGTAACTGATTGCCCGGGTTTGCAGATAGTTATTCCGCAAAACCAGTTCGGCGACCTCGTCAGTCATTCTTTCCAAAAGCTGATTGCGTTGTTTCAGCGTCATATCCCCGTCATCAACGATCCGATTCAGCAGAATCTTGATGTTGACCTCGTGATCGGAACAATCGACGCCGGCCGAATTATCGATGGCGTCCGTGTTGATCCGTCCCCCACGTACGGCAAACTCCACGCGACCTTGCTGGGTAAAACCGAGATTTCCGCCCTCGCCCACGAGTTTGCACCGAAGATCCCTGGCATCCACGCGTACCGGATCGTTGGTTCGATCTCCGACCCCGCTGTTGTCTTCGTAGGAAGCTTTGACATAGGTCCCGATCCCGCCATTCCACAATAAATCCACCGGAGCGCACAAGATGATCCGGATCAATTGGTTGGGCGTAACCTTATCCTGCTCCACGCCGAAAACTTTTTTGATTTTTGAAGATAACGGAATTGATTTCAAATCCCGCGCATAAACGCCGCCGCCACGGGAGAGCTTGGCTTTATCGTAATCCCGCCATGACGTTCCCGGCGTCCCGAACAGCCGCTTACGTTCCTGGTACGCCACCTCGGGATCCGGATCGGGATCCAAAAAAATATCTTTATGATTGAATGCGCCTACCAATTTGATCCGCTTGGACAGGAGCATACCGTTGCCGAATACATCACCTGACATATCACCGATGCCGACCGCGGTAAACGGAATCGTCTGGATATCGATGCCCAATTCGGTGAAATGGTGAATCACCGATTCCCAGACGCCACGCGCCGTAATGCCAATTTTTTTGTGGTCATAGCCCATCGAGCCGCCCGAGGCGAAAGCATCCCCGAGCCAGAACCCGTATTCCTTGGCTATCTGATTCGCTATATCGGAAAAAGAGGCCGTGCCTTTGTCGGCCGCAACGACCAGATAAGGATCATTGCGGTCGTAGCAAACTGTTTGCGGCGGATGGACGGTCTCGTTCGCGCTGATGTTATCGGTCAGGTCCAACAGCCCGCGAATAAAAATACGGTAACAGTTCTCGACCTCGCGGGCCCCGTCGGCGGATTGCACGCCATCGAGTTGCTTGGCGACAAATCCGCCCTTCGCTCCGGTCGGCACAATCACGGAATTCTTCGAGACCTGGGCTTTCATCAGGCCCAATACTTCGGTCCGAAAATCCTCGCGACGATCCGACCATCTCAGGCCGCCACGCGCGACCGGACCGGCGCGAAGATGAACTCCCTCGACCCGCGGCGAATAGACGAAAATTTCAAAATGCGGGCGCGGAGCCGTTAAATCCTGGATCGCTGCCGGATTAAATTTAAAAGACAGATAAGGAATCTCGTTCTCGTCGGCTTTATATTGATAATAATTCGTGCGCAGCATGGCCTGGATCAGGTTCAGGTATTGCCGCAAAATACGGTCTTCGTCCAGCGATGCGACTTCGTCAATCTGCCGCAGGATCAGTTTTTCCAAGCGAGTTAAGGTTTCGTCGCGGGATTCGAATCCGGGATCGAAACGCGCTTCGAAATATTCGACCAGCATCGCCGCAACGACCGGGTTATTGACCAGCGTGTCTTCGACGTAAGACTGGCTGAAAGCCAGGCCAGTCTGGCGCAGGTAAAAATACAGGGCGCGCAAAATATTGAGATGCCGCCATTCAAGCTGGGCAAAAAGGACCAGACGATTGAAACCGTCGTTTTCCACTCTCCGCATCCAGATCTGTTCAAAGGTTTCCTGGAATTTCTTTTTTAGAGTATCGACTTCGACGGTATTGTGGCCCTTGTAAATCAATCCGAAATCATGGATCCAGAGATCCTCCCCGGTATCCTGGCGCTTCAGCGCATAAGGCTTTTCGTCCAGCACCCGGACGCCCATATTCTCCAGCATCGGCAAAATGCTCGACAGCGCGACCGGTTCCCCGCTTTGGTACAGCTTGAATCTAAGCTTATTGCCCTGCGTTTCCAGAGGCCGGTATAACCGGAGCTGCAGTCCCGTTGCATCGAGATTCTCGAGATGGCTGATATCCAGTACCGCAATTCTCGGACTGAAACCCTCGCGGTAGGCCGCGCTGACCCCCTCCGCATAGCGATTGAACAGAACATTTCCCTTTTCCTCGCCGTAATGCATCAGCAGATTAGTTTTGAATTCGTCTTTCCATTCGTATAAGCAATCAATGACTTTTTGTTCGATTTGTTTGAGATCAAAGGAAAGGGAGTAGCATTGATCGGTATGGATGATGAAATGAATGCGCGCGAGGATTGACTCCGATAACTGAACTTTGAATTCCGAACTCTTTCCGCCGAACGCCATCAGCAGAATCGACTGGACCTGTTTCCGGAGTTCCGTGTGATAACGTTCCCTGGGCACGAACAACAATACCGATACGTACCGCCCGTAGACATCGTGGCGCGCAAATATCCTGACCCGTTGCCGCTCCTGCAGGTGCAGAATTCCCATGGCCAGAGAAAACAGCGTCTCTTCATCCGAGTGGTACAACTCGTCGCGCGGCAAATCCTCCAGCACATGTATCAAGGCCCGTCCCGAATGGCTCGCGGCCTTGAACCCGGAACGCTCGAAAACCTTGCGGACCTTTCCGGACACCACTGGAATCCGGTCCGGGCTTGCTCGATAAGCCGCGGAATCGTATAAACCCAGAAAACGCGTCTCACCGATCACTTTTTCGCTGCGATCAAAACGTCTGACGCCGATATAATCCATGAACACTGGCCGATGAATCGTCGACACGGTGGTCGCCTTGGTCACGAGCAAGGGATGAATGTCGCTCATAATCTTCCAGGCGTCGTCGGATAGCGGCAGCGAACCGGATGCGGGCGCGGGCGCGATCGAGTCCCGCAATACACCGAGCCCGCTTTGCTCGAGCGGATGAATTCCCCGTTCCTTCCCGGTATCGATCAAGGAATATTCTCTGCACCCGAGAAACAAGAAATGGCCGTCGAGAAGCCATTTAAGATAAGAAACCGCTTCGTCGATCTCCTTTTCGATCGCTTCCGGATGATCGGCCTTTAGCTGATCGATCGTAAGCCGAACCCGGTCCTGCATCGCTTGCCAGTCCTCCGTCGCGGCGCGAAGATGCCGCAATACCCGTTCGAGTCCGCGTTTAAGATCCTCGAGAAATTGCGGATCACTTTGGCGGTCCACTTCGATATGGACAAATCCCTCGGGCCGAAACTCGGATTTCCCGCTTTCCGTTCCGACTCCGTTAATGGCCCCGGTTGCCGACCGGCTGACCTGATAAACGGGATGAATGACCAAGTGGTTGGTCAGGTGGTGACGGTTGACCTCCATCATCAGTGTCTGAACCAGAAACGCCATATCGTCGACAACGGCCTCAATCACCGTATGCGCGGATTGCCAGCCTTGTTCCTCCATTTCGGGATTGATCACCCGGACCAACATTTCACCGGGCTTTCTGACGTACCCGAAATTCCAGTGGGACAAGGCCGCCCCGTATAAATCGTCAATCGGTTTCGACTCGATATCTTCCGCGGCGACGAAATGAAAGTACCAGTCAACAAAAACCGAGATCATCTCGGCGTTTTTGTCCGGAACCCGTTGCTCGACCAGAGCCATCAAACGGTCCAGTTTTTGTTCTACTGCCAGTTGTTCCAATGTGAAGGATCCCCGATTCGAACCAGAGCCGGTCAGCGTGTCACCCAGACATCCTGAAGTCCCAGTGTTTTCGCAACCGTTTTCCCGTATTCCTGAGCTTGTTTTTGCGATTCAAACCCGGTTACCCGTACGCGGTACCAGGTCTTGCCTGAAACATTTGTCGCTGCGATATCCGCAGCAATCTCCTTTTTAAGGATGTTTTCGAGCTCCTGTTTTGCGACCGATGCGTCTTCCAAAGACATCAGATTTACTGACCATGCCTTTTCTTTTCGCGCATTCGCAATTTGCGGCTTCGGTGGAACCAGGTCCGGGCTCAGCGGTTTCTCCTGAACCGGTTCATTTGCGGGCGACAAACCGGCTTCGGAAGCCGGGTTGGACTCGCTTTCGGCAACCTGGGGCGGGTCTACGACACCGTTAAATTCTTCCAAAGGAACGCCGCTGGCGGTTCTCAGATCACGTAGTCTTTGCTCATCGACCATCCGTCCGATCTCTTCCACGGACTTCTCTAAATTGTCCATTCTTAGGATGATCTGCTGGAATTCCGTTTGCCCGACCGATAACTCCCCGAATCGATCTTTGACGCCCTCCGCGGGTGGCAATTGCTCAACGCCGGATTCGATCCGGGTATCGCCGCTGGCGCGGTTCTCATTTTCCGCATTCCCAATCGCAAGGCGCCCGAACCTGGTTTCCAAATCACCGATCCGCGCGTTCATATTTTCCATGACTGCTTGATCTTGCGGATCGGAAGCGGGTTCGAGACCGTCGTCGAATACAGTTTTCAGGTCCGCGGGCAACAGCGAACGAAGTTTCTCGGATTGGGATTCCAAGTTAAGCAGGTACCCACCCACCACGATCGCAACAACTGCAAGAAACACTACAACTCCGACCGTCAGACCGTTTTTTGCGTACTCATCCTGGTAACGATTAAAGGTATCGCGAGGATTCCGAGAATGGCTGGACTGAATCTCGTTTTGGGAGCCATTTCCGATTTCCGTTGGCGGACTGGAAATCTGTTGGTCGCCGAAGCGGTCGAATTCAGCCGGACGCAGATCCTTTTCGGTCATTGCCATCTGAGCTTGATGACAAATTGAACCGGTGGAAACATCGGGTTTGCTTTCCGGGTCGTTTAACTGCGCCGACTTAGATAGGGGAACATTCTCTTCGCTGCGATTGCTTTTATCGGCTTGGCCCGGCAGGTCAAAACTTCGAAACTCATCGTCCGGCCAATGACGACCGCGTAGCTCTCTCTGAGCGTTACCAGTATCTCCCTCCGCGTCCGATGCGCCGCAGTCATTCGGTTCGGCGTCCACGCCGCGATTAAAAAGCTGCGGCGGGATCGATTGGCTACTGGAATCTGTGGTTGACGAGGCTTGAGATTTTCTTTCGGCGCTTAACATGAGGTCCGACTCGGTACCGGATACTGATCCAGACATCTCCGCTGCCAATTCATTATTCGGCGCCTGCGGATCGTGCGTATCGGTGCGCGCATCTTCCAGGCCATTCCGCAAGGCTGTGCGAAGCACGGGATGATCGTAGAAATGACGCTGTTCGGAACCCGGTTCGGTTTCCCCTAAAAACTCCGAGTCTTCTTCAAACAGCTCAAATAAATCGTCGTCCTGAAACGAATCGTCCGTTTTCGGCAAGGACCTCCGGTAATCCGGAGCGCCGACCTGGTTCCGAATGGTTTGCGGATGGTTTTTCTCAAGACCCTCCGGTTCGCTCATGAACTCTGAAGACGCAGGCGGCGGTGGCTGCGTCGTGTTGTGGACAATCCCCTGCTCCAGCACGTTATCAAATGATTGCCCCGGAATTGTCAAGAACCCATTACGAGCATGATCGCTGGTTGGTTTATTTCCATCGATTTGCGCGTGGTCCGCGTCGTCCGATCCGTGATCATTTTCATGAGCATGACGAATAGTTCCATTAAGCCGCCCGACGGCTGACTCCTGTCCCAGGTGGTCGGCCGTTGGATCGCCTCGTTTTGTAGAATTATTCATACACTCTCCTACCTATTCGGTAATGAACGCAGGACTGACTATATAACCGAAAAACCCCTTGCAGAAAGCGTTTCGCCAGATCCAGCCGGAATCCAGTCTGAACCGGTGGTAATCCAGATCCATTCGCAGCGGATGATCTGTTTACCTATTTTGTGAATAACTGTTTCCTTCGAGGCGAATCGGAAGGACTAAAAAATCTGAAAAGTTACTGCTGCTTCGGCTTTTAAACAATGTAACCCTGGAATTCTCTCCGCCGAACGACTTTCTCACAAAACAAATAATACAATTCAATTTTTTTAATGTCACCTCAAAATTTATCCATGGACGTTTGAAAACAGTGTGTATTTGGCCCGATCGAACGCGGCGATGATCAGATTGGTTTTATCGGGGTCGGCACGGAGGTTTCGTCCTCAGGCTGAAAACTCAGTTGAGGAATGCGTGAGATCGCTCAAGCCCAATGGCTTCTTACGAATTTGCACTCCGGTCTGTGCGGTTCCGGTTCGGCGTCCATTTCCAAACAAACCACCGGTCCGGTGGGTGGGAGGAGTCGCAACGAGGGATGCAATTAAAACCGGTGGCGATGTACCGTCCGGTTCGTATCGTCGAGCCGCCGAAAAATTCCGGTGTTCAGATCAACAGGTCCTGGCGCGACTCGCCTGCGCCAAATACGCGCGAGCGCCGGCGATCGGAGAATCGAAGCCAGAACGGTTGCAGCCCGACGCAGCCGTACCGGAGTCGGCATCGCTGATGCCGTTTTCTCCGGTTTTCGAGGCGCGCTCATGCGGATGAACGATTCGCCTCGGCCGGAGCGGAGCCGACGATGCGCTCGTATTCATCGTAAATCGTAGTTCCTTCTCTTCGACGGCTTAGTCGATCCTCGTTTCGAAGGCGAACGCGTTTCCGTCGTTTTCTTTTTCGCGTTGATTCTTGTCAACCTGGCGGTCCGGGCGGCAAAATCGCTAATCGATTGGTCTAAGACCAACTGGGCACGAACGTCCAGACGAATCCAATCGTTTTTCCCTGACGGATTTCAATGATGAGGAGAATCGCAAATGATCGAACCAACTAACAAGCCTGTTCCCGAAGGAATGCATACGGTTACGCCGCACCTGGTTTGCGCAGGAGCCGTCGATGCGATCGAGTTCTACAAAAACGCTTTCGGCGCCGAAGAACTGAGGTGACTGATTGGCCCGCAGGGTAAAATCATCCATGCGATGATCCGGATCGGTGATTCGGCGGTGATGCTCGTGGACGAATTTCCGGAATGGCGTTCGTTTGGCCCGAAATCGCTCAATGGTACTTCGGTTACGCTCCATCTCTATGTCGAACACGTGGATAGTGCTTTCAAACGCGCGATCGCGGCGGGGGCCAAGACGGCAATGCCGGTCGCCGACATGTTCTGGGGTGACCGGTATGGCGTGCTGGAGGATCCCTTCGGTCATCGCTGGTCGATCGCCACGCATGTCCGGGATTTAAGTCCGGAAGAAATGCAGGCCGCGGCGAGTAAAATGTTCGGCTGAAGGACCGGCGTCGCTGGCGCGCCCGGGCCTGGAGCCGTTTTCGCCGGCGCTATTTGACCCAATCCTCTGACCGGATCGATAATGGCGCTCACACCGGAGCCATCAGGAGCGAAATGAATAACGGAAACGGCGGCATATTGATGCGAATGTTCGGGCGGCCACGGGGTCTGCTGGGACGGTTGGGCGGGTTCATTATGGCGCGCATGAAAGGCCCGTTCACATCCTGGGTGATCGGATTACTCGGGATCCAGCCCGGGGACCAGGTGCTCGAGGTGGGCTTCGGGCCCGGCGTCGCGCTCCAGCAAATGACCGAATCGACGCCGGCGGGTACGATTGCCGGCGTCGATTGCTCCCCAGAAATGGTCGCGCATGCCGCAGCCCGGAACGCCGAAGCCATTCAGTCCGGCCGCATCGATCTTCGGCTTGGCAGCGCGGAACAACTGCCGTTTGCGGATGAAACTTTCGAACGGGTGATATCCATCAATTCCCTGCAGGTATGGGCGAATCCAAAGAAGGGGCTCGCCGAAATCCTTCGCGTGATGAAGGCGAACGGCTTATTGGCGCTCGGATTTACCACCCACGCGCGGCAGCCTCAAGAAGGGCTGACCGAACTCCTGAGAGAAACCGGCTTCTCCGAAGCTCACATCGTGGACGAGGCCAAGGGATTCTGTGTGATCGCGAGGAAGCAAGTCTGGAACGGCGGCAGCTAATACGCCGCCGTACTTGCAACCAACGCCAAGGCTTTTAGCACAGTTCGCATCTTTTTTCTCTGGCCGCGGGCAAAACTGACTATTACTTTGCTATCATCCATTTAACGAAGAAAAAAGGCAAAACGACCAACAAAATTATCAACCCAACGAGGTCCTGCCAAATATTTGATAAATTTGTCCAATACCCCGTGTAATACCAGATCGTATTTCCTAATAACCCTTTGAAAAACTCGTTCAATATCGGCAGAACCGTATAATAAATCGCTACTACGGCAATTGCGACCCCCCAATGGCTCAGCCGATCCGATAATATCCCCATTCGAATTTCATGTTCGGTCTGCATGTATTCATCGGTCCGTTCTAACTCGTCCTTGATAATTTCGTAATGTTCAGCCAATCCGAGAGCTTGTTGTTGTAATTTGAATATTTCCTTGCCTTGCATTTGTTCCGTAATGTTATGAAACCAGTATTGGTTAGTAAAGAGAATAAACTTCTTCCGTTGTTCTCGAATAGACTCACGGCCGTTTGGTTTCAGCATTTTACCAGTGTTAGCGGAAATATTTTTGTCGTAATAACGTAAAGACGCCTGATAGAGTAATGCTTGTACCAACATACGATCATAAATAAACGGAATATGGTGAGGCGCGATATAGATGCGAAAAGCCGAACCGTTATAAACATATACGTTGGCGGCATCAGTATAACCGTAGTACCCACCTAGGCCTTTCCATAACGCGAAAGTTTGAGGTTTAAGACGTGCTTCAACTTCATCCTTCGTATAGACATAGCCGTTCAGGGAATCGAGACCATCGTCAAAACGATCGACATACGCGGCCACGCTGAATATCTTATCGATGTGGCCTGCGTCGAGATTTCGATTCGCTAGACCATAGGCAACACTCACGAACATCCGGTCATCATAGAGGGCCTCGTACTCGTCGAAAAAATTATCTAATCGGTCAGGCGTTGTCGAAAATGATTTGAGCAAAATGCGAATCACGGGTGAAATATCTTCTCCGGGTTTTTCACAAATCCGGATCTTCTGGACTGTATCGAACGCCGTAGCTATTATTTCGGTCCCCCTTAAAAGCCGAATCGGCGCGATTTTCTTTTCATCGTTTTGCTCGGGAAAAGTCGGATAGATCAACCGGGCCAATCGCGTAAAACGAAGCCAGCACTCCAATTTCAGTTGACGATAAAGTGCTTCGTTTCCAGAATCGCTTACAATCAATTCGTGGAGTTCGATCGAGTTGCTCTCACTAAACAGCGGACTGGCATTGTTCTTCCGCAATTGCCGCAATGCTTCCGGTTCGACCCTGAACGAAAGTAAATAGATATCATTGAAATAGCGGTACAAATTCACCGCGACGACTTTTGCGATTTGATATAGAAAAGGATCGTTTTGATCTTCCTCCTTTCCAAGATGGATCTCCCAGGATTCGATCTTCTTCTCATCTAAACGCCACTCTTTCAGCGGCACCAATTTGTTGTCTGGACGCGCTTGTTTTCCGGTATCGAATAATATATTCCTGAGTGAGGGCGAAAAATAACGATAGGCCTGCGCTTGAGCTTCCATTTCCTCCTGTTTTTTCTTCTTTTTTTGCTTTTCCTCTTCGTTAGCCTCGCCTTCTTCCTTCTCCGGTACAGGATCGCCGGGTTTATAAATAAAAGCATACCGAGGATCTGGAACGAATATTTGCTCGTCCAGACCGATCAATGGTAGGAAAAACGTACAGTGATAATAATCCAGTAACTTGGATTCCAGATTGGCCTGAGCACTCATGTCACCATCTCCAATAAAAGAAGGTCACATCATCCAGGCTTTTTGATAACAAGCTTTCAGCAATCTTGCGTCCAAATAACGCATTGTGCCTATGGTTTTGTTGCTTGTCGGAACGGATACCTGCGAAGGATTCCCGATCCAGATCAGGGTCCAGGCCCTTAATTTTTAGTAAAGTGACCAAATCAAAAGGCATGTAGAATATTTGCCTAGGTATCTGCAATGCTCCTCCGAATAATTCACAAAACAATACCCAGTCGTACGCGAGACAATCGGCCCATATTTCGATTGTGTCGTAGGGATCCAGCCATTGCCTAAGGCTCGCCCGAACTAAAGCAGAATCGCCATAGCAGAAAGTCTGAAAATCCTGTTGCCACGACCCGGTATTTGCCTCACGGTCATTGATCCATCGGGTATGCTTTAATACGTTTTCACTGATCCAGGCATTGCATTGTTCAAGATTAAAGTCGTTGAATTCGGCATAGAATTCCCGATAGTCGTCCGCTGTAAACGCGAGGCTGATTAGCGTGCTGGACTGATGCAGACCGGTAAATTCGCTGTCGAAATAGAGGTTCATCTCTTTGAAAGTAGATTGTACGATATGCTGCGGTACAAAGCGCATCGATCGAGATTCGAAGCATACCATTCGCGATCGATGCGCCTCCTTCGTCGGCACATCCTACATTTCTAGCGAAATAGTGGGTCATCAAAATCAAGTTCGGGGAGGTATCTCCACTCCGCATGGGCTTCCATTGAACTCAATAGGTGATTTTTCGATACGGGATTGGAAATCGGTAACGTCTTCGTTATTTACCAGATAAATCGTAATGCAGTTACGACTCAAGCTTATACGTTGTATTTTAACGATATCGCAGCCGATATCTTTCAACGCCTTATTGACGTCTCGCGGGAAAACCTTCTGCCCACGATAAGTTAGAATTATGCGAGAATGACTGCTTTCCAACGGTGACAAGGGTTGGCCTGGCGTAATACTTTTGAGCCTGTCGTTACCTTTTGTAAGGCCTTCATTCTCAACAAACCATCTGAACCCTTCGTCTTCGTTGTATGGCTTCTGACCATCGTCGCTCAAAAAGGGATAACAAACCGGAAATTGATCGTAATCGGGAACGCCAAGCTTCATCAATCGTTCCAGCGCATCCTGATTGACAAGCGCGGTATCCACCAGTTCGTTTAAATTTTCATAACGAAGTGTTTGCCTCAAAGACTCTGGAGAATATCTTTTTTTTCGGTTGATCGTTTCTATTTTTTTAATAGTGATCGCCACATGCCCCAACCCTAAAGGCTTGCCCAAACCAAGACGATGGACGAAGTTATCACCGGGATTCAATGCAGTCCTAAGTAATCCCAGTTCCTCGCCGCTGAGATTTTCAAAATAGATAAAAAACTGAAATGCTTTATCTTCATCCCGATCAACCGCGGGAATCGGTGTGCAACTTAGATGCGGTTCCCAATTATCTTTTTCATCGGTACCGAACTTGGTTTGCCATACGTTCGCTCCACCTCTATGCGAAAGGTAAACTTTACGGCCATTCGGCACAGCATTATCCAAATCCAAATTACTTTTCGAAATATATTCCCCGGTAGGACCGGTAAAATACATCGAAGGGGAAGGGGGTTTTGGGGAAGCCAGTATTTTCAGCCTGATCGGTTTTTCGGGTAATTGGATTTCGTAATTCGGCAGTGCATCGGAAAAACGCACTCGTGACGCAATATTGCGTGTATCGTTACCCTTGAGGGGATTCTCTTCGGTGACCCCGAACAACCATTCGGCCGGGGTCAATTCGGTACGGCAGGGATTCCACGGCAACGCATTTTTACCCCCCGAGTTTTTTAAAGCTTTATATAGGTTGCCGTTTACCGGTGTACGCCAAATAGACGAATAACTCAGTTCACAAACTTTCCGATCCGGTTCAGTACCGTAAGTATCGTAGTAAAGCAGGTCGCCGGATTCGACAATTTCGGCATTTTCGTCCTTCCAGCGACCCTGATAACCTTGAGGCAGGTGAGGAAAGGTGCTGTCGGCATGGTGTCGCAGACGCAGTATATTGGCTAATTTGCTTACAGCCGCATTATCCACTTTAATACGCTCTTCAGAGAACTCTCCATCCCAGGGAATAAACCACTCACGTTTTTTATTAGGCATGTTTTCGTGTTTCCCGCGGATATAGAGAATTCCTTTGGTTTTTTTGCTATGTTGGTTTCGACTGAGGTTTCTCGCGAATTCCAAGTTGGCTCCTGTATCGGGATCTGCGTCATAGGCATAGACAAATTGTCGGTTGTTTTTGTTTTTATAATGAAAGGTTTCTGCTTTTAGCACAAACTTGGTATCCGGATCATTGTTATTCGTATAATCCGCCACCGGAATCGGTTTCTCTAATGGAGAAAATGGATAAATCCAATATTTATCCGCCTCCTTAATCAGTATCCCCATTTCTTTCAAGCCGCGATTTGCCTGTTTTCTTTGCGAATAAACCGTGTCTTCTTTGTTTGTTAATACTCGCAATGAGGACTGACTGATGATTTCGGTTACATTGCCGATCATACCTCGCAAACTGTTTGCGGGAATTGCCAAACTTCCATCGGGGTGGCGATAGGGCTTCACGACACCCGGGGTCTTCTTATCACCTTGGAATTGTCGACCGCCGACCACCACGGGCGAAATGCATTTCAATTCGCAGCTGATCCGCCCAGAAATGCCGTCTTCATGCCAATAATCGTGCCGAAGAAATGGATTGGATTCATTTTTAAGATCTTCGCGCTCCTTCCATTTAATGGTTTTTGTAGCGCTAGTATCGATCGGAATAAATTGATAGGGATTTAGAAATTTCATGAGGTGGCCTTTGTCTGATTCAGACGATCCAATAACAATTGATGCCACAACTCCAGGCTACTTTCATCGAAAAAATCCAGGTCTTTGAGCACCGGCTTCAACCGCAAGCGACCGAATCCCTTGCTTTTCCCCCAGCCAACAACCAGATCGCCTTGTTCGGCATCCCGAAGTACATACAGCAACAAGATTTTCATCCAACCCTTTAAAAGGTCAGCCCGGTAATGGACGGTACCGGCAAACGCCTCGGGCCAAGCGGCTTCGACATTGAACAGCGCGCCGGGTTTAACCCCTCCGGTGAACCGGTCAACCGCGTTGAAAGTTTGCGGATGCAAATGCTTTGCTTCGTCCACGTCCGCGAGCGCATCGTCGAAGCGTAAACAACCCGCACCGTGCTCCGTACCGCCAAAAATCGTATCGAGCAATTGATCCACCCCTTTACCGTCTTTCGAATCTTGCAAAGTCAGCATGATTTTACGGCATTGCCCGCGGGCCCAGCCTTTCAACGTCGAACCCGGTATGCAAGCTTGGTGTTGATGGCGCATATACATTGCGTCGGAAATGCTTGGATTTTCAAATCGAGCCACAAGCTGGCCAAAATCGTCTTTCAAAGCCTTTTTGTCGGTCGGGTCCGTCGGCTTGTCGCAACGAGCACTGAATTCAGCCAAATCCGTTTGAATTTCTCGCACACATTTCGGATCATCGACTCCGTCCAGGAACGAAGCCAGACGATCGATTCGTAGCTTTAATTCGATAAAGGAGCGCGGCAAATTGTTCCGGTCCAACTCTTCTTTCAACAAATCGTATAGCTTCTCACGAGCTTCGATACGCGCAGGATCATTAATCAATATCGGGCTCTCTACGTTTAAAACAACCTCTCTGGATTTCCATCCTGAAACCGCATTTGGTATAGCAAATGTCTCGGGCTCAAACAGCTTAAGTAAGGTGGTTTTATTTCCTTCAATTACATCCGCTTCGTCGATGTTTTTGTATTTCGCCGTCGTGCTTTGCGCTTTTGAAGCCGGGTTTCTAGATGTACTCAGCCACTGTTTCAGTTTGGCTTCACTGAGCACCCGAATCTCGCCCAATTGCCAGTTCAACCGGCCTTGCCCTACGCTTTTCCCCTTGCCAATTTGGCAATCTGGGGCGGTTCCGAACCCCGACAAAGCAACGAGCAGCGCTTCGATTTCCGGCTTTCCGGGATGATCCAGCGCGATATGAACCGAAAACTCGGCGCCCGGTTCAATGACCCGGTGCGCGGAGAGATGATGCTCCTTCGCGGCCGCGGTAAGCGGATCGATGCTGGTGCGGCTTATGATACGGGATGCCCGAGTTTCCGGATCGATCAAGGCATCATAGATTCTTGCATGACCGCTATTCCCTGTTTGCTCGGAATCCACTTCCTGCCGTCCGAGACCGAATAATTTTTGACGAATCGCGGAATCCTCGATACGGCTGCGCAAAAGACCGCGTAAACTCGATGCGGGTATGTAAGCCAAGCCCTTCGCGTCCAATACAAGCTCATTGTAAAGGGACTGGCCATCAGGAATGTCTTCATCCTCGCCGGAGCCAATATGCAAATTCGATTCGGCTCGCAGGGTTCCGGTCAGGACAACGCGTTTAAAGGTGCTCACGCGTTTGCCCTTTCAGATTCGAATAACAAATCCAACTGCCTTCGATCGTTCACAATAATTTCACCGAAGCCATGTTCGGGCAAGTAAGGCGTGGATCGCCAATCCGCCGGGCCGCGACCGGGTTCGGAATGCGCGGGCAAACCGGTCGTCTGCCAATCTTCGAGCATTATCAATGCATCCGGATCGGAAATCCGGAGCACGAAAACACTTCCGGCAACAGTCAGCCATTCCGGCCGATATTGAGCGGAATGATTATGTTTCTGTTGAAAATAATAACTTCCGGCGAGTTCTTGCGCGGCAAAATACGTCTCGAGCTTGATTCCCGGGTGCTGCTGCTTCCAATAGCTACAATAGAGTTCTTTCAGTCCATCATGAGAATTGACCCCGAGTAAAGTCAGTTCCGAAGATAATAATCTCGCCGGCGTTAGCAGTGTCACGATAAACAAATCACCGCCCGAGACAGATAGCCCGGACAGATTCGTGAAGGCGGGTACCACTTCAAATTCGATCGCGGCCTTGGTTTTGCCCATACCGGTCAGGCCCTGTTTGAAAATCGCCTGTAGTTTTTCGAATACCGCGGCCTGTTTGTTCTCGGGGATCCGGCACAGTTCAACATCCGCGCACCAGACGTATTCATAGGGATCAATGCATTCCAGGGAAAACAATCGGCTTTCTTCGGAAATACCCAGCTTCCGATTGATTTCGGTTCGAACAATCAAATAATGGTCCGGATCCACCTCCGAACGATCCAGCGCGCAATCGGCCATACGGAAATCCTTTTTCTTCCAGTCCGGCTGGAATACAGGTGCCTGTGCAAGGTCGATTTGGGTCTCGTCCAACACACTTGCCATATCCTTGACTTCATCTTTCCTTTCACTGTTTTTAACGATCGCCAGGCTCAAGGGTAATGGGCCGTGGCGGCGGCAATCGGATTCTTTCGAGGGCAGAGCCTTCCCGACGATCAAGTCGTCGAAACACAAATCCTTGTTGAGCTTTTTCGAATCATTGTCATATTCGCGGGCGATCAACGCTTTGAGCACATTTCCGGCGATGCTGTTTGCCGAGACAATCCGGTTGCTGTCCGGAGTTTTCGGACGCCCCAGACAAAAAGGGCGATCGATTTTTATTTTAAGCCCGAATCGCGTCACACCGTTCGGTAACCGCTCAGGTTTCTTGGAGCTCTTGATTTCGCGATCGATTCTGGTCAATTTCCAGCCTTCCAGCCTGCCAAATCCGATGCCCTTGAAGCTCCCCATCGCAGGGATATAATCCAGGGCCTTGCCTAGCCAGTCGAGAAACTCGCGCTTTTCTTGTTGCTGTCGGAACCGAACAAGCAGGTTGCCGCGAAAAGTGATAGTCCCCCCGCCCGCCGGGAAACAATCCTCAATCACTTGTAAACTGCCGTCATTTATCTTGCCGTGCTGTTCGTCGATCGCGATGCGGATACGCTGCTTCTCGCTCGTAATCGGGTCGTTTGTGCGTAAAGTCCAGAAACCGTCGAAATCGACCCGTGCGCGTTCGGTAGCGTAGTCATGAGTTTTTGGCGAATCGAGTTTCGGATCGTTGCTTTTCGCGCCGAACCAGCGCGAAATATTTTCATTCAGCGAAGGATCTTCCAGCAATTCACTGAATTCCTCGAGCGTCGAACGGATATTTCCTTTGATGAGACTCCCGTTCAGAACCGGTTTTTCACGATAACGCTGCATCGCCGTATCAACGCCGAATTTTAGCGTTCCCGCCGCCTGACTGATCAGCGGGCCGGAAAAAATCAGGTCCAATTGAAAACGCGCTTTTAAGTTCATGAATGAACCGATTCTGGGGAAGGTATCAGGTAATCCCACAATTCGATTAAATGAAACCAGAAACAGGCGCGAAACGGAGCACAGTCGAGGTCGAGATTGAATAAACCCCTTGCCTGCAACGGCGCAATTTCAATCAGTCTTTTTCTTCGGTCGTCCTCCAAAAGCATGATCATCCTGTGTTCCGCCCGATCCTGTTCAGAGCAGGTGCCTTTTTTCATTGCATCGGGATCGCCCAGTTGCCGCCAGCTTAGGCATTCCAGCCCTGAGGCTTCCGGATCGTCCTGAATCGTTCTCGCGATCCTATAAAGCTGGCGCCGGGACAGCAAAGGTTCTCCGCCCAATTCGTCGCCGATTAATTCTTTGAGTTTGGGTTTTAGACCGTTCCAATCTTCGGGCGCCCGAATGAATTTCGGCCGGTGGGCTGCAAGATGCCCGAAACGCATCCGATAGAAGTCCGCGATGTCAAAATTACCCGGATAATCGATCGATTCGAGCACGATAAAATCCCAGATATTCTGCCCGCGGCGATCATTGCCGAGCACGTTTTTCATCGTGTCGGCCAGGGATTTTGCGAGTTCCCGAATCCGGTGGATCGGTGATTTGGCATGACAAAACACTAATCCCGCGGAATGAGTCAGACGTTCTCCGTCAGCATTCCATTGCGACGATTGCTCGAAAAAATATTGCAAAAACTCAAACCCCAGCCAGGCCGGAAGCACGAACAACATTTCGTCACCGCCCCAGAGCAGGGTTTCGAATCGAATAACTTTTTCCTTCTTGTCGTTTTCATACACCGCATCCGGAAATTGAACGGATTCAGGTTCAACCATCGCGCACAGAGTATCTAGCAGAAAATTGGATCTTTTGGTCTGAATAGTCCGGTCAAAATCCATTTGGGCTTGATTCAAATATCCGTATTGCTGTTCTTCGTCTGGTTGGGTTTCTTGCCGTTTTACCATTTGCTCCTGTTCTTCCTGTTTTGCCCGCTCCAGCGTCTCTCTTTGAATCGCTGAAAACAAGTTTCCGTCAATATAAACGACTGCGATTTTATTATTCAGCTTTTTATGTTCAGGATTTTGAGGATTCCCGGCAAGACTTTCAAAATCATCCGAAGATCGGAATTTTTGCAGGATCGAACGTTTTTGCCGGTCGCCTTCCTGAAAATGATGAATCTGGCGCCGGTTACGGCCGTATTCAAGACGCTCGAATACAGATTGCGACAGTTGACGTGTTCGTCCCTGCACGGCAGTTGGGGTGTTGTTCGCCGCGATCCGTCTCCCTTCGAGTCCGCAGGGTTGATTCGAAAAGTCGCGACCATTGGAAACCCGGTCCGGAACCGTGGTAATCGATCGCATTTGGTGGAAACGAAGTTGCGTCAATAATTTTTCTTTTGCGACCAGCAAGTCCGTGGCCTCGCAACTTTCCACAAGGAATACGAAACATCCATATAAATTCTCGCTGAGTTCGGTCTTGATTGATTCAATTATCTGCGTAAGATCCGCAGTGTGATCAATCAGGCGGAACAAACCCGATGAAGCTCCGGTACTCAGCGCTTCGAGTTTTTTGTCGAATTTAGTTTTGATATGTTCGATCGCTTCCTTGAGTGACAGACTGCTGCCCCGAATCACGCTTAATTGATCGGTATCGAAAACCGAAGCTACGATGTTAATCGCTTCCACAAGTATAAATGTCTGCAAAATCAGAATCCCTCCCTTGCCCGAGTTTCAGCCGATGGTATCCAATTCGAGCCCGGCAGACAAATCTTTTTTAAATAACGACAGAAGATGGAAAATCCGCGATTCGTGCATCGGCGCTATCGCTGGATTTTTTCCGGCAGCTCAAGCACAAATTATAAAAGCGAATATCGTCACCGGGTTCGATCCATTCGTTCAGTTCCTTTTTCAATTGCAGCAACTGGGTCGGTGATCGAACGCTGACCTCGAACACCGAGCGCTGGACTCGAATACCGAAATGCTCGAGCCGGCGACTCACCATGCGCCGGATACGATCATCGGTTATATCAAAACAGGCGACAAACGTTTGCATTGGTTTTGTCCGTAAAAAACAAAAGTAACCTTATACGGCGTTATCTTGCGAGAACTCCGTAAATCATTCAATACCGCCTGACAACAACGGACAAATGTTTACCTGCAGGCATCGCATCCCTAATCCATGCAGGGTGGTCTTCACGCACGCGCCACCGAATTTCACAGCCTTAACGGCTAATACCCTATAATACTCTATACCCACGGCCTGCCCTGGTGTCCACGCGGTCTCACAGCCTTAACGGCTAATACCCTCTAATACTCTCTAAATGTCCGATACACTCAGCGGCGCAAGTCTCACAGCCTTAACGGCTAATACCCTCTAATACGGTGTTTCAGGCCCTGCCCAATCACGCCCGGGCGTCTCACAGCCTTAACGGCTAATACCCTCTAAAACTTTCCCGTGCGGACTTGCGTTGTTCTTGTGCGTCTCACAGCCTTAACGGCTAATACCCTCTAATACCTTTTTAGGAGGCCCCATGGGCATTCGAACTGTCTCACAGCCTTAACGGCTAATACCCTCTAATACCACCGCGCGCGAGCTCAAATACTGGTCCGAGTACGTCTCACAGCCTTAACAGCTAATACCCTCTAATACGCACGGTCCCTGCTTCATCCAACGCATGCACAGTGTCTCACAGCCTTAACGGCTAATACCCTCTAATACACCGTAACAGCCTGACTGCTATCGACCTCGATCTGTCTCACAGCCTTAACGGCTAATACCCTCTAATACTTGGGCCTCCGGTTCACAACTACGGACCTCATAAAGTCTCACAGCCTTAACGGCTAATACCCTCTAATACAAGTGAAATGAAAAAGTTATTATTTGTTCTTTTGTCTCACAGCCTTAACGGCTAATACCCTCTAATACAATCAAACTGGCGGCGTCGCGCTCCTCCTGATTAGTCGTCTCACAGCCTTAACGGCTAATACCCTCTAATACGTATCGATCCGACTTTAGTCCAGGCGCTTACTACGTCTCACAGCCTTAACGGCTATTACCCTCTAATACGTTGGAGAATGGGTTGGGCGGTCGCGCAATTTGGGTCTCACAGCCTTAACGGCTAATACCCTCTAATACGCCTGGTCGTTAGCGATGAGGAGGGGGAGGAGGAGTCTCACAGCCTTAACGGCTAATACCCTCTAATACGACCAGAACCATTGGTTTCAAGCGAGTCAAGATAAGTCTCACAGCCTTAACGGCTAATACCCTCTAATACGCTCCAATCCGTGCCAATAACGCATCACCGATATATGTCTCACAGCCTTAACGGCTAATACCCTCTAATACCAGCGCGCCGGCGGTCAGAGGCATGTCGGATCTCGTGTCTCACAGCCTTAACGGCTAATACCCTCTAATACTTACACTACCCCCCGGCGCTCCGATTTTCATTGCGTCTCACAGCCTTAACGGCTAATACCCTCTAATACGACTTTAGGAGAACACATCATGTCTGACAAGTTGTCTCACAGCCTTAACGGCTAATACCCTCTAATACTTTTCAACCACATGTGGAAGGATTTCGAGGTCTGTCTCACAGCCTTAACGGCTAATACCCTCTAATACATTCTTCTTAATAATCACGTTGCTAGCGTTAATAGGTCTCACAGCCTTAACGGCTAATACCCTCTAATACACTTTTCACCCGAGGAGGGGAAAATGAAGTTAGAAATTGTCTCACAGCCTTAACGGCTAATACCCTCTAATACCAAGAGAGGACGGCACACTGGAAGTTCATCCAATATGTCTCACAGCCTTAACGGCTAATACCCTCTAATACCGTACATTAGGAGGAAATCATGAAAGATTTCTTGTCTCACAGCCTTAACGGCTAATACCCTCTAATACATCTGCTACCACTGGTACCGCTGGTAATTTTGGGTCTCACAGCCTTAACGGCTAATACCCTCTAATACTTTCGCGCGCACGGCGCGCACCAGAATTTGCGCGGCCGTGGTCGTCTCACAGCCTTAACGGCTAATACCCTCTAATACTTATGACTGAAATTATTTCTTCATGGGGGGTTCATTGTCTCACAGCCTTAACGGCTAATACCCTCTAATACACCATCAATGCTCACACCAGGTAGCGTAGTGGTGGTCTCACAGCCTTAACGGCTAATACCCTCTAATACAATTTGCTGTTAGAAAATCAGATGCGCAGACGCGTCTCACAGCCTTAACGGCTAATACCCTCTAATACTATAGCCATCACCTGCTTCGCCGCTGCATCAAAAGGTCTCACAGCCTTAACGGCTAATACCCTCTAATACCTCTGGTATTAGGCATATTCCGGAGTTGATTAATGAGTCTCACAGCCTTAACGGCTAATACCCTCTAATACATCTAAAAGCCATTCATAAATAGTAGTTCGCTCCTGTCTCACAGCCTTAACGGCTAATACCCTCTAATACCGCCGGTCATTTTTTCCGAAATATTTCCGCAGGATACATACGGATTTGGCGAACCATCCGGAAAATTCATTCGCGCACGTTGTTGATCTGCGCCTGCGTTACTCAATATACTCTAAGTTGTTGAGAAAAAGAATATGGCCAACCTCCCCGCCCTCGATATTAATATAACTTACTGAATAGCCGCGAATTAAAGGTTGCTTGTTGGTCTTGGTTGGATTGATCGCGCAGGTTGGCCAAAGCGAACTGCATTCCCTGCAAACGTGAAGAGATGAGGTTATTAACGAAAATTCCACGCCTTAAAAGGTTGACCTTTTTGGATGAAATCTTTTAAAGACAGCGCTTGCTTATGGAGATGTTGAAAATAAGGATAGGTTTCGATTTCTCCTTTTGCGCGTACAACGCTTTCCCAGCGTTGTAGGAATAACACGAGATACTTACGGCGCGCTTTTGGATCGATCCGGCACGCGCCTGCCGGAGTATACGTGAAGTCATCCACGGTCAACTCCTTTCGCAGAAGCAGGGTCAGGGCCGAGCGTTCGACCAGATGACGAAAGGGTTCCATGAGGTCCGACGCAAGCGCGGCGTGACGGCCGTGCGGCTGATGGTAAAAGCCCTGCCAGGGTAGTAACCCGACTGCATGCAAGACACTTTCGGTATAACCGTAAAGGACGGTATAACCAATTGAGAGCAGTACGTTGAACGGATCGCGGGGAGGTCTTCGATTCCTGCCTTCGAAAGCGAATTGATCCGGTATGATCTGCGCGACCAGTTGAAAATATTCGGCTGTCGCCGAGCCCTCCAGCCCCCTGAGCCCCGCGATGCTATTGGTATGGTGCATGCGCTTGATTGCGTTGTCCAGAATCGGTGTATGGTGGGCTATTTGCCGGCGGCGTAAGGCTTCTTTCATATGCCGGAGGCGGCTGCCGACAACCTCGCGCGCGCAATAAAGAGCCTTTTCAGGATCCTTAAACGCAATTATTTGATGCAGCCACAACTGATGACCCTGGGAGGCTCGATGATGAGTAACTACGCCCTGATAGTTTCCATTGCCTTTAGCCAAATGGATTGAAATATCATGCTCCATCGCTGTATGCATGGCTTGAGTCGTGATCTGGTGGTTGCCGAACAGAATAATCGACTGCAAATTATTCCAGGGCTGGTCATAGATACATTTGTCGTTGCGAAAAATTTGCAAATGCTTATTCAAGGTTGTCAATTTCGCCGGATCACCCGTAAGCGCGAGCAATAGTCCTTCGTTTTTCCGTTCACCAATGTTGATCGCGAGATTGTTGCCGAGTTGTTGGGCCAAACGGGCTATGAGGTCCTCCTGCGTCAATCGAACCGGTTGTTGTTCACCGAATTGCGCAAGCCAGGAATTACTGGAAAGAGGTGAAATTTGGGCCGGTGAATCCGCACTGGCTCCACTGACATCCAGCGCCATATCATTGACAAACAGATAGCCTAGATATTTGAAACCTTCATCCATCGCAGTGATGCGGGTTTTATCCTCGTTCAAATCGAGTCCGTGCTCGGCGAGCGATGCTTTCGCGGCTTGTGCCGCTTGCGTTGCCTGAAGCGAATCTTTACACAATATGACGAAATCGTCCGCGAAACGGATCAGTTTGAATCCTGCGGTTTCCATATCGCTATCGAAATCATCAAGCATTAAATTGGCCATCAGGGGGCTTAAGGGAGAACCTTGCGGCAATCCATTCGCCCTTTCAATCAGTTGCCCTTGAAAAACGACCGGCGCCTTCAGCCAGTCAATTACGCAACGAACGATCGGGTCATTCCCGTATACCGCCTGAAGACGTTCTTTGAGGTGCTCAAGATTAATGCTGTCAAAAAAGTTTTTGATATCCGATTCATAGACCCAACGGTAACCGGCTCGCCAGGCCGCCTGAATTTCATAGCTTGCGGTAATCCGGGAGCGGCCCGGACGAAAACCGTGGCTATGCCGATACATGATTTGTTCCAAAGGAGGGCTCAGGATCTGAGCACAGGCGCGATGCAGAACCCGATCATATACCGGTGGAACCGCCAATGGCCTGAAACCTCCATCCTTTTTGGGAAGCAGTCGGCCTTTTAGCGGCGGAATGCTGTATTTGCCTTCCAGTAATTTTTGCAAGTCCTGTTTCAATCGCTCCATTGGAGCTTCCGGAATTAACTCGGCGTTTTCCATCAACTCCTCTTCGTACCACGCGACGGTGTCCGATTCCTCGAACAGCGTATAATCGTCTCCGGCCATGACATGCCGCCAGGCCCGCGCCAGATTGTCTTCGCGCGCGGCTTCCGTAAGCATTGAACACCCCGGAAGCGGCCGGCGGTAAGTCACCGCGCCATCTTTCGTTGCGATCTGGTATCGGCCCCACCCAAATGTCTTGCGCTGGCCGATCCCGGTATATTGGCCGATCACTATCAACTTCCACCAAGCGGGACTCAGCGAGGCGAATTTAAGCTGCAAATTTCCGGACATTCCTCCCATGGGTTGACTAACTCCCTGACTGTCCCGATATTCAGTATCCAACCAAAACACATGAGCTTTGGAAATTTCGACCGGAGGCGCTACCGCTCTCGTCCCGGGTCTTTTTTCTCCCCGGCTTTCCATCATTTCCGCGAAAGTGTCGTGGAGCCGATGAAGCAGCAACTCTCCCGATAATTCATCCCGGTTTCTGCAATATCGGTTTTCTCCTTTTGAGTCCGCCATTTCTTGCTTTTCTTTCTTCAATCGCGCAGGCGTCAACCATTGCCACAGAATTTCGTTTTGAGTAATCCAGAGAAAAGTTTCGCGGTTCAATTCTTCCATTCCGTAACTACAGAGATCATCCGGATCGTTCACGGTGTTTTCCGAGAAAGCGTCTTGAAATCCGCATAGCCGCCAATTATCGCGAAACGGCAGTTCAGGTCCGGAAATCGTTGCGCTTCCCGGTAACTTTTTCAGATTTCGAAACAGATTATTCAGAATCGGTTCACTACCCCGAAGCCCGATCAATGCAAATCGATAAAAATCACCTCGCCGATAATGAATTCTTCCACTCTCCATCGCGTCGATTCTAATCTGCCGTGCGAAGTCTTCCGGAGAGCCCGCAAGATAGCGGAGAAAGGCGGTTAAAGCCGGCTGGTGAAAAAATTTAGGGTGTGATGTGCCGAGAAATTCCATGGTCACAACCACGGATTTTAGCGGCAGTAAACTTTCCAGAGGCAAATCCGGATCAATCGATGATGCACTAATCACTTTTGCTAGGCCCGGAATGTCTGGTAAAAGGATGATTGTACGATATTAAAAGACGCAACCTCGAATCTTGTTCTTTGCGTAAATTTCCGTGCAGTCCGTTCCGTCCCGCTTTTTATTGGACAGGATGAACGCCGGGCGCATTTCGAGAATTCCGTTCATTTTAACAATCTGAAACGTCCATCTGCCCAATCAGACCGTAAAGCCGTTCCCAGTCGAACTGGCTGCCCGGATCGGTTTTGCGCCCAGGAGAGATGTCGCTGTGGCCGGTGATTCTATTCCGGGAAAGCGAGGGATAATGATCGATCAGGGTCACGATCAGACGGCCGAGTTGGGTGTACTGCCGAGCTGTAAACCGTGTATCGTCGGTGCCTTCGAGTTCGATTCCGATCGAATAATCGTTGCAATTCCGGCGTCCTTCATAGCAGGAGTCTCCGGCATGCCAGGCCCGGCGATCGAAGGGCACGTATTGAGTCATCGCCCCGGTCCGTCGGATCAGCAGGTGAGCGGAGACCTTCATTTGACAAATGGACTCAAAATACGGGTGCTGTTCGGGAATCAGTTGATTCTGAAACAACCGGTCGATATGGTCGCCCCCGAATACCCCGGGCGGTAGACTGATACAGTGAATCACAATCAGGTTGAACTCGCCGGTTACAGGCCTGTCGTTACAATTTTCGGACGGGACCTTGCGCGCGGTTTCAAGCCAATGATTTTTGATTTTGAACCGGGTCATTCTCGAGCCGGAATTACTGATAGTAAAATGCGATAAACGCATGATAACACGCCAATATAACGAGCATCACGGAGAGCCCGACATGGACGACCATCCTAGGCTGTCGAAATTCATCAATTTTGAGGCTGTTTCACGATCCCGGTTTATGGATTTAAAAAGACCTGGAAATGATTGAAGGAAAATGTTAAAAAGCATTATTTTAGCGAGTTGCCTTATTGTTTAACGTTATGCTT
>JBGTCG010000207.1:0-8166 GCA_041748915.1 Methylococcales bacterium
AGAAGCGGACAAACTTCTATGATTTCTCCTGGATTAATCTTTTTCGTCGCAATAACGCCTCGACCTTTGCCCTTGATATGGATGATCTTGATTTTTTTGGGCGGACAAATATCCATGTTTCAACCGCATCAAGAATGGTTATGGGTTGG
Source organism: Methylococcales bacterium (assembly GCA_041748915.1). Lineage (GTDB taxonomy): Bacteria > Pseudomonadota > Gammaproteobacteria > Methylococcales > UBA1147 > UBA1147. The sequence goes on from JBGTCG010000207.1 coordinate 150, forward strand.
ACTAATATACTTCTCACCGCCATAAATTGATGATTTTGGTCCCCTCACCCTAACCCTCTCCCGAAGGGCGAGGGGATTTTCGGAATCGCAATTTATGGCGGTGTCGAGTATATATTCGGAGAAACGCATAATGAATTGATCCTGGTTTTCTCAGCGGCCGGGAGTATCCAATGCGATTCGATGCTGCCTTACGAAATCAAAGGCTGAAAACGTAGATTTGGCAGCGCATCCTTGCGCCCGTATGATTCATCAAAATAATCAAGCCAACATCCCGCGCGATACGACGAAGTTGCAAACCTTGTCGACACCGTCACCGCTCTTGAGATTGGTGAATACAAACGGCCGCTCTCCGCGCATCCTTTTCGCGTCCCGGTCCATCACATCGAGCGAGGCGCCGACATAAGGCGCCATGGTAGCCCGTACATTTCGGCATACGCGCGGCGATCGATGTGGCTCACGACTGCGCCTCCAATTTACCCATTATTTTTTGATTAAACCCATAAATGACCCGTTTACCGTAATCGGTGACCAGGGTTATGGTACGGCTCTGTCCGGGTTCGAACCGCACCGCGGCGCCGGCAGGAATATCCAACCGGAAACCTCGCGTGGCCTCGCGGTCGAAGGTCAATGTGGAATTGACTTCGTAAAAATGGTAATGGGATCCGATCTGGACGGCCGGTCGCCGGTGTTGGCCACGGAAATCCGCATCGTTTTCCGACCTTTGTTCAATTCGATTTCGCCGCCCGCTGGAATCACTTCACCGGGGTCATGTTCGAGACTCCTACAGGATCGGATTATGAACCGTAACCAATTTCGTGCCGTCCGGAAAAGTGGTTTCGACCTGGATCTCGTCGATCATCTCCGGAATACCGTCCATGACATCGTCGCGCCTGAGCAGCGTACGCCCGAACTCCATCAATTCCGCCACGCTGCGCCCATCCCGTGCGCCTTCCATGATTGCGGCGCTCACCTACGCGACCGCCTCGGGATAATTCAATTTAACACCACGCGCTGTTCTACGTTCGGCCAATATAAGGCCGCGGTAAAAGTCAGGAGTTTATCTTTTTCTCGCGGTGACAGTTCCATAGGTAACCTGCCTCATTTTGGAAGTTGATCAGCGTTCGCCCGTGCAGCCAAACCTGCAATTTGGATAAATATTCCGGCGCGGAACGGAAAAGGCTACAGTTTGCGTTCGACGGCCTGATAAATTTCGTCCGTGTTCCATCCGCAGCCGTCCAGCACCTCCCTGAGCTGTTTCCTTCGGCCCGCAACGAATTCGGCGTCCTTGATCCCGCCAATATTGATTTTGACATTCAATGCGGCGGCCTTCAGCGCCGCAAAACCCGCCACTACGGCCACGCCCGCATCGCTAATCACGTTCAGGTTTCCTTTTTCGGCGACGGAACGGCTCAGCGCGATCACTTCCGCGCTCGCCTTGGCACATTCCAGAGGTACGTCGGTCGCGGCCTTTAGTGCTGATTGAATTTCCGCGGTCCTGGCGGCTTTTTCCTCGTCGGCGCCTTTCGGCATACCATAGGCGGCGATCACTCGATCGAATACTTCCACGTCTGCCTGAATCATATCAGTCAAACGGGCCCGTAGATTTTCCGACATTTCGAGAACCGTTTTCAATTCACGCTCAACATCCTTGTACTTTTCTCTCCCGATCGTTAGGTTGCATACCATGCTCACCAGCGCCGCGCCCATCGCTCCCATGATCGCCGCCGTCCCGCCTCCGCCCGGGGTCGAGGCGCTGCTCGCCAGTTGATCAAGAAATTCCTGAATTGGTTGTTCTTTCGTCATATTATGTCCCCAGGTGACCCATTGCATGTTTTTAGCGGATTGAAAATTATAAAGCAGACGGCATGCAAGCGACATCCGGTTAAATTGAAAATAAATATTCCGGTGCTCGTCAAAATCACTTATCATTTTCGACCGATTTATAATCCCGAACGCCTGACGGCGCTTCACAGCATTGAGATTTCGGCCCGGCCATCAACTCGCGGGGTTCGATCGGGCACGACGGACGACCGAATGGAATCGATCAGCAAAAAAATAGTGAGATCAAATAATGAAAAAATTGTTATTCCAATTCGATACTGACCCGCATCCGGCGGTATTCGACACTGTCGTGGCCTATGACGGCGGAGCCGACCAGGTCATCGGACACGGCGGCGTCACGCCGTATAACGTCGGGACCTTGGTCGAAGGTTGCATTTTTACCCGGGCGCCGAAAGACAAGAAAAATACCGCTATTTTCGTCGGGGGAAGCGATCTGATGGAAGGCCAGGAATTATTGAAGGCTGTACAAAAGATGTACTTTGCTGATTTCAGGGTATCCGTCATGCTCGACAGCAACGGTAGTAATACGACCGCCGCGGCCGGCGTCGCGAAACTCGGCACCAGCGGAACCCTCTCCGGGAAGAGGGCGGTGATTCTGGCCGGCACTGGACCTGTGGGTCAACGCGCGGGCGTCATGCTGGCGAAAGAAGGCGTCTCGGTAATTATCACCTCACGCCAGCTGTCGCGGGCCGAAAAGGCCTGCCAGGACATGAAGGAACGGTTCGGTGTTGAATTGACACCCGCGGAAGCCGTCACCAACGATGACCGCGGACAGGCAATCCGCGACGTCCAGATTGTTTTTGCAACCGGAGCCGCGGGCGTACCGTTATTAAACACCCACCATTGGGCGGACAATACGAACCTCGAGTTGATGGCCGATGCCAACGCCACTCCGCCTCTCGGAATCGAGGGAACCGACATGATGGATCGGGGCAAAGAACGAAACGGCAAGATCGTCTGGGGAGCGATCGGTTTTGGAACCCTGAAACTCGCGCTGCATCGCGCATGCATAGCCCGGTTGTTCGAAAGCAATGATCTCGTTCTCGACGCCGAGGAAATTTACACCACGGCAAAATCGATGGCGTGACCTCTCTGCACCCGTTCACGGCGCTTGGCGATAGGCCCCGATAAGCTTAAAAACGCCAAACGCCCGAACTTTCCGTCAGAGACTCCTCTGGTAACGACGCGTTCGGGCCAATGCGACAAGCTACGGTCAGGATTCACCAACGGGTTGCACCAACATACAGGCTGAACGTGTCGTTTGCAAAACGATCCGGCGCCTTTAGAAACTGATCTCGAAGGCCCGTAAAGAATTCATTGCGTACTTTCCGATCAGGAATTAGCTGCATGATAATTCGTTCACTCCAGGCTCGTATACTGGATAGATAATCGTCGGCAAAGCGGCTCGGATCCTGATGTTCATTCCGGAATCGTTCGAGATAAGGATTTGCCTGTTCCTCCGCGTAAAGAAATTCAAGCCGGAACATTGAATCATTTGCGGTGAACCATTTCTGCCACTGTTGTAGATTCCACTGGTGTACGGGCAACACAAAATGATTCCAGCTTTCTTCATCCAATATTCCCTTGGTGACTAATGCACGCAGTTGATCGCACATCACTGCCAAGACTTCGCGATACCAGTAATTTTTGATTTCACCGGTGGCCTCATCGCGACGGTGAGCCGGCACGACGGCCCAAAATTTACCGCCGGGTTTCAAGCACCTGTGAATATTGGTCAAAACGGTATTCAAATCGCTTTCGCTTTGCTTCTCCCATGCCGGTTTTTCGTCCCCCGTTGCAAATAATGGAAGGACATGCCGACTTAGTGTTGATGCTTGCCGGGACGCGTAATGCAATGCGGTCGTGGAAAAAAGGATGTCGACTGAACCGGCGGGCAGGAATGCATTATAAAAGGAATCCGGTGCGATCACACTGTATACCGTGATCTTTTCTCCCGCAAGTGTATGCCGGTAACTGCGTTCGTGATTTTGTATATTATGAGAAAGCCCATTGAAATCCGCGCTGGGCAGATCGATATGCGACACCAGTAAATTGAGCGGCCTGGTTTTTTTGATGAGCGCCCGGCTGAATTGATCAATTACCGGAAACGAATTGACGCCATCGGCAGCGCCTAGATCAACCATATGGACGTACGAGTCTGTCGTTGGACTGAGTTCAAGGGCGTCGATCAATTGACTGGCGGCACGGTCAATGCCGTTGGTAACGGCGTTGTATTGCGATATCGCATACTCACTATAACCTTCGCGCATGCCGGTGATGCTGGCGTTTAATGGGTTATCATTCATTTGGCTTAGCGGATAAAGGCCGGTGGTTTCGGAATCCGGTTCAAAGTTGAATTATCGGCGATCCGGCGGACTGCTTCGGAAGGCCACCTCATCAACAGGGTCAGGTTCGGGCTGCTTTTGATTATTGACGAAGCGGGCCCGGTTTCCGGTTCCTACAAATCTGACCGGGTTTTGGCCATACAGATGATCAGGCCGGATCAGCCAATCCCCATACATTCCCCACTTTACGATTTGAGCGGACGCGCTGGTGTCGCCGGCTGGAACCGTTGCAATCATGGAAAGCCCTCCGGTAATTCCCATGAGTAGCGCGAATGCAGTCTTAACCGGTGTGTAGATCAGACTGCAGATTCCCGCGCCGACCCAACCGGATACATCGGCCGCATGGACCGGTTTCAGAGGCATTAATAGGAACGATAACGCTAACAACAGTATGGATAAATGTTTGGTTTTTTTCACAAGAGTTTACCCTACACAAATGGTGATCCGAGTCCAACGGAAACCATTTGAAAATCGTCGATCCGTCAACAATACCTCGGCTACTTTACGGTCCAAGCCGGCGCGCATCCCGCGCCTGATCCGGTTGTGGGTTTCTACTCCCATTCAATTGTCGCGGGGGGCTTGCCCGAAATGTCGTAAACCACGCGGGAAATACCCGGAATTTCGTTGATGATCCGGCGCGAAACATGCTCGAGAAAATCATAGGGCAGATGGACCCAGCCGGCGGTCATGAAATCGGTGGTTACCACGGCGCGCAATGCGATCACATAGTCGTATCGTCGGCCGTCGCCCATCACTCCGACCGATTTTATCGGCAGAAAAACCGCAAAAGCCTGGCTGACCTTCGAATAAAGATCATGTTTCCGCAGTTCTTCGATAAAAATCGCGTCAGCGTTGCGCAGCAGTTCCGCGAATTCCTTTTTGACTTCGCCGAGTATCCGCACTCCGAGTCCTGGTCCCGGAAACGGATGCCGATGTATCATTTCCGAGGGCAGACCCAATTCCAGACCGATTTTGCGCACTTCATCCTTGAATAATTCACGCAGCGGTTCGATCAGCCGGAGTTTCATTTTCTCCGGCAGGCCGCCAACGTTATGGTGGCTTTTAATCAAATGAGCCTTTCCCGATTGGCTGCCCGCGGACTCGATCACGTCGGGATAAATCGTTCCTTGCGCCAACCATTCCACATCGGCGAGCCGCGCCGCTTCCCGATCAAATATTTCAACAAACAGTTTACCGATGATTTTCCGTTTCCGCTCGGGATCCGAAATATTTTTCAGGCGTTCCAGATAAAGCACTTCGGCATTTACGCGAATCACCTGAATCTCCAGGTGTTTCGCAAACGTCGCCATGACCTGGTCGCTTTCACCCAGACGCAGTAGACCGGTATCGACAAAAACACAGATCAGCTGATTTCCGATTGCCTGATGCAGCAGCACGGCGACAACCGAGGAATCCACGCCTCCCGACAGGCCCAGGATAACCCTGCCCGAGCCGACTGTCTTTCGGACCGAACGAATGCTGTCCTCGATGATATGCTCCGTGATCCAAAGCTTTTCGCACCCGCAAATATCGCATACGAAGCGGTCCAGTATGCGTTTTCCCTGCGGCGTATGAGTGACCTCCGGATGGAACTGCAAACCAAAAATCTGCCGTTCTTCGTCGGCAATCGCGGCGATCGGTGCGCTTTCAGTGCCCGCTATCACCTTGAAACCCGGCGGCAATTCAACCACACGGTCGCCATGACTCATCCACACATCCAGCATTCCGTAGCCGTCCGCCGTGGTATGGTCTTCTATGTTCCGCAATAATTCGGAATGGCCGCGGGCCCGGACTCTGGCAAACCCGAATTCCCGGTGCCCAGCCGATTCGACGCGCCCGCCAAGCTGGGCCGCAACAGTCTGCATGCCGTAACAAATTCCCAGAATCGGAACGCCCAGCGTGAATACGATTAGCGGCGCGCGCGGCGCATCGGCGCCGATCGCGGTTTCCGGTCCTCCCGAAAGGATGATGCCGAATGGTTGGTATTCCGCGATAAACTCCTCGGAGCAATCGAAAGAATGGATTTCACAATACACCCCGCACTCCCGCACCCGGCGGGCGATCAATTGCGTGGTTTGAGAACCGAAATCCAGGATCAGGATTTTCTGCGAATGAATGTTCTGATTGTAGCGGAGCGGACTGGCTGAATCGTTCATTCGAGCCGGTAGTTCGGAGGCTCCTTGGTAATGGTCACGCCGTGCACATGGCTTTCCCGCATTCCGGCGGCAGTGATTCGTACAAAGCGCGCCCGTGTACGCAGCGCTTCGATAGATCCGCAGCCGGTGTAACCCATACTGGCCCGCAGACCGCCCAACAACTGATGAACTACCGCGAGCAACGGCCCTTTGTAAGGTACCCGGCCTTCGATTCCTTCCGGCACGAGTTTTTCGACCAGGCTGGTTTCTTCCTGGAAATATCGATCGCTGGAGCCCTGGTGTTGCCCCATCGCGCCGAGCGAACCCATTCCCCGGTATGACTTGTAGGAGCGGCCTTGAAACAATTCGACTTCGCCGGGAGCTTCCTCGGTGCCCGCGAACAGACTGCCCAGCATCACTGAATGGGCCCCCGCGGCGACGGCCTTGGCAATGTCCCCGGAGAACCGGATTCCACCGTCCGCGATAATCGGAACGCCACTGTCTTTCAATGCGGCGGAAACATTGCCTATGGCGGTGATCTGCGGCACGCCGACGCCCGCAACGATCCGTGTGGTGCAGATCGAACCCGGGCCGATGCCGACCTTGACCGCGTCCGCACCGCATTCGACCAGATCGATTGCTGCTTCCCCGGTAGCAATGTTGCCGCCGACCACCTGAAGCTCCGGATGATGCCGTTTAATCCATCGTATCCGCTTCAATACCCCCTGGGAATGGCCATGAGCGGTATCCACGACGATGACATCGATTCCGGCGTCAACCAGGGCCGCGATTCGATCTTCAGTTCCCGGCCCGGTACCGACCGCGGCGCCGACCCGCAGGCGCTCCTGACTATCCTTGCTGGCCTGCGGATAATCAGAGGCCTTCTGAATATCCTTGACCGTGATCAGTCCGCGCAATTGGAACCGGTCGTTGACCACCAGAACTTTTTCGATCCGATGTTCGTGCAGTAGATGAATCGCTTCCTCGCGTTCTGCATTCTCGTGCACGGTGACCAGTTTTTCCTTGGGAGTCATGACCCGGGTAACCGCATCGTCGAGTCTTTTCTCGAAACGCAGATCACGGCTGGTTACGATTCCGAGCAATTCATCACCGTCGACAACGGGAACCCCGGAAATGTTTTTTGAATGAGTCAGATCCAATACTTCGCGAATCGTCGTACGAGGTCCGACCGTAATTGGTTCCTTGATGACACCGCTTTCGAACTTTTTGACTTTACCGACTTCCGCTGCCTGTTGTTCGGGAGTCATATTCTTGTGAATGATCCCGATTCCGCCCTCCTGGGCAATCGCAATTGCGAGGCGGGCATTGGTCACAGTATCCATGGCCGCGGATAACAGCGGGATGTTGAGCTGGATTTCGCGGGTCAGGCGGGTGGAAAGGTCCGCATCGCGGGGTAGAATGTTCGAGCGGGCCGGACTCAGCAAGACATCGTCAAACGTAAGGGCCTCCTGTTCGATTTGCATACCCGCCTCACATAAAGGAAATTAACCGATTATTATAGGACCCTAGCCGATCAAAGAACAGCGTGCCGTCGAACCCAAAATCCGCGGCTGGAATTTGGCTGAAGCGCCCGGCTGCCATTTTCGGGCATTTTTTAGCGCCGGCGTCGCACGTTTGGCCTACTGGCGTGGGCGGGGTGGCGCGGATTCCTGGTTTTTCGGCTGGCTAACGCCT
>JBGTCG010000208.1:0-5733 GCA_041748915.1 Methylococcales bacterium
TGCTCATCCAGCCAGTCGGAAACCGCCTTCAATTCCCGGCCGATGTCGTGTTCGACGTACCTTTCGAATAGACTGCGTTGCACGGTGCGTTTTTCGCGCATGGTTAGCTCCGGTGTTTTTTGGTTTTGTATTCTGAATCAATTGGTTAGTTCAAAATTATACCAAATTTCACTGGAGTTTTCCTCGCTTTTTTCGCTATTTTTTACGGCAATTCAAAACGTTAGCATTTACGAACGGACACTAGCTAAGCATTATGGAATACAAGAAAGTCCCTGCATGTTTTATGAACTCGCGCTGACTTTAGCGAGAGAGCTTTACCCAGAGCCCAAGAAAAAGGGCGAAAAAACAAAATGGACGGATCTTAATCGAGCGATATTGGCAGTGGAAATTGAAAGACTAATAAGGGAAGACGGAAAGAGTGTGAGCCGGGCTGCGAATTGTCTCGCCGCACGCGAGCCGTGGACTTCATTCCTGAGAGGCAACGACTCCAACGAAACAACACCCGATCCTGGCGAAGCTTTGCGTAGAAGTTATTATCAAATTGTGGACGATCGGCTTGTGCGTATGTTGAACATTATTTTTGAAACATTTGAGACGAGTGGTCGGATTAATCAGTGGGATAAATATGTGGAAGACTTTCTACAAAATCCCTGTAATTTTCTGTCCAACAATAAAAATACCCTGTAAATAAATAGGTTGAGAATTTATTCGTCTATTTTGTGAATTAATTCCCAACCGATTTATTCACTGTCGTAATTTGCACATGTTCAACAACGTCCTTTGTGGACTAGGGTGGTATAAACATGTTGCAAAACATTCCTGAAGCCGGCTTCCTGCGTCTTTTCCAAATTATTGGGGACAAGAAGCGGGGCATTCTGCCAATTATTCCGGTATCGAAAAGCACCTGGTGGAAAGGGGTCGGAGACGGTCGATTTCCGAAACCGGTAAAGCTGGGTCCTCGAACGACCGCATGGAGCGCGGAAGACATTTCCTCCCTGCTTGAAAGACTGAGCGGCAAGGGGAGCGCATGATGGACGGGCGAAAGAACCCCGAGGGGCGGCGGACCCCTCGGGTTGCTGATTTATTGCGATGCGATTCATGCGGCAGGCAATGCCGGGAACCAAACCGCTATTGTCCCCAATGCTGGGGATGGATACAAGCTTCTCGATTCATTCGTGCCGCGCATGACCTAACCCGGCCACCGCGGGGGGAAGCGTCATGACCCGCCTACCGCCATTCGCCTTACCGCTGGCCGAACGCCAGAAATTCCACAATCTCCCGTACCTCGTTGTTGTCTGCACCGGCCGGAACTGCTGGCCGCGTGCGCGACGCTGGAACGCCAGCCCGAATGATTGCATAGGACTGGTTTACAAAGGCGGCGAGCCGCCTAACTGTTACTCCTGGCCGGTTTCACGTTGCTCGTGCGTGGTGGAATGGGATACCGGACCAACCGCGGAGCAGATCACCCGCTTAATCAGCGCGCTGCTTCAGTCCGGCGCTTCGTGCGTCGTTTCACGGCCGCTGTTCATTGATCCGGACAAAGCACCGTGGTATTACGACTCCGAGAAGCCGATCGGTTCGCGCTGGATTCAAACGCGGGAAATCGTTCAAGCCTTCGCCGCGGCAAATCTGCTGCAAGGGGGACAAGATGCCGCGTGACTTCGTAAACGATCTGATGGATCAGGATAAAAAGCTGATATGGCAAAAACCGGAATTTGAGCCAATCACGGATCCGGACCGGATTATTTCTGTACTTGCCGGATTGAGCAAGATTGAATATGACCAATACCGGGAAACTCAAGCAAAAGCACTCGGGATCAGAGTCAGCATACTTGATGAGGAAGTCAGCGCCTACCGAAAAGGGAACGGCGAGCCTGAATCCGGCAAGAACGGCCGCGAAATCAAGCTTTATGAACCCGAACCCTGGCCGGATCCGGTTGACGGTTCTGAAGTCTTAACGGAAGCACTGAATCTGACCAAACGGTTCATGATGATTCAACCGGAACATGCCATTCAATCCGTTTTATGGGCCTGTCACGCACACACTTTTGATCTTTTTCCCCATTCTCCGCGGCTTTGTATCACAGCGCCCGATTCAGAATGCGGAAAAACTCTATTGCTACAGATCATCGGGGCATTGGTTCCCCGTCCGCAACCCGTGGAAATCATGAAGGCTGCGCCATTCTTCAGATTGACAGAAAAATTCAAACCGGTTTGGTTGATCGACGAATGCGACGTTTTTATTAAGGAAGATAGCGATTTACTGGCCGCGTTGAATAACGGATGGGAGCCGCACGGCGGCGTTGTGCGGTGCGTGGGAGATGACTTTGAACCGCGGTTGTTTTCAACCTTCTGCCCTGTCGCGGTCGGGGGAATAAAGCTGCAAAAGGTCTTGCCGGGAACGACGCTGAGTCGATCGCTGATTGTCGAACTTCAGCGAGCTGTACCCGGCGAAATCCGGGAACCATTCAATCCGGAAATTCACAAACCCCAATTGATCAACATCGGCCGGAAGCTGGCGCGATGGGCTAAAGATCATCGCGAAGCCTTGAAGAAATTCAAACCGGTCATGCCGGAAGGATCCTTTAACCGGCGGGCGGACAAATGGAAACCGTTATTTGCAATCGCGCAATTGGCCGGCGGTGATTGGCCCGGACTCGTTAAAAGGGCTTACCTGGCCGAAGAGCGCGAAAGCAAAACCACCGTGAAACTATCGATGGCGGAGCAATTGTTGAGTGATATCCGGGAAGTATTTCAACCACATGAGAATTCCATTGCTACAGAGCAATTGATAGACCGGTTGTGTTCGCTTGATGAATCACCCTGGCCGGAATACAACTCTAAAGAACGCGACGAAGAGCGGCGAAAAATTCGACCCCGCCAGATTTCGAATTTACTGAGCGATTACAAAATAACCCCGACAACAATACGATCAAATGGCATCTCGATCAAAGGCTATAAACGAACCACGTTAGAGTTTGCTTGGAATCGTTGGATACCCACCGATTTAGCCGTTGCGCCGTTACAAGTCAATAACAGCGCGGCTTCCAGCGATTTCGTAGCCGTTACAAACATCTCAGATGTAACGGATAGAAAAACTTCAGAACCCAAGAAATACGCCGGTTGTAACGGCGTAACGGCAAGGAATACCCCCACAAGCCAAAAACGCGAAAGCGAAGGCGAACTGTGAACCCGGAAACGATCGTTGAAAAAGCCAGAAATACCGGAGTCAAGCTCTGGCGGAACGGCGAAAAAATTCGCTACCGCGGGGAAGAGTCGGCGGTCATGGAGCTGCTTCCAGATCTGCGCGAACACAAGGCCGGTTTGTTACAAATCCTGTCCGCCACGCACCCCGACCCGGAAAACATCATCGAATACACCGAAGAACGTGCAGCCATTCTCGAATACGATGCCGGTATGCCACGTACCGAGGCCGAAAAGGAAGCCGTACGGCGCGCAATCATGAAATTCCGCCTGGTCGAAAACGAGGGCGGCGGAACCCTGATCGGCGCACAAGGCGACACCCTGCAGGACCTTCGCGACGCATTGAAACGCCGCTACGGCGACCGGCTCAAATGGACCAAGTCTTGAAAATTTACCTGGTCATTCAGACCGATCACGATGACCCGATTCCAGCGGTTAAGGTGGTGCTGAAAACGCTTTTACGGCGGTTCGGGTTTAAATGCCTGGAGATCCGGGAAATTACAAAAAAGGCAAGGAGTTGAAATGATTCAGGCTTCAATCTATGGCCGGCTCGGGACCGACCGGAAAGCCAGCCAGACCAAGACCGGAAAACCGATGTGTACTGCGTCAGTTGCGGTCGACGTATCCGGAAAGGAAGGCGACCCGGAAACGCTATGGGTATCGGTCTTGGCGTTCGGGAAGAATGCGGAATTGTTACTGCGTAACGAAAAAAGCGGCTGGTTGGCGGCCATGGGAAGGCTTACCCGAAGCCGTTATACCGGAAGCGGCGGCAAGGAGCGCGAGAACTGGACGCTGCTGGTTGATTCCATCCATAGCTCGCGAACGGTTCGGCATCGAATCAAAATCCCAATTTTGTTGCCGGAATGGGCTAATCTGTGGTAGTTATGCGGAAACTTTATAATTTTTAGTTGGGGTAATAAAGCGCGCCGCGATCACTCTCTTAAACAGCCTCAGAAAATTATGAACACCGTTCCATCTGCGATTATCGCAACTGCTATTGTGTGTTGCGCCATCTCGTATGCGATTTCACACCGATATTCGATTGCAGCAGTTACACTCCCCTCCTCTCTTGATGACGTACCAGCCGCAAAGAACGCTGCATTTGTTTTAGATCAGTGGACCGGCCGCGTAAGATGGGCCTATCCCGCGACCGGGGGGATCCTTATACCTAAGCACTATGTATTACCCTAATAAGGCGCTTCAGGGAACTTTGCAATCTGGTTCCTTAGGAGGCTTTTCGAATGAAGACCGGAAGGCCGCTTACACAAATCGATTGGCGTATCGTGGAGGAATGCTGCGGGATGTTCTGTACCGGCGAGGAAATCGCCCGGATTCTGGGTATATCGTACGACACGCTTGGACGGGCGATAAGGCGCGAACACGGAATGCGTTTTGCGGAGTATTTTCGACAAAAAAGCGCACGGGGTAAAGCCGCCCTACGTCGAGCACAGTTCGAGCTAGCCATGGATGGCAATTCAACAATGCTCATTTGGCTCGGGAAACAATGGCTAGGGCAAAGGGAAACCCGCTACCTGGACAATTCCGGGTCGTTGATAGTCGATCGAATTGTTCTACGGTTCGACAGTAGTATTCAATCGGAATCGGCCAAAAGCTGCACAGTTGATCCTGGCAGGTAAAAAACTTAGCGTTTCTAAATTTACAGCCAGAGAAAATTAGTATTCTTTAAGTTCAATATTAAACTTCTTAGTACTTCCCCCTAAGTTCGATACAAAAGTATATCGATTGGCCTTTTTAAAATCAAAGACAAGAATTCCTTCGTGTACCGTTTGACTTGGAATCGTTGTATTCCGTAATAGATATTGATCAAAAAATCCGATATTTTTTGCATCAGCTTCCGTTTGGGAAACACTTTTCGACGTGCCTTGATTAAATGTTGAAAGCGCCTGACCATAGTCTCTACTTCGATCAGTATCGTCATCATATGTATGGAAATGGTTGTGTGAATGATTATGACCGCCACGGCTCGCTAGCAATGCTATCAATATATTCTTGGCCATTCGGTCTGATTCGTTCGAATCTTTATCTTCTTTAAGCTGTTGGATTAACCTTCCGGGGTCTTTCGGAAAAATCGGCTCGGAATCGTTGAGCATGATTAAAAACTTTGTGGTATCAACCGGTAATGGCTCGGAAGTATTATTTGATTAAGCAAATCAACGTAGAAATATTGAGAATCCAAAAATTCTAAATAGCGAACGGCAATTCCTATGCTATTTGCAGGAGATTGTGAAATCGCGTAAACTTCGTTTCCAATCCGTTTTAAGATCTGATCTTTTGCAAGATCTGGTTTCATAGCATAGTAATGCTTATTTGAGCACCCGCTCACAATTATCAAGAACGTCAGTGCAATGAAAATTACGGTACGATTCATGAGGGTATTGCGTAGGTAATGATAATGATCATGTGATCATGCTGAGGATATCGTAGACGGAGCCGTTGACCCGGAATCTGGCGAAGAGCGCCCTGGTGAGATCGACCATTTCCTTTGATTTTGAGACAACGATGCTCTTG
>JBGTCG010000209.1:0-20625 GCA_041748915.1 Methylococcales bacterium
CAAGAGCATCGTGGTCTCAAAATCAAAGGAAATGGTCGATCTCACCAGGGCGCTCTTCGCCAGATTCCGGGTCAACGGCTCCGTCTACGATATCCTCAGCATGATCACATGATCATTATCATTACCTACGCAATACCCTCCAAAATTCTTATCGTTCCAGACCAGTTCCACCTCGCGCTTGTGCTCGAACAGCAGGAAGCGGTATTTGTCCGGCAGGGGTCTATCCGCCTCCAGGTAGCGGATGATCTCCTGCTTTTCCTGCTCGCTGAGCTTCAACGCACCACGCGCCGCGATGCCATTTGCCATGGTAATCGTGTCTGATCTGTAGTCATCAGCCATGCCGCACGCCATTCGCCGGTCGTTCCTGAATTTGCGGTGGTGGTCTGAACGGTGATCATTACGCGCTGCCCATTTGAACACTGGAAATGGACTGCAATGTACAGGAAAGCCCCATCCAATCCAAGAACGTCGTAGGGTGGATTAGGCGCACACCGGGAAAACCTGCATGTTCATCCCATAGCTTGCTGCGCGCCGTAACCCACCATGATGAGGACTATGAGGGCTGGTGAAGACCGCGGCTGGTCCGGTGGGTTACGGCGCGCGGAGGGCGCGGAAGTGAAACAAAGTTCGTGGGGTGCGCCTAACCCACCCTACATTTTTAGGGGGAAGAATTACCGGAATACCGGGAAACGTCCCGAAAACTTATCCGCTAGACATGGATCGCTACATTCGGAACACCCCGAACTCCGAGCGCTGGTGAATTCCGGCCTGGCAGGCATCAAGGCTCAGCCCGATAACCCGCCGGGTATCGACCGGATCGATGATTCCGTCGTCCCAGAGCCTCGCGCTTGCATAAAACGCGTTGCCTTCCTGGTGATAGCGATCGAGAATTGGTTTTTTGAATTCCCGCTCGCTCGCTTCCGGCCAGATTTCTCCCGAGCGTTCCAGTTTTTCCCGCTTCACGGTTGCGAGCACTTGCGCGGCCTGTTCCCCGCCCATGATTGAAATTTGCGCGTTCGGCCACGCCCACAAAAAATTCGGCGCGAACGCGCGGCCGCACATCGCATAATTTCCGGCGCCGAAACTTCCACCGACAATAACCGTGATTTTCGGAATTCGCGCGCAGGCCACCGCCATCACCATTTTCGCACCCTGTTTGGCGATTCCCTGAGCCTCGTATTCCTGTCCGACCATGAAACCCACGATATTTTGCAGGAAAACCAAAGGAACCTTGCGCTGGCAGCACAACTGTACAAAGTGCGCGCCCTTCATCGCGGATTCAGAAAACAAGATACCGTTATTCGCGATGATTCCGACTGGATAATTGCAGATCCGTGCAAACCCGCAGACCAGTGTTTTTCCGTAGAGCGCCTTGAATTCGGCGAAGCCGCTGCCATCGACAATCCGCGCGATGATCTCCCTGACGTCGTATTGATAGCGGATTTCACCGGGGACGATGCCGTAAATCTCTTCGGCCGGGCACAGAGGTTCGTCGAAGTGAAGTGAGCCCGCCAGGGACTCGGGTGACGACAAATTACTCATGATGTCCCGGACCATGCCCAGCGCTTCCTGATCGTTTTCCGCGACATGATCGACCAGACCGGAGCGCCGCGCATGCACGTCCGCGCCGCCGAGTTCCTCATCGTTCACAATTTCCCCGGTCGCGGCCCGCACCAGCGGCGGCCCCCCGAGAAAAATCGTTCCCTGTTTCCGGACAATGATGCTTTCGTCCGACATTGCCGGGAGATATGCGCCCCCCGCGGTACATGACCCCATCACGACCGCGATTTGCGGAATGCCCTGCGCGGACATGTTGGCCTGGTTGAAAAATATACGGCCGAAATGATCCCGGTCCGGAAACACTTCCGCCTGCCTGGGCAGGAAGGCGCCGCCGGAATCCACGAGATAGATACACGGCAGGCAGTTCTGCTGCGCGATCTCCTGGGCACGTAGATGTTTTTTCACGGTAAGCGGGAAATAACAGCCGCCCTTCACGGTGGCGTCATTGGCGATCACCACACAAAGCCGTTTCGCGATTCTTCCGATACCGGTCACGATACCCGCCGCGGGCGTTGTTTCCGGATAGACCCGATAACCCGCGAGCGCCGACAATTCCAGAAACCGAGACCCTTCATCCAGAAGTCTCACGATCCGGTCGCGAACCAGCATCTTGCCTTTGGCGACATGGCGGTCGCGCGCGGCTTGACCTCCGCCGAGCCTGACCTCTCGCATGAGCGAGTGCCATTCGCCGACCCGGCCTTCCATAGCCGAGCGGTTTTTTCTGAATGCCTCGTTTTCGGGATCAATGTGGGTTGCGAATGGATTCATCTGCGTATCAACATGGCTGTGGCTTCGCCGCCTCCGATACACAGTGATGCGAGTCCGTAGCTGCGCCGATGCTTGGCCAGCGAGGACAGAAGCGTGACCAGAACCCTGGCTCCGGACGCGCCGATCGGGTGGCCCATCGCGCAGGCTCCCCCTTGGATATTTACTTTGGAATGCGGGAGCGCGAGTTCCTGCATCGCTATCAAGGGCACCACCGCGAAAGCCTCGTTGATTTCGTAGAGATCCACATCGGAGCTGACCATATTCACGGAATCCAGCAGTCGGCGGATCGCATGAACTGGTGCGTCCGGAAAACGCGCTGCTTTTCCCGCGTAGGTCGCATGGGCGACAATCCGCACCTTGATGTCAAGATTCAGGCTCGCGGCCGTGGACGCTTTGGTCAGGACCACGCCGGCCGCACCATCCGCAATTCCGCTCGATGATGCGGGCGTAATACTGCCGCCCGCCCGGAACACGGGTTTCAACCTTGATATTTTGTCGAGATCCGTAAGTATAGGGAGCTCATCCCGGCTCACCCGGAGATCGTTTTTACCCGTTCGGACCTCGACCGGGACGATTGCGTGCGCGATGGCGTCATCTTCGGCGCTCGACCAAGCCCGCTTCAGCGATGCCAGCGCGAAATGGTCCTGCATGGCGCGGTCAATCCGGTATTCGGCCGCGCAATCTTCGGCATAGTCTCCCATCAGGCGATGCTCCCAAGGATCTTCGAGACCATCGTAAATCATATGGTCATACACGGTTCGGTGGCCGATCGACCGCAACTGGTTTCTCGAAAGCAGATAGGGCGCGTTGGACATACTCTCCATGCCGCCCGCAACCACGACTTCCGCGGTACCGGCCCGAATCATGTCGTGTCCGAGCATGATCGCTTCCATACCCGAAGCACACATTTTATTGACTGTAAGGCAGGGAACGTCCGGATCCAGACCGGCCAGCAACGCCGCCTGCCGGGCCGGAGCCTGTCCAATCCCGGCGCTGAGCACACATCCCATGACCACTCTGCCGACCCTGTTTCCGGCAATACCGGACGCGGCCAAAGCTCCGCCAATCGCGGCCGCGCCGAGTTCCGGAGCGCTTAGATCTTTAAGTTCGCCCTGAAATTTACCGAGCGGGGTCCGGGCGCAACCAACGATAACCACCGGATCGGAAGATGGATCCACGAGAATGTACCTGTTTCGAACTCGACAAAAATTGACTGATCCCTGAGCTATAGACTCGGATGTTCCGCACTATGTTCCGGTACTGAACGATCCCCGCCGATAACACTCTAAAAAGGGCACGCGGTCGTATCGCCGGAGGGATTCGAATTTAATCCGGCATTCTCCGCTGATCGATTGGATCTTTCCATCCATTTGTCAAAACAACCTGCCCGCAATGGCCGGTACCCATGGAGGTTTCCCTGGCTATGTCCCTGCCGCTGTCCGACACCATTCATCCATCCGCCCTGGGCCGCTATTCGCACCCTTTGCGATTTTTGACCGCTACCAGCCTGTTCGACGGCCACGACGCGGCGATCAATGTGATCCGGCGTGTTCTCCAAGCCGCGGGAGCCGAGGTCATCCACCTGGGTCACAATCGTTCGGTTGACGAAATCGTTTCGGCGGCTATTCAGGACGATGTCGACGGGATCGCCGTAAGTTCCTATCAGGGCGGTCATCTCGAATATTTCAAGTATCTGATCGATCGGCTAAAGGAGTGCGGCGCGGGAGATATCCGCGTTTTCGGCGGCGGCGGGGGCGTGATCCTGCCCGAAGAAATCAACGAACTGCACGACTACGGTGTCGCCCATATCTATTCCGCTCAGGAAGGACAAAAGCTCGGCTTGATCAACATGGTCGACGATGTAATGAAACGCTGTGCTGACGGTGCGTCGGCGATTCGGCGCGGCGCGCGGTCCAGGCTGCCGGATCAATTCCCGCCCCGCGCACTCGCTTGCACACTGTCGCAAATTGAATCCGGCTCACTCACGTTAAAGGATCGCCAGCGCCTGTTCCAGATCGCGCGTGCCCGCAAGCCCATGACGCCGGTGCTTGGAGTGACCGGCCCCGGTGGCTCCGGGAAATCGTCGCTCTTGGACGAGCTGATTTTACGCTTCAGGCGCCGATACCGTAGCGCCCTCCGAATCGCCGTGCTTGCGGCCGACCCTACCCGCAGAAAATCGGGCGGCGCTTTGCTCGGCGACCGGATCCGCATGAATGCCATCGATGCGCCGGAGATATTTTTCAGATCGGTTGCAACGCGCAATTCACCGACCGAGCTGCCGCGGACCTTGAACGAAATGATCAACGCACTGGTCGCTACCGGGCAGGACCTGGTCATCGTCGAAACACCCGGAATCGGGCAGGGCTCCGTCGCGATCACCCCGCTGGTCGACGTGAGCCTTTATGTCATGACGCCCGAATTCGGCGCCGCTACGCAGCTCGAAAAGATCGACATGCTGGATTATGCCGATATCGTTGCGATCAATAAGTTCGACCAGCTCGGCGCCGAGGACGCGCTTCGGGACGTGCGTAAACAGCTCCAGCGCAATCGCGAGGCCTTCGACCGCCCATTAGCGGATCTGCCGGTCTTCGGCACGGTGGCTTCGCAGACGAACACGGCTGGATTGGATCGACTGTTCGAACGGCTTATGGAACTATTGGCACAGTGCGGGCTCAAGCCGGCCACCGAGGCGGCGGAGCCGAATTCGGACCCTTGTATTCAGATGCCGGAAGCGATTCTGCCCGCATCGAGATCCGCGTATCTGAGTGAAATTGCCTCGACCGTGCGCGGCTACCGCCGGCAGATTGAGAAACAGTGTGGTCTCGCGAGGGCGCTGCAACAGATCGAGGAAACCCGCGCGCTACTGGAATCGGATCGCGAGCGTAAATCAACGGAATGTAGTGTGCGCCATGCGCACGCCTACGATTTGGATAGCACGCGCGGCGACTCGATTGCCGCCGCGATTCGCGAGTTACAAGTCGAGATCGACCCCGCTTCACGGGCAATCCTCAAGCAATGGATGGAGCATCAGGCCACGCATTCCGACGCTCCGCATGCGGCCGATTCGCAAAAATTAGCGCCGCACAGGTTAAGCCCTTCGGGGCTTCCGATCCCGCAAATCGCACTGCCGCGCTACCATGACCATGGCGACCTGCTCCGCTGGTTGATGCTGGAAAATCTGCCCGGCCGTTTTCCGTTTACCGCAGGTGTGTTTCCGTACCGGCGCAGCGATGAACCGCCTACTCGCATGTTTGCGGGCGAGGGCGGGCCCCGCCGGACCAATCAGCGGTTCAAGTTTTTAGCGGCCGCGGGCGAGGCAGTCAGGCTGTCGACCGCGTTCGATTCGGTCACCCTGTACGGCGCCGATCCGGATACACGGCCCGACATTTTCGGCCGGATCGGAAATTCCGGTGTTTCGGTCGCGACCCTCGAGGATATGAAGATCCTCTACGACGGATTCGACCTGTGCGACCCGAGAACTTCGGTATCCATGACCATCAACGGTCCGGCGCCGATCCTGCTCGCGATGTTTTTCAATACTGCGATCGATCAGCAGATCGATCGTTTTCAGTCGCTTCACGAGCGAATGCCCGATCCCGACGAGATGCGGGTGATTCGTGAAAAAACCCTGCAAAACCTGCGCGGCACGGTGCAGGCCGATATCCTGAAAGAAGACCAGGGACAGAATACCTGTCTCTTTTCCACGGCCTTCAGTCTGAAACTCATGGCCGATGTCCAACAGTATTTCATCGAACATTCGATCCGGAAATTCTATTCGGTGTCCATATCCGGCTACCATATCGCGGAAGCCGGCGGAAACCCGATCACCCAGCTCGCGTTTACGCTCGCAAACGGATTTACCTATATCGAAGCGTTTCTGGCACGCGGCATGACGATCGATGAAATTGCGCCGAACCTGTCCTTTTTCTTTTCCTGCGGCATGGATCCGGAATTCGCGGTAATCGGGCGCGTCGCGCGGCGGATCTGGGCGGTCGCGATGCGGGAGCACTACCATGCGAACGAACGCAGCCAGAAGCTGAAATACCACGTTCAAACCTCGGGCCGTTCGCTGCATGCCGGTGAGACCGACTTCAACGATATCCGGACAACCTTGCAGGCCCTATCGGCGATTAATGACAATTGCAATAGCCTGCATACCAATGCGAGTGACGAGGCGGTGACCACCCCGTCGGAGGAGACCGTGCGCAAGGCGATGGCAATTCAGATGATCGTGAATCAGGAGTGGGGGCCGAGTTTGAATGAGAACCCTTCCCAGGGTTCGTTTTTCATTGAACAATTAACCGATACCCTGGAACAGGCCGTATTGCAGGAATTTGAGAACCTGTCGAAACGGGGCGGCGTGCTCGGCGGGATGGAAAGGGGTTATCAGCGCAGCAGGATTCAGGAGGAATCGCTGCTCTATGAAACCCGCAAGCACGATGGCAGTTTGCCGATCATCGGAGTCAATAAATTCTTGCGCAAAGAGTCCGAAAAAGAAAAAGTCTTCGCATTATCGCGGTCCAGTTCGGCCGAAAAATTCGAACAAATCAATCGCGTGACGGCTTTCAAAAAAAATCACGAGGCTCAATCCCAACAAGCGCTGGCCGCGATTCGCCGCGCCGCGATCCGCAATGAAAATATTTTCGCCGTGCTGATGGACGCGGTCCGGACCTTAAGCCTCGGTCAAATTACCGAGGTGCTAACCGAGGCCGGGGGCAAATATCGGCGCCACTTGTAATAAAATTCGGACCCTATAACCAATCACAACGGGTCATTCGCGATTCTATCGGGTACTTTTATCAACAGACCAGGCCCGCCCCTCCTGATCGATTGCAGTTTCCGATAAAGTGTGATGCCAAAGGATCAAAAGAACTACGGAACTTTTTGTAATTGCTGGTATTTATGTTCTTGTTACTAAAAATGTTTAAAAGTTCGACAATTTAACGCAGAGCCCGAAATTCTTGGTGCTCCGGATAATTTCCACAATCTTATCCCCAGGCTTACTCACAATTTTTGTGCGTAACTGCACGGGTACTGGAAGTTGAAACGCAGCCTTCTGAATTCCGGAATAACAACCAATGCAGGCACGGATTTTGAGTTAACGGGGGGTATCCGATCGTCCGGCGGTAGCGGCGCCAAAGTACGGGTGCGGTTTCAATCCAATCGCGGATATTCGGGCCGAATTCAATGCTTGTACAACCAATTGGAAATCAATAGACTTATCTGTTCCATCACATTCTGGCAGTCTGTACAGTACCCTTTTATTTATATCCGCCAGGGAAATGATCAGCAATATCATGTCCACTTACGCACGGCTCCCGGTGACTTTCGAAAAGGGGGAAGGGGCGTGGCTTTGGGATCGTAACGGCGATCGCTATCTCGATGCGCTTTCCGGGATCGCGGTGTGCGGCCTCGGGCATTGCCATCGTGCGGTCCGTGAAGCGATCTGCGAGCAGTCCGGCAGGCTGGTGCATACCTCGAACCTCTACGGAATCGAAAAACAGGAAGAGCTGGCATCCAGTCTGGCCAGGCTCAGCGGTTTGGACCAAGTATTTTTCTGCAATTCGGGAACCGAGGCTAACGAGGCCGCGATCAAGATCGCGCGCCGTTACGGTTATCGGCGGAAGTTCGAATTACCGGAGATCGTGGTCATGGAAAAGAGCTTCCATGGCAGAACGCTGGGCGCGCTCAGCGCCACCGGCAACCACAAGGCCCAGGAAGGTTTCGGCCCGCTGGTTGAGGGTTTCCCGCGAATTCCGTTTGACGATATCGGCGCGCTGGAGCGAATTGCCGCGGATCACCCGAACATCGTTGCGGTTTTGGTTGAACCGGTTCTGGGCGAGGGCGGAATCCGGGTCCCATCACCGGGTTACCTGAACGCGCTACGGGAAATTTGCGACCGTAACCGCTGGCTGCTGATGCTCGATGAAATTCAAACCGGAATCGGCCGCAGCGGGAAATTTCTGGCCTATCAGCATGCCGGCATCCTGCCGGATGTCTGCACTGTCGCCAAAGCACTCGGCAACGGCGTGCCGATCGGCGCCTGTCTGGCCCGAGGTCAGGCAGCGGAACTGCTGACCGCCGGCACTCATGGATCTACCTTCGGCGGTAATCCGCTGGCCTGCGCCGCGGGGCTTGCGGTATTACAAACGCTCGAGCAGGACAAACTGATTGCGAGGGCCGGCGTTCTCGGCGAACTCATTCGTTCCGAACTTTCCGGCAAACTGAATTCCAATCACGCCGTGATCGATATACGCGGCCAGGGTTTGATGATTGGTATCGAGCTCGATCGTCCGTGCGGCGATCTCGCGACCGAGGCGCTCAACGAAAAAATTCTGATCAGCATTCAGGCGGACAGCACAATCCGTTTATTACCGCCGTTGATCATCGACGACGAGCAGGCACACCTGATCGTATCCAGACTCTGTACGCTCATCGAGCAATATACCGGCTAGTCCAAACCTAAGCCAATCAGAACGTGAAACCCCGACATTTTATTACATTGCTTGATCTGACTCCGGAGGAACTTCGCCGTCTGATCGATCGAGCCTCGATGTTAAAGAAAAACCCGGATCCAAGCCATGAACCTTTGAAAAACAAGATCCTGGCAATGATCTTTGAAAAATCATCGACCCGAACCCGGATTTCGTTTGAAACCGCGATGGTTCATTTCGGCGGCAACGCGATATTTCTGTCGCCCAGGGACACGCAGTTGGGCCGGGGCGAACCCGTGGAAGACAGCGCCCGGGTCATTTCACGCATGGTCGATTGCGTGATGATGAGGACCCACAAGCACGAAACGATCGACAAGTTCGCCCAATATTCCTCGGTTCCCGTTATTAACGGTTTGTGTGACCGCTATCATCCCTGCCAACTGCTTGCCGACATGCAGACCTATTTCGAGCACCGGGGCGACATTTCGGGCAAGACTGTCGCCTGGATCGGGGACGGCAATAATATGTGCCACTCATACATCAACGCCGCGCGACTACTCGACTTTGATTTGCATATCGCGTGCCCCCCGAATTACGGACCAAACCCGGAAATCGTCGAGGCGGGCGGCGACCGGATCGCGATGTTTACGACCGCGCTCGAAGCCGCCGAACACGCGGATTTGATCGTGACCGATGTCTGGACCAGCATGGGCCAGGAAACCGAGCGGAACCAGCGACTTCGCGAATTTCAAGGTTATCAGGTCGACGAATTCGTGCTGGCGGCGGGCAAACCGGACTGCCTGTTTATGCATTGTCTTCCGGCGCACCGCGGCGAAGAAGTGAGCGCCGCGGTAATCGACGGGCCCCGGAGTGTGGTCTGGGACGAGGCCGAAAACCGATTGCACGCGCAAAAATCTCTTCTCGAATTTCTGCTTCCCTGATTCCCGGCCCAGGGAAGCTTTGATTCAGAACGTCCCACAGTGCACGGATGCGCTGCCAATGGCATTGGCAGGGTTGACGACCGCCGAGAAATCCAGGATGGATTTATTCAGCGTTTACCCAGGACATGCCGGCATTGCTCAATGGATGCAAGCCATTGAACATGTAAGGAACCAGGAAAGTACATTTTCCGGTTCCGTCAGGGCGTAAAACGTAGGGCGGGTCAGGCGCGTAGCGGAAATACCTGCCGGTTCACCGCGGATTCCCACGCGCGCCATAACCCGCCATAATGGCTATTTCCGGACCCGCACGAATTCTGTAGAATCGGCCCTTTCGACGCGAGACCGACGGCATTCCGGAACAGCGTCGAAAACAATGAATCCCCTGTTCGAAATAGCGGCGACAACACCGGCGCCAAGATATTGTTAGATCCAGGAGTCTATGTGAGAATAATTCTAACCGGTTTGCTGATACTTGCAGCATGCCACGTCCACGCTGCAAAAACCGTTTATGTGACGGACAAACTCGAGGTCATGCTCCGCAGCGGTCAAGGCACCCAACACAAAATTTTATCCAGTCTCGAATCCGGAACTCCGCTAACGATACTCAAGAATGACAGTGGCGCGGGATGGACCTATGTCAGAACCGGCGACAATAAAACCGGCTGGGTGCTGACCCGGTATTTGAGCGATATCCCGATTGCGCGGGCTCAGCTCGCTACCGCAATCACGGAACTGGAGAACCTGCGGCAGGAATCGAAACAGGTCAAGGAAGAACGGAATGCCCTGAAAGCGGACCACCAGAACAAGTCCACGGAAACCGATGCACTCAATAGAGAAAAGGACCAATTAATCCAGGAAGTCGCGTCGATTCGCCAGGCGTCCTCGAACGCAGTCCAAATACTCGAAGAACGGAATCAGCTACAGGAACGCGTGGTCGTGCTCGAGAATGAACTGCAGAAGGTTAAACGTGAAAACAAAGCTTTTGATGACCGCATCGCACAGGACTGGTTTTTGATCGGCGCCGGCGTGTTACTGGGCGGAATTATTCTCGGTTTGATCCTGCCGAAACTGAGCTGGAGACGAAAAAGCAGAAGCTGGGACTCCTTTTAAACGGTACGACCCGCATGCCAAAACCGATCGATTTTCATACCATGGGCCATGACCAATAACTCCGAAAAATCCACCCGCCGATTTTCATCGCAAGTAGTACAGGGTATGGAACGCGCGCCGAGCCGGGCGATGCTGCATGCTGTCGGATTCGAAGACGCGGATTTCGAAAAGCCGCAAGTCGGCATCGCGTCCACCTGGAGTATGGTGACGCCTTGTAATATGCATATTGACCGTTTGGCCGAACATGCCGCCGCAGGGGTGAATCAAAACCACGGCAAGGCCGTCATTTTCAATACGATCACGATTTCCGACGGAATCTCGATGGGCACGGAAGGCATGAAATATTCGCTGGTATCCCGGGAAGTGATTGCCGATTCCATTGAGACCGTAGTCGGCTGCCAGGGCTTTGACGGAGTCGTCGCAATCGGCGGTTGCGATAAAAATATGCCGGGCTGTCTGATCGCGCTCGCGCGTTTAAACAGACCCGCGATCTTTGTCTATGGCGGAACCATTTTACCGGGTGGCCACAATGGTAAAAACCTCGATATCGTCTCGGTATTCGAGGCGGTCGGCCAACGCGCCAATGACCGGATCGACGACCGCGAACTCAAGAACATCGAAGCCAAAGCAATTCCGGGTCCGGGCGCCTGCGGCGGGATGTACACCGCGAACACGATGGCATCCGCGATCGAGGCGCTCGGCATGAGCCTGCCGGACAGTTCCGCTCAAGCCGCCGTTTCCGACGCGAAAAAGCTCGATTGCACTCGGGCCGGCCAAACGGTATTGGACCTTTTGGCGAAGAACATCAAGCCGCTGGACATCATGACCCGGGAAGCCTTTGAAAATGCGATCAGCGTGGTCGTCGCGCTGGGCGGTTCGACCAATGCGGTGCTGCATTTGCTGGCGATGGCCAATGCCGCCGGAGTCGGTTTGCAACTGAAAGACTTTTCGCGAATCGGCAAAAAAATACCGGTCCTCGCCGATCTGAAACCGAGCGGCCGGTACTCGATGGCGGAGCTGATCGAAATCGGCGGGATCCAACCGCTCATGAAAACCTTGCTCGACCAAGGGCTGCTGCACGGAGACTGTTTGACCGTAACCGGCAAGACATTGGCCGAAAACCTCGCCGATGCCGGCCGCTATCCGGAGGGGCAGGATATCATCCGTTCCTTGTCCAATCCGATCAAAAAGGACAGCCATCTGGTCATTTTATACGGCAATTTGGCCGCCCAGGGCGCGGTAGCGAAAATTACCGGTAAAGAAGGACTTTGTTTCACCGGCGGCGCACGGGTGTTCGAGTGCGAGGAAGCAGCCCTGCAAAGCATTCTGAGTGGCGGGGTCAAAGCCGGGGACGTTCTTGTCATTCGATTCGAAGGACCGCGCGGCGGGCCTGGAATGCGGGAAATGCTTTCACCGACCGCCGCGGTCATGGGCAAGGGACTCGGCAACCAGGTCGCGCTGATCACCGATGGCCGGTTTTCCGGGGGCACGCACGGTTTTGTGGTCGGTCATATCACACCGGAAGCGTATTGCGGAGGACCGCTGGCGATCGTGCAGGACGGGGACACGATCACGATTGACGCCGAACACAACGAATTGACATTGGACCTGCCGGACGCTGAAATCCAGCAGCGGCTGAAGGCCTGGAAGCAGCCCCTGCCGAAGTATACCCGCGGAGTTCTGGCTAAATATGCAAAGCTGGTCAGCTCCGCGTCCGAAGGAGCGGTTACGGACAATTCGCTTGAGTGAGGTCCGTTGTTACACGTCAATATTAGTTTTTTTACCCCATAATCTACCTTCTCCCGGAGAAAACGGAATTGATGCGTCAAATTGCGATGCACGACGAGTAGAGCAACCTTGAATGAACCGCCAAGTTCCGAACCTGATCTCAATGCTGGAAACCCTGATCTCATACCCGTCGGTCAGCAGCACCGACCCGCGCGATGATCAAAGCAACCTCAAGGTCATCAATGTGCTCGCGCGCTGGCTCGAAATCCTGGGCTTCGACATCCGGATCGGTCCGGTCTCAACCACGAAAGCCAATCTGGTGGCCACGCTGGGCAATCCGAATCCGGGATCCGGCCTGGTCCTTTCCGGGCATACCGATACGGTACCCTTCGACACGGAACGCTGGTCATCCGATCCATTCAAGTTGACCGAGAAAGACCAGCGGCTCTATGGCCTAGGCAGCGCCGATATGAAGTCCTTTTTCGCGATTGTACTGGAGGCAGTCAAAATCTTCGAGCCCGGACGATTCCAGGCGCCATTGACGATTGTCGCCACCGCCGATGAAGAAAGCACCATGGCTGGCGCCAGGCGATTGCTCGAACAGGGAATCCCGCTCGGACGGTATGCGGTGATCGGCGAACCGACGTCGCTCAAGCCGGTTCGCATGCACAAAGGCGTAATGATGGAAGCGATCCGCGTGCGCGGCCAGTCCGGTCATTCCAGCAACCCGGCATTGGGAGCCAGCGCATTGGAAGGGATGCACCTGGTCATCGCGGAATTGCTTCAATGGCGTAAGGACTTGCAGGAAGCGAACCGCAATCCGATGTTCGAGGTCGACGTTCCGACCCTGAACCTCGGCGCGATTCGCGGGGGCGACAGCCCGAACCGGATTTGCTCGCATTGTGAAACATTGATTGATATCCGGCCGTTGCCCGGAATGGATGTTCAAGAATTACGCGAATCCCTGACGAATCGGCTGCAAACCGTTCTAGCCGGCAATCCGCGGCTAAGTCTCTCAATCGAATCGCTGTTCGAAGGACTGCCCGCATTCGAAACGGCCGCCGATTCGCCGTTTATCCGCAGCTGCGAATCCCTTACCGGCCATCCCGCTCAGGCGGTGGCGTTTGGAACCGAAGCACCTTTTTTCGCAAAGCTCGGGATGGAAACCGTGATCATCGGACCGGGGTCAATCGACCAGGCGCATCAGCCCGACGAATTTTTGCCGATAAACCAGATCGAGCCCGCGATCAAGCTAATTAGAAATCTCGTACACCGGTATTGCCTGATTCATTGATCCGCGTGATTCACGAATCCTTATTTGTGGACTGGTTCCGGGATGCCGCGCCCTATATCGAAGCGCACCGCAACCGCACCTTCGTAATCTATTTCAGCGGCGACGCCGTCTTGGATGCCGAATTCGCGCACACGATCCATGACTTCGCGATACTTAACAGGCTCGGAATCCGGCTGGTGCTGGTTCACGGCATCCGGCCTCAAATTGAAGAGCGGCTCAACAACGCGGGGCTCACCTCCCGCTATCATAATGGCATTCGCATCACCGACTCGAAGTCGTTACAGTGCGTCAAAGAGGCGGCCGGCACGGTCCGGGTGGAGATCGAAGCGCTGCTTTCGATGGGATTATCGAATTCACCGATGGCCGGAGAGAAAACCCGGGTGTGCACGGGAAACTTCGTAACCGCCAAGCCGCTTGGAGTTCGCGACGGAATCGACTTCTGCCATACCGGCGAAATTCGGCGGATCGATGTCGCGTCGATTCGAGAGAAACTCGATCAGAATAATATCATCGTGATCTCTCCGATCGGCTACTCGCCCACCGGCGAAATATTTAACCTTTCGGCTGAAGCCCTCGCTGTCAGCGTTGCCGTTGATTTGGCCGCCGATAAATTGATTATCTTTACCGAGGCCGAAATGCCGATTGGATCACCAGAGCAACCGATCCGGCAATTAACCACGGTTGAAGCGAAGGGCCTTTTGTGCGCAAAAAACGATCTCAGCGATGCGACCAGGCGCCATCTACAGCAAGCGATCGCGGCCTGTGAATCGGAGGTTCACCGAACCCATTTGATCGATCGGGCATCGGATGGGGCGATTTTCCAGGAATTATATACCCGCGACGGCAGCGGCACTTTGATCAGCGCGACACCCTTCGAAGTCATGAGAAACGCCACGCTCAGGGATGTCGCGGGAATTCTTGAATTGCTCACGCCGCTGGAAAAAAGCGGAGTTTTGGCGCCGCGTTCGCGTGAAGTCCTGGAAACCGAGATTTCCTACTTTACCGTGATCGACCGGGATGGACTGATTGTCGGATGCGCCGCTCTGTATCCGTTCCGCGAGGTAGGCTATGGAGAACTGGCCTGCATTGCGCTGCATCGAGAATATACCGGACAATCCCGCGGTACGAAGCTTCTTGAACATCTCGAAAAATCCGCGCGCGGCGTCGGGCTCAACCGGATATTCGTGCTGACTACGCAGACCACGCATTGGTTCCTGGAACGCGGATTCGCACTCTCGGACCTTTCCAACCTGCCCCGGGAAAAGCAGGACTTATATAACTACCGCCGCAATTCCAAAGTTCTGATCAAAACTATATAATCGCGTTGAAGGATTTTCTGGTTGAAATTTGTGCCTACCCGCGCAGTACGGCAATGCCGCACCCGCCGTGCCAGCCTGGCTTTCCCAGGTAGCCAGGATTCCTTGGAACGAAATAACGGATTTCCACGTCCGGATTCCACCGTGCCAGTAACGTAGTACGATTTTTATTATGACATCGAAGGGTTGCTCTGCGTACCTTCCCGCGAACAAGCCGTCGGTTCATTCACGCCGTGCCACAGGAAATCAAGGCATCCGCAACTATGAGACCCCGCTCACTGACTCTAAACACAAATATAAACCGGGTCAATCGCGTTATTGAAGTCGTTCAGATCACTGATTTACATCTCCTGCCGGATCCTGATCGGACATTACTCGGCGTCAACACCGAAGATTCCTTTAGGAAGGTCGTGGATTTGGCCAGATCGCAATTCTGGCCGCCCGATGTGATCTTGTTAAGCGGAGATCTGACGCAAGATCCGCTGGCGGCAACGTATCGGCGGCTCGACCGATTCTTGCGGAGTCTCGGCGTGCCGTGTGTCTGTCTTCCAGGAAACCACGACGATCCCCGGATCATGCGCGATGAGCTCACATCCCGCAATGTCTATTGTTCCAGTCAGATCGTCTCCGATTCGTGGCAAATCATATGCCTGGACAGCACAAGGCCAGGAAGCGAATCCGGGCATTTATCCGCAGAGAACTTCAGGATTTTGGAAGATCATCTGGATCAATATCCGGAAAAATTCGCGCTGATCTGTCTCCATCATCATCCGCTGCCGATCGGCAGCGCCTGGATGGATACCATGGTAGTCGATAATGGAACCCGGTTTTTTGACGTTCTGGAATCGCATTCTCGAATCGGGGCCGTCGTCTGTGGTCATATCCATCAGGCCTTTGCTACTCGATTCCGGAATCTTCAGGTATTGGGTACACCATCAACCTGCTTCCAGTTCAAACCAGGATCTGACCGATTCACGCTGGACGATCTGGCGCCCGGTTACCGGCGTCTCTCGCTGTACCCGGACGGGCATTTTGAAACCGCGGTGTTCAGATCAGAGGAGCGGCCGAACGGGGTCAAACTACGATCGGAGGGTTATCCGAAATGAGCGCCCTATTGATTCTGCTGCAAGCCTGTGCCGGGAGAAAGATAACCTTCCGCGCTGACGGGTACGTTATCCGATATCAACATCTTTCCGAGTTCGGATAGGGCTCTGCGATAAACATCGCGTTTAAAAAAAACCACTTCGTTGACCGGAACCCAAAAATCCACCCACCGCCAGCCATCGAACTCCGGTTTCTCGCAACAATCGAACCGCACGCAGTGTTCACCGGATTTCATCTTCAGAATAAACCAGAGCTGTTTCTGGCCGACGCACACCGGATAGGAATGTTTACGGATATAACGTTCCGGGAGGTCATAATGCAACCAGTTCCGGGTTCGGCCAATTACCTCAACGTGATCGGGCGTTAAGCCGATTTCTTCGTAAAGCTCGCGAAACATCGCTTGTTCGGGATCTTCATTTTTTTTGATGCCGCCCTGAGGAAATTGCCAGGAATCCATGCCCGCCCGCCGCGCCCAAAACAATCGCCCCTCGGCGTTGCAAAGTATAATCCCAACATTGTACCGATATCCGTCTGCGTCAATCATACTGCCATATCAAGTCGGTCGGTTTTAGCGATATTCCCTGGTGGGTTAGCGTCTCGAGGGAAGCACTGAAAGAATCCATCCTGGATTTCTCAGCGATTGGCAACACCGAATGCGATTTGGCGTCGCCTCACAGATCAAAAGCCGAAAGCGTGGATTTTGGCAGCGCATACCGGTACGGCGGGAAACCCTGATTGAACCAGAACCTTCCTGGTAACGATCTGAACGCAACTTCAATCGATGCGAATTGTACATGGCGTATTAAAGCAGAAATCCGTTTACCTTTTCAATCGGGCTGTAGTTCTGGTCCAGCGATCGCAGGTAATTACACCCTCGCCGTAATGTACAGGAGACATCAACCGATTGGCCTGCTATCCTCAGATCCTTGCTTAACTTTTTTCAATTCAATTCATTGTGAGTCTCGCGATTTTTGATCTTGACAATACCCTGATCGGTGGCGACAGCGATTATCTGTGGGGCCAGTTTCTGGTTGAACAGGGCATCGTCGACCGGGAACGATATGAACTAGCCAACGCCCGTTTTTACGAGGAATACAAACAGGGCACCCTGGATATTCAAGCCTTTCTGGGTTTTGCGTTGGCCCCGCTCGCGGCTCATCCGCCGGAAAAGCTGACTGCATGGCGTTCCCGCTATATCGAGGAAAAAATCAAACCGATCCTATTGGCCGGAGCCCGGGCGTTGATCGAACGGCACATGGCAGCCGGCGATACGCTGCTGGTTGTGACCGCAACCAACAAGTTCGTGACCGAGCCGATTATCGGACTGTACGGAATCACCAATATTCTCGCCACGGTTCCGGAATCGATTGAAGGGCGCTTTACGGGCCGATTCAGCGGCGTCCCCTGCTTTCAGCATGGCAAGGTGCAACATCTCGAACAATGGCTGAACGAAACCGGACATTCCTTGAAAAATAGCTGGTTCTACAGCGACTCGCACAATGATCTGCCGCTCCTGCAACGAGTGGATAACCCGGTCGCGGTCGATCCCGACGATACGCTGCGCAACTTTGCATTGACCCACCACTGGCCGGTCATTTCGCTGCGTGGTCAGAACGTCTGAACCGTTGCAATTCGCGGCCATTAATCCTACTTTGTCAGGTTCCATTACCAATATTTTCAAGATCGCCATTCCGGCTGGCAGATTGCCGGAATCAATGCTCCATGGATGGCTTCGAGCATGCCGTCCATGGACGCTGGATACCCGCTTCCCGGCGAGTATGACGAGCTTCGGGCTAATCGGACAAAGTAGAATCAAGTGGGAACAAGATAAACGTGAGTTGAAATCCTTTACTTCTTACGGATAAAAAAATGCTGCTTGCCGTCCTGGACAAAATGTTCAAGGATACGATTTCCGGTTTGCTCCGCATAAACCCCGATGTCGAGATAGGCCGCGGGATCGGTCGCCAACACGCGGACCACCTCGCCGCTGCGCATCGCGACCAGCGCTTTTTTAAGCCGTAACAGGGGCAGAGGACAAATCAGTCCGCTGGCATCCACTTCATGATCGAATTCCATCGGTCGTCAGAATCTCAATGATTCCGGAAATAGAGTGAAAGCTGAATTATACCCGGATCGCGATCGATCGGGCAGGCCGGAACCGAGTCGTTCCGCGATCACCGCCGCACGCAGGCAGCCGGATGATTCGCCAGGCGGCGCGGCGGCTTTAGCCCTCGAATGTAATATTTACATCGTTCCTGCCGACTATTAACAGAATAATCGATACGAGCGCACTATAGTACGCGCTACCGAGTAAAGGACGCACGAGCCTTCGTAAGTTGGCAAGGTACTTTGCCGGGATCTTCTTATCGTTTATTTCTGGATTATCATGGTCGATAAAAAACACGATTCGCTCTCCCTCAAGGCGCCAACGAACCACCGGATTCGTCGCGAGAGCTCGTCGTCAAAATGCAATCCGGGGTCGATATGCAGGTTGGCCCTGCGGGTATCGAGGCGACTGCTGGCGTAGATTCGACTTCGTTCGCGGCTTTGCTCGCGGAGGCAGGCGCGACGTAGAGCCACTCTTTGATGAAAACCGACGCTCCGACGACATGGCAGCCACGGACGCGGAGTCTATACACGGCTTCTACCACGTTTCCGCGGCGGACGATCGGCTTGACCAACTTGCAGAGCGTCGATCTCGATCGGGAGTACACCGATCAATTTAGCGGGACCTCGAGCGTCTCGCCTATCGTCGTCGGAGCGCTCGCTTGCGGGCAAGGCGCCTGGAAAGGCGAAGGACAGTGCGTTAAACCCCGCGGGCGCGATCAGCTTGTTGCGCTCTACCGGGACACCGCAGACCGACGCTCCGGACCGTCCGCGCTCCCAACGCATCGGCAACCGGCCGAGCATGACCTATACGAGGATACGGCTTTCGGGAAGCAACCCTTACTCCCTCTGGGTGAACGCGTCCTGGTCAAGCTTCGTGCCCGTGGTGATTTCGTGAGGGCCCCCAATAATTGAGGATTTGGTTCATACGGGGATAAGACTCACTTTCTACGTCGTGCTGGTTAACGAACATTCGAGACTGTCAGGGGGACAGAATGGAAACCGACTTTTGGATCAAAAATTGGGCAGAAAACCAGGGACAAGAACAATTCGTCCAACGATTCTCGCACTATGGTCTTAACGTTAAACCATCCAATGAGAACTTGCTGAGCAAGCCAGGAATATGCATTTTCCGAGTTCACTCGGGAACTTTGCGACTTCGTTCAAACCACTCGCGGAAGGGGTTGTGACCTGATTATCGCTATTTCAGATTCGATTGGGGTGCGCAAAGGCGTTTACTCTTGGCAGCTTTTGCAGGCCGGCGCCTCGGACGTGTTGACCTGGTCCGATGCGGATACCCTGGTCCGACAGGTTCAGGTTCGCTTTGAACGCTGGTCCACCATAGACCATTTGATCGAAATGCCCCCGGTGGTTGACTCCATCGTGGGCAAAAGCCCGGTATGGCGGGCGTTTCTCAGGGAATTTATTGAAACCGCGAGGTTCAGCGAAGCCCCCATGCTGATTCTCGGGGAAAGCCGCACCGGCAAGGAACTCATCGCACGGCTTATTCACATCCTCGACAATCGGTCCGCCAAGGGGGATTTCGTGATTCTGGACTGTTCTACTATCGTCCCCGAAGCCAGGGGCCATCGGAACCAAACAACAGCTTCTTCGCCCCCGCCCTCTGCACGGCTTGTTCCAATATGTCGAACCGGCGTACTCCCGAGGAATCGGCGTAGATGTTCGCATGCCGCACCAGATGGTCGATCAGCGCAATCTGCGCCCGCCAGTCATCGGCGAAACTCCCCAGGTGCGGGATGATGAAATTGACATCGGAATATTCCTGGGCAAGTAGTTCGCATACCGAGACTTCTCCCGTTACGTCGTAGAGTACCGGCAACGAATACAACCGCGCCGTCTCGCATATTTCGCGGGTGATTGGACCGTCTTGGCGATGTACTTTGATTCCGAGGAAACCGTACTCTTCGACGGCCTGACGAACCAGTCTCGACACCCGTCCCCGATATGAACAGGATTCACAAAAGCAAATCCAAAGAACCGATCCGGACGGCTGGCGACAATGCGCGCCACCTCCCGGTTCGCCACCGCGTAATCGGAATGGAACGCGGCAAAAAGGACGGTCTGTCCGATTCCGGCTTGCGCAGCGCGGCGAAGGTATTTATCTAAGCCTAACTTTGACCATCAGAAAACAGTCACTTATTGATGTATATGACGGTTATCATGCAATCCAGGGAGCGTTACTGGGTACGTTCGGGTTTGACGCCGAGGAGTTGGAAAGCCTTTTGTTGCAAAAGGGTGGGACG
>JBGTCG010000210.1:0-42212 GCA_041748915.1 Methylococcales bacterium
ATGGACGGGGGCAGTAAATACTGTTGTTCACCACTGAACGGAATAAAGCGATTCATAGAAACCTGACGCTAAATGATCGAACATGCCGCTATCTTACCACCAATGAGACTTATTATTAATTAAGTCCGACAGGCTCCTAGCAGCGCGAATGTTAAATCTGCAATCTACAACAATGCACATTCCCAGTAACGTGAATATTTCACATTTTTTCCGTGAATAGCTTACATCGTCGGATGCAGCCCCACTGTAGATTAAAAACCTAAGGAAGGCCGCGGGACTGGAAACGGACAGCCCTCGCACGGAGGATCGGCTAGGAAGCACGGAACGCTTCCCTCCCTCTTCTTTCTTCTCGGTTAATTCATGCACTGCCCACTACTCGAGAATCCAGGCCGGAATTGTTCAGGGTTACCCTGAATCAAAAGCCGGTGCAATCCTCGCAGTACCGCTTCAGAATCTGAAAACAACGTTCGATCGCGCCAAGATGGGCGATCTCATAACCATGGGTATTGTCCGTTGGAAAGGCCAGGCAAGCGGCTTTCGCGGTATGTCCGGATTTCATTGCGAGGGATGCGTCGCTACCGAAGCCGCTCAATACCGCGTATTGAACAGGGATTTCGATTCGTTCGGCGGTTGCTGCGATCGACCGGTTCAAGCGCTCGTCGTAAAGCCCGTAACCATCCTGGGACAATAGCACCGGTAGCTGGTCCGATACGATCGGATACTCCTTCGACCTGGGACAAATCTCCAGCGCGACCAACGCATCGGGCCTTGCCTGCCCGGAATAGAACATCGCTCCGATCGCCCCCACTTCTTCCTTCGAGGAAGCCACGAGGTCAATGTTGACCAGGGGCGATTCGATTTCTTCCGCGAGCGCCAGGAGAATCGCAAGCGAAGCCTTGTTGTCGAGCGTATAACTTGCGATGTAATCGCCCATCAGAAACGGCTTCTTGCGATGCTTACCGATCACCATGCGGGACCCTGGCCGGATGCCGGCGGCTTCCAGCGCACCAGGGCTTAGTTTGGTATCGACCCGGACATCGGTCCAAAGCAGGGGCTTCTCGTCCTGATGGACTTTCTGCGGAGATTCATGAGAAACATGGCGGGAACCGAAGCTGAGAATTCCGGAAACGGTCTCGTGATCGCCAAGCAGATCAACCACCCCTTCGCCGTAAACCCACGGGAACGCCCCGCCGAGCTTGCGGATGTTTATGGTTCCGTCGGCATTGAAGGACTTGACGATACCGCCAATTTCATCTTTATGCGCCGTAATGGCGAGTAGCCTGGAGGGATCCCGTCCGGGGATCCTCGCGACCAGGTTGTCCGCGGGATCCTTGCGCCAATCCAGTTTCAAGCCGTCAAGCGCCGAAGCCAGATAATCGTCGACTTCCGATTCCGATCCGCTTGGAGAATGACACAGCACCAACTCGTCGATACGCTGGAGCAGTTCGCGCCGGTCCATCGATCAGTTTTTCCGCATCAAGGAGACATAAATACCGTCCTCTATCCTGGAGAAATAGAGAGCGACGCATGGGTGACGGATGGGTTCCCCGATTTCGCTTGATTCGAGATTGCGTTCCGCCACATAGGTTTCATGTTCGGCATTGTCGACCAGAACATGGTACCAGGGTTGATTTTTCGGAGGCCGGCTTCGTGCTACCGTGTTATACCATTCCTCACTGCCCTGATACTCAAAATCGATGTCGAAAATCACACCCCGATAGTCAAAAAGCCGGTGATGTACGATCTGGCCCAATGAAAACTTCGCTTTCGCCACCGTGAATACCTCCCGTGAATACAGTTTCAAATCGAATTATTCGGCGTCCGGACCCTCCGACTGGGAACGGATTCGTTGATAACCATGCCGCACTGCGGTTACCAGTTCCCTCGCCATATACGGTCCGTTTCCTCCTTTGAGTCAATTCCCCAAAAAACCGTGGTCTGCTTGAAATCCTCCAAAAAGCGGGGTCCGAATGCTTCACAGCCGGACATACAGATATTCAGGTAATGTTTCTGAGCATTCGAACCGGTCAAATAGCGAAAGCATTCATGATCTTTCGCCCAGAATAAACTGGCCAATAGGTGCGGCCCATCGTCATTATACCGGTGCACAGTAACTTCATGCATTTGATAAATCTGTTCCCGGTTCATCAGCGCCGGAAAAGCACTTTGATCGATTTCAAAGCAGATCCCGTTCAGGACGCAGTCCGGTTCCGACCGCTCCAAATTCAACACGCAAACCGGAGATTGCTTCTCCGGGCAATACCGGTAATGCGACGCAAGATTAAAAATCCTTCTGAACCCATAAATTTTTGCCGGATACAGATTCGTTGCCCGCGGCACTATCCCGCGCAACGAAGCGTTATCCATCAGGCTGCCGTAGGCGAATATTTTCGTGGATTCCGCCATATGATCGCGATTCAGCTTCGGTTTCTACCCGTTGAAATGAATAGTCTCTGTCCCCATATATTAACCGTTTGCAGTTGTTTTTCGCTGCCGGCCGCTTCGTTCTTCAACGGTTACGATGTTACGACAACTTACAGGATGAAATGAGTACGTCCGCTCTGGATGGGATCCGGTTCGATGATGGGGGCCCGTGAACCGGTTCAAGAAATCTCCCATTGCACGCGAAAGACGCGGAGCCGTCAACGTTCTGGACTTGCATGTCACCGCCTCCGGCATTATGCTTATTCGCTAGGTTGAGCTGAAACTTCAAATTTGTTTCAATGTCGAACATGTCAGGTTTTGATAATCAAAATGTCGAGGTAAATATGAGACTAAATCAGGTAACGCAACGCACTGAAGCGCGACTTCTGGAAACCAACAAGGTATTGAAAAATACCTATTTGTTGCTTTCCATGACGCTATTGTTCAGTGCCGCGACCGCGGGTCTGGCGATGGCCCTGAACTTACCGCCATTCAATCCCTTTCTAACACTAATCGGTTATTTTGGCTTGTTGTTCCTGACCTCTAAATTCAGCAACAGCGGCACCGGAATCATTTTTATTTTCGCACTCACCGGTTTCATGGGACTTACCTTGGGCCCCATTCTTAACCTGTATTTGACCCTCTATAGCAATGGATCACAATTGGTAATGACCGCGCTTGGCGGCACCGGGATCATCTTTTTGGGGCTCTCCGGTTACGCGCTCACTAGCCGTAAGGAATTCAGCTTTTTAGGCGGATTTTTGATGGTCGGTATCCTGGTCGCTTTTCTCGCCGGGATTGTCGCGATGTTCGTGCCGAGCATGCCTGGATTAGCGCTCGCGGTATCCGCGATGTTTGTGCTGCTGATGTCCGGAATGATCCTTTACCAGAACAGCGAAATTATCCACGGTGGTGAAACCAACTACATACTTGCAACCATTGCGTTGTATGTATCCATTTACAACCTGTTCATGAGTCTGTTGCACCTTCTGGGCGCCTTCAGCGGGGACGACTGATTGAACTAACGGAAGGTTTCTCCGTCCCTTGAAAAATGAAAAGCCCGGCAATCGCCGGGCTTTTTCGTTGGTCCGTTCATCCGCGAAACTTTTATCCAATTACCTCTTCACCGTGAAGGTAGGACTGTAGAACCTTCGGAATGTGGATCCGTCCGTCGCGATCCTGAAAATTTTCCATGACTGCGATCAGGGTACGGCCTGCCGCGAGGCCGGAGCCATTCAGGGTATGGACCAGTTCCGGTTTGCCGGTTTCCGGATTTCGCCAGCGTGCCGAGAGACGCCTGGCCTGAAAATCACGGAAATTACTGCACGAGGAAATTTCACGATATTTACTCTGGCCTGGAAGCCAGACTTCAAGATCATAAGTCTTCGCCGAAGAAAATCCGGTGTCTCCGGCGCACAGCAACACTTTTCGATAGGGCAGTTCGAGCTTTTGCAATATGACTTCGGCATGCCCGGTTAATTCTTCGAGAGCGGCTTGCGAGTCCTGCGGTCGCACAATTTGAACCAGTTCCACTTTTTCGAATTGATGCTGCCGGATCATCCCGCGCACATCCTTGCCATACGAACCGGCCTCGCTCCGGAAACACGGCGTGTGCGCGACAAAGCGCATCGACATTTGATCATCCGGGATAATTTCATCCCGGACCAGATTGGTTACCGGAACCTCGGCCGTCGGAATCAGGTAAAGGGGCGGATCATGTTTAACCGCGAACAGGTCAGCCTCGAATTTCGGCAATTGCCCGGTGCCGCGCATGCTCTGACTGTTGACCAGAAGCGGCACGTACACCTCGGTGTAGCCGTGTTCCCGGACATGGGTATCGAGCATGAATTGAATCAGGGCGCGCTGCAGCCTCGCCAATCCTCCCTGAAGCGTTACAAAGCGCGCTGACGCAAGTTTGGCACCGGTTTCGAAATCCATTTCCCGCAACCGCGCGCCCAGATCGACATGGTCCTTGGTTTCGAAATCGAATTGAAACGGGTCGCCCCAGCGGCAGATTTCGACGTTGTCGTCATCGCTTTTGCCCGGCGGAACGTCGTCGTCCAAAACATTCGGAATACCAAGGATCCAATTATCGATGTTGGTTTGCAGATCCAACAACTCCGACTCCGCGTTTTTGAGCTGATCCCCAAGCCTTTCGATTTGATCAAGCAGAGGCTGAATATCTTCACCCGCAGCCTTCGCCTTACCGATCGCCCTGGAGCGTATATTGCGTTCATTTTGCAGCGATTGCGTATGAATCTGAACGGCCTTCCGCCGGCCGTCGACATCCTGAAATGCTGCCGCGTCTAGTACAAAGGAACGCCGCTCGAGCTGACGGGCAACTTCGTCAATCCGGGTTCGAAACCAACGTGGGTCAAGCATTCGATTTACAAATCCTTCCTGCCAATTCAGTCGGACGGGCCGCCATTCAATACTGCGAGGATGTCGGGAAACCGACCTTGGGCAGTATACCGCCTTTCGATACTAACGCCATCGGTAAAATGTCCTCCGCTACTTCAGAAACCCCTGGCCAGCAGTGAACCCAACCAGAAAAACAGCACGCAGACCGAAATGTTTCCGACAAAAATGCTCAATAGCGAAATGACTTCGGTCTTGAAAGTGAAGCCGTGTTCGATAACGTATAAAATAAGATACAAACTGGAAAATGTCATAAAAGCCCCGACCACGATGACCATCACCGCCGCACGCTGCTCAATATCGAGGCCCGATTTTTCGCCTAGTACGGCCATGATCAGGCCAATGATGCATGAACCCACGGCGTTGACCGCGATAATTCCATAGGGTAACATCAATCCGAACCAGCGAACTATCCCGCCCGAGGGCATGAACAATAGCCGCCCCGCGGCAAGTCCCAGCCAGACTGCGAACAGACAGGCGCCGACGCTGATCAGGATATTCAGCACGGCCTTGCCGTGGCTGCCTTCCTCGAACAGGTAGAAGGTTTCGATAGAAAATGACGAATAGGTCGTAAACCCACCAAACAGACCCACCAGCATTGCCGCCCGGTACTCCAGGGAAATAGCCACACGTTGCAGAATAAGCGCCTCGGTTAACAAGCCGATCAGGAATGATCCAAGGACATTGACGGTCAGCGTACCGTATGGAAAAGCGCGGCCGAGCCAGGCATGCATGCCCGTAGAAACCAAAAAGCGCAGCAGCGAGCCAACCGCGCCGCCAAATGCGATAGCCAACAGCTGATTCATAGCGCGAGAACTCGTGTAATCAGGTTTGCGTGCTCTAATACCAGATCGTTCTATTAATACGATTCACGCTGCAAATGCCTGGCAGCCAACACTCTTG
The DNA here is from genome assembly GCA_041748915.1 of Methylococcales bacterium. Taxonomy (GTDB): domain Bacteria; phylum Pseudomonadota; class Gammaproteobacteria; order Methylococcales; family UBA1147; genus UBA1147. The sequence continues at coordinate 5,746 of JBGTCG010000210.1, forward strand.
CAACTCCGGCCCGGTCCGGATTATGGATGGCTCCGCGTTCGGTGACGATGACATCGACCAGCTTCGCCGGAGTCACATCGAATACCGGATTCCAGGCGCCGACGCACGGATCGCCCCGATAAATATCCGGCAGCAGTTCCGATGGGTCGCGTACCTCGATTCGGATATCCCGGCCGTCCTGCAATGCGGGATCGATCGTTGAAACCGGCGCAACGACCATGAAGCGAACGTCGTGATAACGCGCGAGAATCGCGAGCGAATAAGTTCCGATCTTATTGGCGACATCGCCGTTCGCGGCAATCCGGTCGGCGCCGACGATCACCCATTGTACCTGCCTGTTTTTCATGATCGTGGCCGCGGCCGAATCGACGATCAAAGTCGCGGGGATCCGGTCGCGCTGGAGTTCCCAAAGCGTCAGCCGGGCGCCTTGGTTCCAGGGCCGGGTTTCGGTCGCGTAAATCCGCTCCAGACCTTTCCGATAGCCGCTCCGGATTACTCCGAGCGCGGTACCATACCCACCGGTAGCCAGCGAACCGGTATTGCAGTGGGTCAACACTCCGCGCGCATCAGCCAGAATTTCGCTGCCAAGTCCGCCCATTTTTTTGTTGGCTTCGATATCCGCCGCATGAATTGCCCGTGCCCGCGCGAGTAACACAGGCTCCGGATCCCCGGTAATCCGGTCAAAGACCTGGCGCATCTGATCGAGCGCCCAGAAAAGATTCACAGCCGTCGGTCTGGACTCGGCCAAACATCGAACATCGTGAAGAATGTCCACGCGCCAATCGCCCGGATTCCGTGCGTAGCACTCGCGGGCGGCCAACACGAAGCCGAAAGCCGCGGCAATGCCGATCGCCGGCGCGCCGCGTATGCGCATCGAGCGGATGGCTTCCGCAACGCCTCCCGCATCATGAAAAACCTCAAACCGTTCCTCACTCGGAAGCAGCCGTTGATCCAGAATCGAAATTCCGTCCGCGGTCCAGAACAGCGCGCGCACCGTGTCATCGGGAGGATCGCCCGCAGGATTCATGTGCATGAGTCCGGACCGCATGGTACAGTTACGCGTTCGTTGGCTGGTTTGCTCGTCATGATAGTCGATTCCCTGATCAGTTCCCGTTGGATTATACCTGTCGCACCTTCCGGGCTGGTACTGGAAAATCATGCGCTCGCAATCCACAACGGGAAGATCGTCGACTTGCTACCGGTTGGTCAAGCGTTGGATAAATATCAGCCGGTCCACTCGGAATGGTTCGAACGTCATGCCTTGATTCCGGGCCTGATCAATACCCACACCCATTCACCGATGTCGTTTCTGCGGGGCATCGCCGACGATGTGCCGCTCATGGAGTGGCTGCGGGAAACCATCTGGCCCCTCGAACAGAAATGGATCAGCGAGGCATTCGTCCGCGACGGCACCGAACTCGCGATCGCGGAAATGCTGCGCGGCGGAGTCACCTGCTTCAATGATATGTATTTCTTTCCCGAAATCAGCGCCCGCCTGGCCCTGCAGAGCGGAATACGGGCCTGTATCGGTTTGATCGTCGTCGATTTCGCTAGCGCCTGGGCTCGCGACAGCGATGAATATCTGACCAAGGGCCTGGCGCTTTATGATGAGTTGCGTAACGAGTCCCTGCTGAGACCGGTGTTTGCTCCACATGCGCCGTATTCGGTGTCCGATGACGCACTGAAAAAAGTCCGGATGTATTCCGAAGAACTGGAACTACCGATCCATATGCATGTACATGAAACCCGCGATGAAATCGAGCAAGGCATCGCCGCCACCGGCGTCCGGCCGCTGGCGCGTTTAAGGCGGCTCGATCTGCTCGGACCCACGTTCATCGCGGTCCATATGACGCAATTGCTGGACCAAGAAATCGACTGGCTTGCGGAATACGGCTGCCATATCGTACATTGTCCGGAATCGAATTTGAAGCTCGCAAGCGGTTTTTGTCCGGTTGACCGGCTGCTGAAAATGGGCATTAATGTAGCGCTGGGCACCGACAGCGCCGCGAGCAACAACAATCTCGACATCCTCGGTGAGATGCGTACGGCCGCGCTGCTGGCCAAGGGAATCGCCGTCGATGCGAGCGCAGTGCCCGCTTCGACCGCCTTGCGCATGGCCACGCTGGATGGCGCAAAGGCTCTCGGGATCGATTCGCTCTGCGGATCGCTGGAGCCCGGAAAATCGGCCGATATCACCGCGATCACGCTCGACACCCTGGAAACATTGCCGGTTTACGACCCGGTTTCGCAGATCGTCTATTCCGCGAATCGGGACCAGGTCACCGATGTCTGGGTGGCCGGACGGCGGTTGCTGAAATCCCGATCGCTGACGACGCTGGATCCTGACAAAATCAGAGAATCCATTGCCTACTGGGCGGTCAAACTTCACTCTGCTTAACCAGAGAGGGAACGCGATGGCAAACTTTGAGAATGTCCATCCTCATGAAATCGATAAATTCGGATCGCTCGCCGAACGCTGGTGGGATCTCGATGGAGAATTCAAAACCCTGCACGCGGTCAATCCGCTTCGAACCGGTTTTATTTCCGAACATGCCGCAATCGAGGGTCGGCGTATACTGGATGTCGGCTGCGGCGGCGGAATCCTGAGCGAAGCCTTGGCCAGCCTCGGCGCCGAGGTGACTGGTATCGATCTCAGCGAGGACCTGATCGAAATCGCCGAACTGCATGGGCTTGAATCCGGTCTCCATGTCCACTATCGAAAAATCAGCGCCGAAGTGCTCGCCGCCGAGCAGCCCGAATATTTCGACTGCATCACCTGCATGGAAATGCTGGAGCATGTCCCCGAACCGGAGTCGGTCGTGACCGCCTGTTCGGACCTCGTCAAGCCGGGCGGCAGAATATTTTTTTCCACGCTGAATCGAAAGCTCAAATCCTATTTAGCCGCAGTGATCGGCGCGGAATATATTCTCCGAATGATTCCAAAAGGGACTCACGATTTCAAAACATTTATCAAACCTTCCGAGCTTTCCGCATGGGGCCGCCACGCGGGATTGGAAATCGAAGCAATTACGGGGATCGAATACAATCCGTTCAGCCAAACATTCGCACTTGGAACGGATATCGATGTCAACTACATCGCGGTTTTCGAGAAAAACTGAATGTCACCGAAATGACTCATTGGCGTTGTATTCCGCTCGACCTTGACGGGACACTGCTCGATACGGCGCCGGATCGGGATCGGACCCGCTGAATGCATTTACACCGGCGGACCGGCCGTAGCGCCGGAATGACGACTTTAGCAGCGGCCTGTGGTTATCTTGGCGCGGACGAAGACATCACCGCCTGGGGCGCGTCGAGCCTGCACCATCATCCCACGGACTTACTGGAATGGCTGCGTCCAAATTGAGCCGCAGCAATTTTCGGTTATCCGAACTCCCGGATTTTCCGCGCGATGAATTAAAAGATAGAATCGTTTTCGTCACCGGGGCCGCCGGCAGACTCGGGCGGGTCGCATCGATCGCCTGCGCACGCCACGGGGCGACCGTAATCCTGTGTGATAAGACGCTTTCGGGACTCGAAAAAGTATATGACGAAATTTTGACACGGAGGGCTCCCGAGCCTGCGATGTACCCCATCGACTTCGTTGGAGCGACCGAACGCGATTACGAGAACCTCGCGCAGATCGTCGATCGCGAATTCGGCGTGCTGCATGGTCTTTTGCACAATGCAGCCGCATTCGCGCCGCTTGGACCGGTGTCACACATCAACGTGCGGGACTGGTCCGCGGTCTTGAATGTCAATCTGAACGCGCCTTTCGCGTTAACCCGGGCGCTGTTGGACCTGTTACAAAAATCCGCAGATGGTTCCATCGTCCTTACATCGGACTCGTCCGCACGAAAATCCAGGGCCTATTGGGGCATTTACGGAATTTCGAAGATCGCCGTGGAAGCGTTCGCCGGAATTTTGGCGGATGAACTCGAATCGGCCGGGAAGGTCAGAGTCAATACACTGATTCCCGGGCCCGTTGACTCGCCTTTGCGGAAAATGGCGTTTCCGGCGGAGAATCCGCAGCAGCGAATTAATGCAGAATCTTTGGAAAAGCTGTATATTTATCTTTTGGGTCCGAGTAGCCGCGGACAGAACGGGCAAATTTTCCGGACCACCGAATCGATCGAATGAACACCAGGCACACAGACGAAAGCGTCGTACTCAAACGGGATGTTAATGGGATTACCATTCCGGACGGAAGCCATATCACACTGAGCAAGGATCAGATCGTCACGATTTATCAGTCGCTCGGCAACAACTTCACGGTATTTTCCGATACCGGCCTGATGGTTCGGATTGCCGGCGCCGACGCGGATGCACTGGGCAGGGAAGCTGGTCGCAATTCCCGGATTTCATCCGCAACCGATCCCGAATCCGTCGAAAATAACGCCTGGGAAGTCATGCGATCCGTGTTCGATCCGGAAATTCCGGTGAATATCGTCGAACTCGGGCTGGTCTACTATTGTCGCGTCATTCCGATCGATGGCAAAAACCGGGTCGATGTCGCAATGACCCTGACCGCGCCCGGTTGCGGCATGGGCCCCGTCATTCAGCACGATGTTGAGCGGCTGATCGCCGAACTGCCCGGTGTCGACGCGGTCAATGTCGAAGTCGTATTCGATCCTCCATGGTCTCAGGATATGATGTCCGAGGTCGCCAAACTCGAACTCGGCATGCTGTAACACCGCGTTATAACCCTGTAAATTTCGTTCTTCGGACCAGAACTATCAGTCCGGCAGGAGTTGCCGCACGCGGAACGACGTAGGGGCCTGTCTGTCCCTCAGGTATTTGCGCTGTCTTCTGTCCGGGGCTCACAGAATCCTGGCGCGTAAAAAATTGCCTTATTTGAAAACTGGTAGAAAATTTCTACTTCCGCCCTTTCTTCTCAAACTCCTCGTCAATAATCCGTCACTTTTCCGAAAGTTTTCGAGTGAGTACGTGCAACAATCTGATCTGACTACATTATATTATTTTGGTATGGTATTCGCTTATATCGATCAGGAACGAAGATCGACAAAATTCATGATCCCGAAAACCACCCAGGCCACAAATATAGCATCTCGCCCGGCATTTCGAGTGAAATCTGCGTTTCGTGAGGAACAGTGGAAATTGTCCAATAGTCTTCAGACAACGCTGGATGTAAATCGATTGATTGAATTTTTCAGTCAGGCCGTTCAGGAAACGATCGGTTCCGCCGGGTATGCGTATAGTAATAACGGTGAAGATATCCAGATACGCAACGGTATATCGGCGGCCTATTCGTACAATTATCGTCTGATCGTCGACCAGGAGGACCTCGGCGAGTTGCGACTGACGCGCCGCAAAGCGTTCAGCAACCTGGAAGTCAAACAGATCGATAACTTGATCGGGTGTCTCGGCTACCCGTTACGCAATGCGCTGCGGTACCGCGAGGCGCTACGATCGGCCCACACCGATCCGTTAACCCAAGTGAATAACCGGGTAGCGATGGACGATTGCATGCGGCGGGAATGGGAACTGGCCCGGCGCCATAAGACTCCGCTTTCGTTAATGCTGATCGATATCGACCACTTTAAATCGTTCAACGATCGCTATGGCCACAGCTACGGTGATCAGATCTTGAAATCGGTTGCCCAGACGATCCGCGAATCGATCAGAGCCAGCGACTTGATTTTCCGGTATGGCGGCGAAGAATTCGTAATTATCTTGAGCAATACCGAGATCACGGGCGCCGCCCTGATGGCCGAACGGCTCCGGCGGGCGATCGAAAATATGCGGCTCAACGCCGAAGCGGAAACGGTTCGCGTCACGGCAAGTTTTGGCGTGACCTCCCTAAATTCAGCAACCTCGGCCCGCGATTTACTTACGCACGCGGACCAGGCGATGTATCAGGCCAAACAGAATGGCCGCAATCAGGTTATGAAAGTTTTGTGAGTTTATTGGTTTACTTGACGAGTTGAAGTGCGATAACTTGCGTTTTTTTGACGCGGCTGCCTGATGGTATTGACGTCTTTCATATCGACCGATCCCATCAGTGCAGCTTTTTCTTTGTCATCCAATTCGTAAAACGTCCGCGGCTTCAATTTAGGCGGCAATCCCACCGTGCCATAGCGAACCCGAATCAATCGGCTGACTATAATTCCCTGGGATTCCCATAATCGCCGTACGATCCGGTTACGCCCTTCGGCCAGAATTACTTTATACCAGTGATTTGCGCCGTCACCTCCGGCTGGCTGGATATCATCAAAGGCGGCTTTACCGTCGTCCAGCATGACTCCGTTAAGCAGCCGTTCGATCGCGACGCTGGATACCGGCCCGAGGACCCTGACCGCGTATTCCCGGTCGATGCGGTGCGAGGGATGCATCAACCGATTGGCCAGTTCCCCGTTATTCGTCATGAGCAGCAATCCCTGAGTATTGATATCGAGCCGGCCCACCGCGATCCACCGCCCTTTCCTCAATTTCGGAAGCTGAGTGAAAACAACCGGTCTCGCTTCCGGATCGCGTCGAGTAACCACTTCACCAACCGGCTTGTAATAGACTAAGACCCGGGTCGGCTGGGCCGCACGTGCCAGTAGATCGATCCGGCGCCCGTTTACAACCAATTCATCGGCATCGCTTAGCCGGTCGCCCAAATTGGCTAATTTGCCGTTCACTTTGATTCTACCTTCGGTGATCCACTGTTCGATCTGGCGGCGCGATCCCAGTCCGACGCGCGCAAGGGCTTTCTGAATTCTCTCGCCGAAATCCGGTTCAGTAACGACGCGTCTCCCGGAAGTTTTTTCAGATGATTTCATTCGTTTCTTCGATGTCGCCATTTTTCGAACCGTTGTCCTGGAATTCTGCGATTAGTGATACATCCCCCGGAGCTGGAATCAACGGTTGTATTTCACTGAAAGGCGGAAGGTCGCTCAATTCTTTCAGATTAAAGTAATCGAGAAATTCACGTGTAGTCGAATAAAGAGCCGGTTTACCAGGCACTTCCTTATAACCGACGATCCTGATCCATCCACGGTCCAGCAGTGTGCGCATAATCGTGGTGCTCACCACGACGCCACGAATCTCCTCTATCTTTCCTCGCGTCACCGGTTGCCGATAGGCGATAATCGCGAGGGTTTCCAGCAATGCTCTGGAATATCGCGGCGGTTTTTCTTTCAATAAGTTGGCAACCCACGCCGAATATTCACGTCGAACCTGAAAGCGGAATCCGCTGGACACCTCGGTCAATTCTATTGCTCGCGTCCGATATTCATCGCCAATTTCGGCCAGCGCAAGCCGTATTTGCGGTTTATCGGGACGGGTCGCATCCGGAAAGCAATGCTGCAGGTCGGCAAGGCTCAAAGGACGATCCGCGGAAAACAGTAACGCCTCGATAACTCCTTTAATATACAATGCCCTTTCCCTCCCAAGACCGGACTAAACCGTTTTAACCAGCAATTCGGCCAGAGGTTCGGATTGAATAATCTCGATCAGTCCTTCCTTGCACAATTCCAGGACGGCCAGGAAGGAAACCACAGCGCCCTGCCGCCCCTCCGGGCCGGAAAACAGATCGCTGAAACGCAGCAGAGGGCAGTGAGCAAGGCGATCCAGAATCTTCGACATTCGCTCGCGCACCGACAGAGTCTCGCGGCTGATATGGTGGTGGGCGATTTGTTCCACGCGTCTGAGGACCTCCTGAAAAGCAATCAGCAGTTCCCGTAGATCAACAGCCGGTTCGGGAGTCTCGACTTCAACGCCATCCAATCCCGCGCGGACAGGAAAGATATCCCGGCCTTCCCGTGGCAAAGAATCCAAATCGCTTGCCGCGATCCGGAAACGTTCGTACTCCTGCAGACGGCGGATTAACTCCGCGCGCGGATCCTCATCGTCGCCGTCGGCATCTTTGGTTTTGGGGAGCAGCATCCGCGATTTGATTTCGGCCAGCATGGCCGCCATGACCAGATATTCCGCCGCAAGTTCGATCCGCATTTCCGTCATCATTTCGATATAGCTCACATACTGATGCGTAATGGGCGCAACCGGTATCTCGAGGATGTCAAGATTTTGACGCTTGATCAAATAAAGCAGCAAGTCCAGCGGACCTTCGAAAGTTTCCAGAAAAACTTCCAGGGCATCCGGCGGAATATAGAGATCCGCAGGCCATTCGGTATACGGCATGCCCCGGACGATGGCGATATAATCATCGTCCGGACCTGATTCGAGAAGATCTTCGTCCGCAATGTCGTCCAAGGGCTTACAGTCCGGCGATTCCTGCAATCAGATGCTGCAAGGCTGGAAGCGGATAATTTAAAATCGGCCCCAGCCATCCGGTGGCTAACAGTCCGATCAGAATAAAAACACCGTAGGGTTCGAGCCGACTGAACCTCCAGGCCAGGGGGTCTGGCAAAAAACTGGTTACGATCCTTCCTCCATCCAGAGGCAGCAATGGAAGCAAATTCAGAATCATCAAGACCAGATTGATACTGATTCCAATTCCGCCCATAAACAACATCGGTTCACTCGCAAACGGCGACTGCAATACAATGCCGATCTTGGCGACCATAGCCCACAATACCGCCATCAGCAGGTTCGCCATTGGCCCCGCGACGGCAACCAGAGCCATGTCACGCTTTGGATTTCCGAGCTTGGCCCAGTCCACGGGGACGGGCTTGGCCCAACCGAAGATAACCCCCGATCCACCGGTCAGATAGCCTGTTACCAATAAAAGACCAGGCACCAGCAGGGTCCCGAACGGATCGATATGTCGCAACGGATTGATCGAAAGGCGGCCGAGCTTCTGAGCAGTATTATCTCCCAGTTGTTTGGCAACCCAGCCATGGGCGACCTCGTGTAGCGTAATAGCAAAGAGCATCGGCAGCGAGGCTACCGAAATCTGTTGTACCAGACTGAGTTTTTCCATCGCGCCATTATATCGAATTTAGTGCGCGGGATGGCGTTATTTGGCGTTTTAGACCGACCAACCGACCGTCAGGAAACGGGAAACCCCATTGTTCGATCCCGCCAAGGAAACAATTCCCATTGTTGGCTTTTGCAGACAAAATGCGTTAGTTATCCGGAAGCGAATGAAGACTAACTACAGAATTGCGGAAAGATCACCGTTTCCATACCGTATCACTTCCGGGTTTCTACCGGTCAAATCCACCATCGTGGTCGGTGCGTATACAATGATTCCGGAATCGATAATGAGTTCCACTTCGTGCTCGAGCCGCTCGCGAATATCAACAGGATCGGTGAATGCTTCCTGATCGCCCGGCAAAATCAGTGTGGAACTGAACATCGGCTCGCCGAGTTCATCCAGCAGACTTTGCACGACCGGATGATCCGGAATCCGCACCCCCACGGATTTCCGCTTCGGGTGCTGCAATCGTCTGGGCACTTCCCGCGTTGCCTTGAAAATAAACGTGAAAGACCCTGGCGTGAGGCTTTTCACCATTCGATAAGCGTTGTTGTCGATATTCGCAAAATTTGCAATCTGGGCAAGGTCTCTGCCAACCAACGTGAAATTGTGCCGGTCTTCCAGACGCCGAATACGCCGGATCCGATCCAGCGCCTGCTTCTCTGCCATCAGACAGCCAAACGCGTAAGACGAATCGGTCGGATAGATGATGACGCCGCCATTCCGAATGATATCGACGGCGCGACGAATCAGTCTAAGCTGTGGATCTTTCGGGTGAATTTGAAAATATTGCGCCATTGTTCTTGTTATTGCAAATAAACTTCCTGCCCTGCATTTCCTTTTCGCTCTGGAAGAAAATCTCTGATCAAATCGGAGCTTCCCGCAGTACAAGGCTCCGCCGCTAAAATCCACTGCTCTACGCGTTCGATTTTGTAAGGCGCCCTCAAAGCAAATTTGGGGGTGCCGGCCGCCTAGAAATCCAGGATGGATTTTTTCAGCGTTTTCTTGGCGACAGGATTTCAATGACATTCTGACCGCACGGTCGACCTGAGCGAACCGTTCCCGTCAACATGAGGGGCTATTGTGTCATATATTGGGCACGCAAACAGCACGGTAGCTTAATTGCTAACCGGGAAAGTATACTACCGCCGTCTTGGGTCATTGAAAAATCGATCCAGCTTGTCAAAGCCCAAACTCTTACTTTTTATGGAGGTATCTATGTTTTTCGCCATGAACCGGTTCAGGATTACGCCAGGACGCGAGCAGGAATTTATCGAAATGTGGCGGCGGCGGGAGAGTTATCTGGACGAGGCGCCGGGATTCCTGGAGTTTCATATGCTGCGCGGGCCAAGCCTGGAGAACCACACGTTGTTTGTATCCCATTCGCGGTGGCAATCCCGCGAGGCGTTCGAGGCGTGGACGCATTCGGAAGCTTTTCGCAAGGCGCATGCCCAAGCCGGCGCGGCGAAAGGAATCTATCTCGGCCCCCCGAGTTTTGAAGGCTTCGATGCGGTAATTTGAGAATCCAGGAATCAATGCGCCGGAATCGAATCGATATTCATGCGTCCACCCTGGTTAGGAGAAATCGATGGCGTCTGAGTCCATGACAGTCGCCGGTTTCTCAGAGATCGGCAACACCATAGATCAGACCCCGAGAGTTCGGGCGATTTGGTAGATCAGATCGCTTAATGGCGCCGGGTAAACGCCGATGATGATCAGCAATGCCCCAAGGCCGGTCAGCGCGAGGAAGGCGCCGAGCGGCTCTTCGGCGTACTTCAGGGGTTGAGGTTCGTCCATCATGGCGACGATTACCCGTAAATAGTAATAGAGGCCTATGCCGCTTCCGATCACCAGAACAAAGATCAGCGGCCACAGAGCGGCTTGGACGCCCGCATAAAATATATAAAACTTCGCAATGAATCCGGCGGTTAAAGGGATACCGGCGAGGGAGAGGAGAATCGCGGTCAGCAGCAATGCCGAACACGGCCTTTTCCAGAACAGTCCCCGGTAGTCCGCAATGTCGGTCATTTCGTTTGCGCCATTCGTCATCACCGAGATCATGCCGAATGCGCCGAGCGTGGTAATAAAATAGGCGACCAGATAGAAGCTCAGGGATTCGATCACCACCTCTTTTCCTAGCGAAACGCCCGCGACGAAAGGAATCAATAAATAACCCATGTGCGCGATGGACGAATAGGCCAGAAGCCGTTTGAGATCATCTTGCTTCAATGCGAGAAAATTACCCGCCAGAATTGAGGCCATTGCGAGCAGGCTGACCACCAGATGGACCGGATAATGCTGGAATACGTTGGCATCGGCGAAATAGCGCAGCAACAGCGCGAATACCGCGCCCTTGGAAACCGTTGCGACGAAAGCGGTGACCGGTGCGGGTGCGCCCTGGTAGACATCGCTGGTCCACAAATGGAAGGGGACCAGCGACAGTTTGAAAGCCAAACCGACCACAACCATTGAAAGCCCGACCGCGGTCACCGGCGACCAATCGGATACGCCGGCGGCGTTCAGCATATCGGAAAACACGAGACTACCAAATTCGGCATAGATCAGTGCCGAACCGAACAACAGGAATGACGAAGAGATTCCGGACAAAATTAAATATTTAACCCCGGCTTCGAGCGAAAAATCGCTACGGACCGTATACGCAATCATCGCAAACAGGGAAACGCTTAATGTTTCCAGTCCGAGGAACAGCGCGGCAAAATGGCGGCTCGAAACCAGCACCACGGCACCCAGAATTGCGGTCAACAATAATAGATAAAGTTCTTCGTTCTCTGATTCGAGGCCCGCGAAATAGCTCCGGCAAAGCAAGGTTACGACGATACCCGTAATCAAGATCAGTGCAATGAATAAAACCGAAAACGAATCCATGATGATCAGGGGCGTCGCCTGAACCGGCAGGCTTCCGCAGACCACCGGCAGGGTCGCCAGTGTCGCGATCAATCCCAGCAGCGTCAGATTTACGGTCTGACGGTGGCTGCGTCGCACCGCAATCCCGAGCATGACCACGATCGAAGCCGTAGCGCTTGAAATGATCGGCAACAGGGCCAGCAGGCTTTCGGGGGTCATGGTATTAATTCCTGAACCGGACGAGTTGATCGAGGTTATCGAGGACCGGCGCCGAAAGATCCAGCATCGACTGCGGGTAAACCCCCATCCATACCATCGCGACGATCATGAAACCCATGACGGTCATTTCGCGCCGGCCAAAATCCCAGAGCCGGTGGGGTTCACGCGGTTCCGCATGGAATACCTTCTGCACCAGTATCAACGAATAGACGGGCGCGGCAATCAGCCCGAGCGCCGCCAGGACTGTCATGGTGACGTCGGCCTGATAAGCGCCGATCAGCACCAGAAACTCGCCGATGAAATTGCCAAGTCCCGGCATTCCGAGCGCGGCAATCGAAAAAAATAACGCGATCGCGGCCAGGCGCGGTACTTCAGCCCAGAGACCTCCCATCCGCCGCATATCGCGGGTGTGCATTCTTTCCTGCAAAGCTCCGGCAATGATAAACAGCGCGGCCGAGCTGATCCCATGGGCAAGCATGGTCATTACGGCGCCCTGCAACGCCCACTCGTTCCAGGCAAAGATACCTACCAATATGAACCCCATATGGCTGATACTGGTGTACGCAACCAGGCGTTTCATGTCATTCTGCGCAAACGCGAGATGCGCGCCGTATAGAATACTCACCACGCCAAGGGTCATCGCGACCGGCGCAAAGCTTTGCGCGGCATCCGGGAAAAGCGGAATCACGAAGCGCAACAAACCATACGCTCCCGTCTTCAACAGCACACCCGCCAGAATTACGCTTCCCGCGGTCGGCGCCTGGGTATGCGCATCCGGCAACCAGGTATGGAACGGGACACCCGGCAGTTTGGTCACGAACGCGATAAAAAATCCGAGCATCAACCAGACGGCTAACGTGGGCTCCAATTCCAGGTTCAGCAAATCGGAATAATCGAAGGAGAATGTGCCCGTGGTTCGGAACCGCGCATACACCAGCCCGAGGATCGCCGCGAGCATCAAAAGGCTCGTGACCTGGGTAAACAGGAAAAACTTGATCGCTGCGTAAATCCGGTTCTCGTGTCCCCAGATCGCAATCAACAGGAACATCGGGATGATCATCATTTCCCAGAAAAAGAAGAACAAAAACAGATCCAGCGCCAGGAAAACGCCAAGCACACCGGCCAACGTCCAGAGCAGATTAAAATGAAAGAAGCCCACTCGTTCCGTAATCTCGGTCCAGGAACTCGCGACCGCCATCATGCCCAGGAACACCGTCAAAGCAACCAGCAGCAAGCTGAGTCCATCCATCGCGAGATGAAAATTGATTCCGAAGCGGGCGATCCACGGAACCTCAAAATCGAAATTCCAGGATTGATCCTGCGCGCCGGTCAACGCCAGAGACGGCTCGGAAACAACCCAGATACCTGCGACCAGAACCAGGTCGAACGCGAGCACCGCAACGGAAATCCAGCCGGGCATTTTCGATCCCCAGCGTTCCCCGAGCCAGGCCAGACCGCCGCCGAGCAAGAGTATCAAGATCAGCCAGACCAAAATCATTGGGTTCCTCCAAGACCGATCACGACGACCCCTCCGATGATCATCCCGGCCGCATACCAGCGCAGGCGTCCGGTTTGTGTCCAGGCCATGCCCTGATAACAGATGCGCGACACAGCAACGACGCCGTTGTACACGCTATCCACGATGTCGTCCCGGTTGATCGTCGCGAGCCATTGGATTGGCCTTACGAATAAAAAGAGATAAAGCGCGTCCATACCCCAGCCGCTGTACCAGAACCGTTGCAAGTTCCGGCCGATGGAAGTCGAAAGAATCGTTTCCGGCCCGAAGGTCCGCGTTAAGAAAAACAGATAGGCGACTACTAGCCCTATCAGCGGAACTCCGGTAGTCGTTGCCGCTACCCAGTCGAATCCCGGTGATCCGGCGACTTCCCGCCCCTCGTGAAATACCGATTCGAGCGGCATCTGCACCATCCCGCCGAACAGCGCGAGAACGCATAAAATCAACAACGGAACCCGCATTCTGTGATCGAAACTTTCATCCACGTCATGAATCTTCGGTCCAAAAAACGCGATGAAAATTAACCGGAACGTATAAATCACCGTAATGAAGGCGCCGATGACTCCGGCCGCCCAGAACCAGGGTCCATAAGTTCCGCTATGGAAAGCCGTGAGCAGAATTTCGTCCTTGCTGTAATGACCTGAAGTAAAGGGAAGCGCGGAAAGCGCGGCGCCGCCGATCAGAAAACTCGCGAAGGTGACCGGCAGGTTCCGGCCCAGGCCGCCCATTTTGAAGATATTGTGCTCGTGGTGAAAACAATGAATCACGCCTCCCGCGCCTAGAAACAGCAAGGCCTTGAAAAAGGCGTGGGTCATCAGATGAAATATCGCGGCGGACCATGCGCCCACGCCCAGACCCAGGAACATATAACCGATCTGGCTGATGGTCGAATACGCCAGAATCCGTTTGATGTCAGTTTGGGTCAGCGCGGTAAATCCAGAAATCAACAGCGTGATCGTTGCAATCACCGCGACCGCGAATTGAACATCGGGCGCGAGTTCGAACAGCACATGGGTCCGTGCGATCAGGTAAACCCCGGCCGTGACCATCGTCGCCGCATGGATCAGCGCGCTGATCGGAGTCGGACCGGCCATCGCATCAGGCAACCAGACCTGCAACGGAAATTGCGCGGATTTGCCGATCGCGCCCGCCAGTAACAGGGCCGCGGCAATCGCGGGCAACGAGGAACCGACGGGCCATTCGGAAACCGCCTTTGCCATCAGAGGCTGGATAGTCAGGGATCCAAGATGCATGAACAGAAAAAACAGGCCCACCGCCATCGCGGTGTCCCCGACGCGGGTCACCACGAAAGCCTTGCGCGCGGCATAACCGAATTCGGCGTTGGTATACCAGAAACCGATCAACAGATAGCTGCACAAGCCGACACCTTCCCATCCCAGGAACAGCAGCACCAGGTTATCGCCGAGCACGAGGATCAGCATCGCGAAAACGAACAGGTTCATATACGCGAAAAACCGGCTGTAGCCGGGGTCTTCCTCCATAAACCCCGCCGAGTAGAGGTGGATCAGAAATCCGACGCCGGTGATTACGAATAACATGATCAGCGATAGATGATCCAGATAGAGCGAGACTTGCGATTTGAACGAACCGACGTCCATCCAGGTCCAGAGCGTCTGGATGTACGCCGAAGTCGGAGTACTCAGAAATTCGATTCCAATCATCGCGCTCAACAGTGCGGACCCGAACACCGATCCGACTCCAATCGCCGCCACAGTTTTATTCGGCAGTGTCCCTTCGGTCAACGCCAGCGCCAGAAAGCCCAGCAGAGGCAGCGTCGGAACCAGCCATAAAAATTGGAGCATGAATCAGCCTCTCATCTTGCTCAATTCATCCGCGTCCAGGGTCTGGTGACGGCGATAAAGCTGTATCACCAGGCTCAGCCCTACTCCGACCTCCGCCGCGGCGAGGGTCAATATCAACAGGTAGATCACCTGACCGTCCGCCTGTCCCCAACGCGCGCCCGCAACCACGAACGCCAACGCCGAGGCGTTCAACATCACTTCGAGCGACATGAGGATAAAAATCATATTGCGCCGGACCATAACGCCGATCGTTCCCAGACAGAACAGGATTGCCGCGAGAATAAAACCGTGTTCGAGCGGGATGCCGATCATCGATCCTGTCTCCTTTTCCTGGGATCCGTACGGCCCAGATGGTAGGCGCCGACAAGCCCCGCGAGAAGCAGCATGGACGCGAGCTCGACGGCCAGAAGGTACGGGCCGAACAGCAGGATACCAACCTCTTTGGCGCTGACCATCGCGGCGCCGCTCATCGCTTGATCGCTGCCCATGACATAGACCAATTCGATAAACAGGACCCCGGCTAGAATAGCGGGCACGACCCACATCGAGGGTTGCAGCCAGGATCTTTCGCGTTCCACGGTTGCGTGACCAAGGTTCAGCATCATGATCACAAAAACAAACAGCACCATGATCGCGCCCGCATAAACAATTACCTCGAGCGCAGCCGCAAAATGGGCGCCCAGAAGGTAGAAAACCATAGCCACCGCGAGCAACGAAACGATCAGGTACAAAAGCGCGTGAACCGGGTTCAGCCGGATAATTACCATTACCGTCGACAACACGGCGACGAAAGCGGCCGTGTAGAAGAAAAATAGCTCCATCGCCAGGCCCTACGGTATCAAACTCTTGACGTCGATCGGCCGGTCTTCATTTTCCGCTTCCCCCTTGTCCTTTCCGGCAACGCTTTTGCCCGCGATCCGATAGAAATTGTAATCGTGATATTTTCCGGGCCCGTTGATCAACAATTGTTCCTTTTCGTACACCATGTTCTGACGGTCGTATTCGCACATCTCGAAATCCGGCGTAAGCTGAATCGCGTAAGTCGGACAGGCTTCCTCGCAAAAACCGCACATGATGCAGCGGGAAAAATTGATGCGGAAAAATTCCGGATACCAGCGGCCTGATTCGTCCTCGGTTTTCTGCAATGCAATACAATCCACGGGACAAGCCACCGCGCACAGATTGCACGCCACACACCGTTCCGCGCCGTCCGGATCCCGGGTTAAAATGATCCTGCCGCGATAGCGCGGGAACAGTGCGGGTTTTTCGTCCGGGTACTCCACCGTGTCCGCTTTGGTGAAGGTATGGGTCAGGACCAACCACATTCCGACCAGCTGGCTGAACATCACGGAAAGAATTTTCACGCGTCCACTCCTTCAACCGCATCGTTTCGAGAAAAGACACCGGATCGCCACGGAGGCCGCAACATGATTCAGGCTCCCAGCCATAAGGCGACGCCGCCGGTCAGGACCAGATTCAGGAGCGCAACGGGCAACATGACTTTCCAGCCGAAAGCCATCAACTGGTCGTATCGCGGCCGGGGCAACGCCGCCCGCAGCAGAATGAACACGCAGACGAAAATGAAGGTTTTCAGTATGAACCAGATCAGGGGCGGCAAAAACCCGGGCCCGAGCCAGCCGCCAAAAAACAACACCACAACCAGCATTGAACTCAAGAGGACGCTCAGGTATTCCCCGACAAAAAACATTCCGAACTTCATGCCGGAATATTCGGTGTGGAAACCCGCGACGATTTCGTGTTCGGCTTCGGGTAAATCGAACGGTGTCCTATGGGTTTCGGCAACCGCGGCCACCATGAACACCAGAAATCCGAGAATCTGGCTGAAACAATACCAGCCCCCACGCTGGGCTTCGACGATATCGCGCAAACTGAAGGAACCGGAGAGCATCACGACCCCCATCAGCGAGATCCCCATGAATACTTCGTAACTGACCGATTGCGACGCGGCGCGCAGGGTACCCATCAGCGCGTATTTGTTATTCGATGCGTATCCGCCCAGGACCGCGCTGTATACCGACAATGAGGTAAACGCGAGCACGAATAACAGCCCGATGTTCAGATCGATCACCCCGACGTTGGGCGCAATCGGTATCACCGCAAAGCTCATGAGCGCGGTGACCATAATCAGCGCCGGCGCCAGAATAAACACCGGTTTGTCCGAAAATGGAGGAACCCAATCTTCCTTCATGAAGATCTTGATCATATCGGCGGCGACCTGAAGCAGTCCCAGGGGACCCACCCGGTTGGGTCCGAGCCGGTCCTGCCAGATTCCGAGCAACCGCCGTTCGAGCCAGGTCAGATAGGCCGCGACCAGGATGACCCCGAACAGAATACCGAAAATATTGAGCGGAGAACCGATGCCGTCGTTCATGAGCCGCTCCCGCGAATGGTCATACCTCAATTGCCCTCTTCAGGATCGAAATCCTCGTCAGCCATTCGACTTCCTCGCTTCCGGGACCGCCGAACGCAACCGCCGCCACCCCGGCCGGTACCCCGTCATCGCTCCGCGCCTCCGCGGTCGTGCTCCGTCCATCGAACCGCAGTTCGAGTGTATCTCCGGATTTGGCCTGCAATTCCGCCAGATCGTGCGGAGTCAACAACACGGAAAAGCCGCAAACCCGTTCCGCGACCGCCGGCGAACCCGAACTCAATGGTTCGCTGCCGAAAATATAATATTGCGGCACAACCAGCCAGGTTCCTGCGATGGCGTCCCGGGATTGCGGGATACCGGAAAACCAGTCGGGCGTTCCGGTGGATTCCAGCAGTCGGACTCCGGGATCGCCGCCGCGTAGCGGTCCCCCGGCCTCGTCCTGGAACTTGATAATCGCCTGGTTGGAATTCCATGCCGGCGCCCAGGTGCTCGACATCAACGACGGAGGAAGACGAACCGCGGCCCCTTCCATCGAAAAAGACAAGGCCGAATCGGGATCCTCCGATTGTTTCGATTCGGCGACCGCAATATTTGCATGCATCGCGGTGCGCCCGCTGTAGCGAGGCGATTGACGCGGTATCTTCATTCCCGCGATTCTGAAACCCGCGCCGGGCGCCGCGCTTTCAATTCCGCTCAGCACGGGGATCCCGGCCGCGCAGGCCGCTGTGATACGGTCGGTATGTTCCCAAGTTCCGGCGCCCGCATCGCGCAGCCATTGCCAACTTTCACGCATCTCTGCGCTCGGCAGCATGACCGAAAAAAACCGCTGCGCGCGGCCCTCATTATTGATATAGGTGCCCTCGGTCTCGGCGAAGCTCGCGGCGGGCAATACCAGATCGGCTTTGTCGGCGACCGTGTACCGGCTATGGTCGATCAGCACGACGTGCGCGGCTTTTTCCAGTAATCGATCGACCAGGCCTTTACCGGCGTAACGGTAAAGGTCGTTTTCCAGAATGATGACCGTTTCCGCGGCTCCAGACTCGAGCGCTCGCTCGGCCTCTTCAAGACTGCGGCCCGTCATTAAAGCCTGCCCGATCGAATTACAATCCGGGACCACCAGGGAAAGCGCTTTGTCCGTGGAGTGGAGCGCTTTCGCCACGTTCGCGGCCGACTCGATGACCGCTGTGGATAGACATCCGGTTCCGGAAATCACGAGTGGACGTTCCGCGTTACGCAAGACGTCCGCGATACCTCGCGCCTGATCGCCGAGCGAAGTGGGAGCTTCCGGAACAGCCGGCGCCGCGGGATTCAGATTCCACGCAATTGCAAAGCCTAAACGCGCGATGTCCTCCGGGGTTCCCCGGAACATTTCGGCCGCGACATCGTCAAGCCTGGTCGAAGCATAGCTTGCAATAAACAGCGGACTGCGCAAATCCTGGGCAATTTCCCGCACCGCGGCGTCCTGCCAGGCCGGTATGCCAACCTGCGCGGCGATTTTGAATCCGGCATTGCGGACCGCCTGCCTGACCGACAGCGCGAGTCTCGGCGCGCAATTGCTCAGATCTTCGCCGAGAATCAGGATCGCGTCGGCCTGTTCGATTTGGGTCAATGTCGGATTCAACGCGTCGGTCCGCCGCAATACCGACAGCGCGGTTTGCATCAGTTCGTTTCCGGCCTGTGCCCAGCCGCTGTAAAAACGTTCCGCGCCGACCAGTTCCCGCAGCGCAAAATTGGCTTCGAGCGATGCGCGCGGCGAGCCGATGCCGATGGCTTTGCCAGGCGGCTCGACGAATGTTTTCAGCCGCGCGAGCGCGGCATCCGCGCCGATTTGCTGCCCGCCCCGAAGTTCAGGATGCCGGATTCTGCGCTCACTATTGACGAAACCGTAACCGAAACGACCCCGGTCACACAAAAAATACCGGTTGATCTCACCGTGATAGCGATTCACGATATTGCAAATTTCGCCGTAACGTTCGCCCGGCGTGGTGTTGCAGCCCAGCGAACAATGCACGCAAATCGAGGGCGCGGTCTGCAAATCCCATTTGCGGCTGTAATTCTTGCCGTAAGGCTTGTCGGTAAAAACCCCGGTCGGACAGACTTCGACCAGATTGCCGCTGAATTCGTTTTCGAGGACCCCGTCTTCACTGCGGCCGAAGTAGACATGGTGGTGCATCCCGAAAACTCCGAGGTCGTGGCCGCCCGCATAATCCTGATAATACCGGACGCACCGGTAACACGCGATGCAGCGGTTCATCTCGTGGTTGATGAACGGTCCCAGGTATTGATTGTGGTGGGTGCGCTTTCGGCCGCGGTATTTGCGCACCGTGTGGCCGGTCATTACCGTCATGTCCTGGAGGTGGCAATGTCCCCCCTCCTCACAGACCGGACAATCATGCGGATGATTGGTCATCAGCAGTTCGATGACGTCCGCGCGTAACTCTTTGGCCGCATTATTTTGCAGCGATATCCTGAGCCCTTCGCTGACCGGGGTCATGCAGCCGACGACCAGACGGCCTTTTTCATCGTGCGGACCCGCGTACTGGGTCACCACGCATTGCCGGCATGCGCCGACCGAGCCCAAGGCCGGATGCCAGCAAAAGTAAGGCAGATCCAATCCGGTCGTGAGGCAGGCCTGCAGCACGTTCTGGCCGCCATCCACGTCATGGAAAACGCCGTCGATCTCGATTTTGGGCATTTATCCGGCCTCCGCGATTGCAGGACGTTGCAGATATTTCTCGAAATCATCCCGAAAATATTTCAGCGCGCTTTGCAATGGTTCCATCGCGCCCGGCGCCAGCGCGCAAAAGGTGTTTCCGGGCCCCATGACACGGGTCTGGTGGCGCAACAGATCGAGGTCGCCCGGACGGCCCTTGCCCCGGATCAGATCCTCGAGGATGGTGACCACCCAAGGCAGCCCGTCCCGGCAGGGCGTGCACCAGCCACAGGATTCGCGCGAGAAAAAGCGCTCCAGATTCAGCACGAATTCAACCGGACAGGTTTTGTCGTCGAGAATGATCATGGTGCCCGTTCCCATCCGGCTGCCGTGTTTCTCGATGGATTCGAATTCCATGGGAACATCGAGATGCTCGGGCAGCATGAAATCGGTCGAAGCGCCGCCCGGTAGAAACCCCTTGAGCCGATAACCGTCCTGCATCCCTCCCGCGTGTACTTCGAGAATCTCGCGTATCGGCGTGCCCATCGGGAGTTCCCAGATGCCCGGCGTTTTGACCCGGCCACTCGCGCCGAACAGTTTGGTGCCCTTGTCCCTGCCGAGTCCGAGGGTCAGATACCAATGGACCCCGTAGTGCAGTATATGCGGCAGATTACAGACCGTCTCGACATTGTTGACAATCGTCGGTTTGCCCCAAAGCCCGCTGATCTGCGGGAAAGGCGGTTTGGCCCGCGGGGTCGCACGCTTGCCTTCGAGCGAATTCAGCAATGCCGTCTCTTCACCGCAGATGTACCTGCCGGCGCTGGTATGCAGATAGAGATCCAGGCTGTAGTCCGAATCGAGAATATTCCCGCCGAGATAACCTTCGTCATAGGCCTCGGCGATCGCGGCAGCCAGCCGCCGAGCGGATAAATGATACTCCCCGCGCAAAAAAATATACGCGGCGGTCGCGCGAATCGCGTAGGAGCCAATGATGATTCCTTCCACGAGTTGGTGCGGATCCTTCTCCATTAATACGCGGTCCTTGAAAGTCCCCGGCTCCATTTCATCGGCATTCACGACGAAATACTTGGCCGCCGGCGCGTTCTCACCCATCGGCACAAAACCCCATTTCATTCCGGTCGGGAAACCCGCGCCGCCGCGGCCTCTGAGCTCTGAATCCTTCACCACCTGCAGCACCTGCATCGAATCCATCGAAGCGATCGCTTTACGGAGTCCTTCATAACCGCCGGTTTCACGGTAATTTTCAAGCGTGGCGTATTCCCGTCCGGGCTTGATATTTTTGGTCAGCGGCATTTTCATGGCATCTTTTTGGCGGTTATCCGAAATCATCTGTGAGCCGCAGGATTGGCTGAGCTAAGAAGCGCATCCGTTGCAACCGCGCAACCGATGCGCCTCTTTCGCCGGCACATCCCGCCATCGTGTCGCATGCAAGATGAACTTTCAGCAATCGATAAAATCGTATCAGGATCTTTCCTTTTTGAGTATCCGATCCACTCGCGCCTCGTCGACATCGTGGTACAAATCCTCGCCGATCATCAGTACCGGCGCATGATCACACGCTCCGAGGCAAACAATCGGCAGCAGCGTGTATTCTCCGTCCTTCGTGGTTTCTCCGTAGCCGATGCCAAGCCGGCGGCTGATCGCATCCTGGATGCGGTCGGATCCGAGCATCCAGCAACTCACGCTGTCGCAGCACAAGATTACGTTCCGGCCGACCGGGCGGCGATAAATCAGGTTATAAAAAGTCGCGACGCCATCGAGCTCGTCGACCGACATTTCCAGCAAATCGGCGACCTGCCGCAGCGTATCGTCGGAAACCCAACCGCGATGTTCTTGCACGATTTGGAGCGCTTCGATCGAGGCGCCCGATTTCCGTGTATAGTGGCTCGCGTTCTCGAGTATTTCGGCGATTTCCTGTTCGCTGAGCCGGCTATCGATGATCGTCCCGCCGTTGTTCATCGGTCCACGTCCGCCATCACAAAATCGATACTCGCAACGATCGCAATCAGGTCGGCAACCATGAGTCCGCGCGAGATCAGTGGAATCATCTGCAAATGCGGGAACGATGGCGTGCGGATTCGTGTCCGGTAGGACATCGTGCTCCCGTCGCTGACCAGATAATAACTGTTCAGGCCCTTGGTCGCCTCGATCGTGACGCAGGCCTCTCCGGGCGGCACGACGGGGCCCCAGCTCACGTTCAGGAAATGCTGGATCAGGGTTTCGATGTCGTGCATTGTACGGTCCCGGAGCGGAGGGGTCGTTCCGGGATGATCCGCTTTGTAGGGGCCGTCCGGCATCCGGTCCATGCATTGTTTGATGATCCGTGTGCTTTGCCGCATTTCCTCGACCCGGACCGCGCACCGGTCGTAGCAGTCTCCGTTTTTCGCGGTCGGAATATCGAATTCATATTCGTCGTAACCGGAATACGGACGGGCCTTGCGGTAATCCCATTCCATTCCGGTGGCCCGGAGTCCCGCGCCGGTCACGCCCCATTCAATCGCCTCCGCGGTGGAATAGATCCCGACCCCCTGCGTGCGCTGCTGGAGGATTCCGTTCTGCATCGCCATCTTGTCGTAATGATCCAGTCTCGGCGGGAAATAATCGATGAATTCACCGAGCAGGGCCGGCCAGCCGTCGGGCAGATCCAGTGCCACGCCGCCGATCCGGAAATAACTTGAGTGCATGCGGGCTCCGCAGATCGATTCGATGATGCCGAACAGCTTTTCACGATCCACGAACATGTAGAACAGCGGCGACATCTGCCCGACGTCCTGGGCAAAGGTGCCGTAAAACAGGAGATGGCTGCAAATCCGGTAGAATTCGGCGAACATGACCCGAATCACTTTCGCGCGCTCCGGCACTTCGATCCCGAGCAGCTTTTCGACCGCGAGCACATACGGCAGGTTGTTCATGGACCCGCCCAGATAATCGATCCGGTCGGTATACGGAATATAGGTATGCCACGACTGGCGCTCGCCCATTTTCTCCGCACCGCGGTGGTGGTAACCGATATCCGGCACTGCATCGACAATCTCTTCGCCGTCAAGCTGCAGCGCAATCCGGAACACTCCGTGGACACTCGGATGATTCGGCCCCAGATTCAAGAACATGAAATCGGAGGTTTCGCGCTTGCGCTGCATTCCCCATTCTTCCGGTACGAAACGCAAGGCCTCCTGTTCATAGTCGAGTTTTTCGTCGGACAGACTGTAAGGCTCCATTTCGGTTGCCCGCGCCGGATGGTCCTTACGCAGCGGGTGCCCGTTCCAGGTCGGCGGCAGGAGGATCCGCCGCAGATTCGGATGCCCTTCGAATTCGACCCCGAACATATCCCAGACTTCGCGTTCGTACCAGTTCGCCATCGGCCAGAGGCTGATGATTGTCTTCAACCTGGCGTCGGATTCCTGAAGCGCCACCTTGATGCGGATATCTTCGTTGCGTTCGAACGAAAGCAGATGGTAAACCACGGTAAATGCAGACGACGGAAGACCCTGGCGATTAATCCGGAGCCGTTCGTCCATTGCGGTGAGATCCAGGAGCAGCGGATAGGGCCCTTCGATTTCCGTTTTTAGAAACGTCAGGACGACGAGATGGTCGTCCCTGGAAACCCAGAGCGTAGGAATCCGGTCCACGGTTTTCTGTTCGACAAACCGTTCCGGCCCGAATCTGCGGAAAAGCGCTTCGACACTCGCGCGACCGGCGGTGTCCAAGGGTGCTTTTGAGAATGTCGTAACCATACTGTAGCAGCGATCTATCTATCGATCGTTCACCGGTTGAATGACTGTCCGGCGGAATACTGGATTTGGAACTATTTAATGCTATCGGGACTTCTTAGTTGCTCGGCTCTCATACGCTCCGCGTTAAGCAGATCGCGCTGGCTGGGCTTTTCGGCCTGGACCAATCCCTGATCCCCGACGACCCAGCTCAAGGCGCGCCGTTCCTTGCCGATCGAATTCTGTAACATGATCAACCCCTGCAACAATGCTTCGGGACGCGGAGGGCAACCCGGCACATAGACATCCACGGGCAGAAATTTGTCGACCCCTTGCACGACGCTGTAGATATCATACATCCCGCCGGAATTTGCGCACGAACCCATCGAAATGACCCATCGCGGCTCCATCAGTTGATTGTAAAGGTGCTGCACGACCGGCGCCATTTTCCGGAACACGGTTCCCGAAATCACGATCAGATCGGCCTGGCGCGGCGTAGCGCGAATGACCTCTGAGCCGAAACGCGCAATGTCATGCCGGCTCGTGAATGCGGTCGCCATTTCGACATAACAGCAGGACAATCCGAAGTTGAAGGGCCAGATCGAATTCGCGCGCCCCCAGGCCACCATATCCTGAAGCCGGGCCATGAAAAAATTCTCGCGGGCCGCTTCGTCGTAAGTCCGTCCACCGGCCTTGGGAGCCGGCTCCTGAATCGCTTTGGTGAAGCTCCAGCGCATAGTGTCCTAGACTCTCCTGGGTAAAGATTCCTGCCGTTTCTGCCGCGCCGTGCGCCAGTCCAGCGCTCCGATGCGCCACAAATACGCCAGCGCCGCTACGAGTATGCCAATGAATATCAGGATCTCGAGGTAACCGGCCCAACCCGATTCACGGAACGCAATCGCCCAGGCAAACAGAAACACCGCTTCCAAATCGAAAATGACGAAAAAGATTGCGACCAGATAAAATGGAACGGCGTATTGAATCTGCGAGGATCCGACCGGGACAATTCCGGATTCGAACGGACCGCCGGTTTCCCGCGCGCGATGGCCGAGCAGATAGGACCCGCCCAGCATGGCCCCAACGATAGCCAGTACCGCGATGCCGTAAAATATCAGCGGCCATAAGGTTTCAATGTGAATAACTTCCGAATCCAAAGCAATACCCCCGTTTCAACGACGCGTGTAACTTAACCTTTTCTGCCCGCCGATGCAATAAGCCGGAAAAAATTTAATCGCCCCGGCTACGAAGCTGAAAATGACATTCGATGAATCCCGGACTTGCGTCCAGATTGCGCCAAAACTTTGTGTCCGAATAAAATCTCGGCGCCCCGGATCCGGAACCGCATTCGTTCCGCAAATGTCGGTTACGTTCCACCACCCAAGTCCTGGAACCGTCCATTGAAGAATCAGAAATTCAAGCAGTTGATCAAAGCTACCAAAAAATTCCGTCACCGTTTGTTTTGCGCGCTCTTCGTTTCGATCGCGGGACCGGTTCTGCTGGTAGTGCCGCTCCGCTGGATGAACCCGCCGCTCACCAGTTTCATGCTGATCCGTCAAATCGAGGCCTGGCAAAGCCGCGAAGACCGTTTTGAACTTCACTATGAATGGCGTTACTGGAATCAGATTTCCCCCGAATTATTTCTTGCTGTGATCGCCGCCGAAGACCAGAAGTATCCCTACCATTTCGGCTTCGATATCGATTCCATCCAGAAGGCTATGCTGGTTTGGCAGAAAACCGGCAGACTGCGCGGCGCGAGCACGATTTCCCAACAGGTCGCCAAGAATCTTTATCTCTGGAACGGACGCAGTTTCGCGCGCAAGGCGATTGAGGCCTACTTCACGATGCTTCTGGAGATCTTTCTGGAGAAAAAGAGGATTCTCGAGATCTATGCCAATATCGCCGAATTCGGCAATGGCGTCTACGGCGCGGAATCGGCAAGCACCCGATATTTCGGAAAGCCCGCAAGACGGCTCGACGCAGTCCAGGCCTCACGGCTTGCCGCGGTCTTGCCGAACCCCAAACGGTTTCGCGCCAACCGCCCTTCCGACTATGTCGAGCGTAGAAGCCAATGGATCCGCCGGCAAATGTCTCGATTGGGCGGAATTATTTACTTACAGGAGATCTAATGAAATGCTGAATAAATCCATCCTGGATTTCTCGGCAGTCGTCAACCCTGCCAATGCGATTGGCAGGGTTGCCTCACAAAATCAGACGCTTAAAGCGTCCGATTTTGGCAGCGCATCCCTGCACCGCGGGAATGCTATAGTGGCTCGCAAGCGACAGACTATTTTCGGTCTGAATCAGGTCCCGCAGAACGGCGGTCCATCACTTCGTAAGCATGGCGCAATGCCTCATCGCGCTGCGCGGGACTGATGTGCAGGCATCTTTCGCAGAGCTGAATAAACTCGCGAACGCTGTCGACGATCCCGTCGGGAAGGTGCGGATGGGCTGCGGTCTCCGGAAAGATCTTTGCCAGCCAATCGTGTCGCCATCCCGCGCCGTTGAAAAAACGCTGGTAATGCCCGCCCGGATCGCCGAAACCACATCCGTAGTACTATCGTCGATGTACCAGGAGTCGGGGCCCGCCTCGGCGCCGAGCCCCTCCAAAGCCTTATAGATCGGGTCCGGAGCCGGTTTACGCCGGGCGCTGTCGGAACCACAGACCGTGACATCGAACAGTCCGGTCCAGGATCCGTGTTCAATTACACTGAGTTCGTGCTCGAAAAATTCGCGGTCCCGATTCGTCAGTACGCCGATCCGCACGCCGAAATCGCGAAGTTCTAGCAGCCTATCGTGTTCGCCGCCGGTGAACGGGTGAACCTCGCCGAAGTGGTTGCGGTAGCATTCGTTGAAAGCTTCGTGCGCAATCTGCTTGGCGCCTTCATGCTCCCCAGACAACACTTTGAAAATGTCCGTACGTGAAATTTTCCGCTCCGCTTTGATCTTCGGATGCAACCGGCGTCGCTCGATGATATATTCGACGAGACGGGCATCGTGAACCGTTTTGCTGCGCTCGCGCGCTCCCAGGCGCTCCATCAACCCGAGTTCATCCAGCCGCGGCAGCAACTGATCGACCGCGTGATACATCGCGTCCAATGTATCGACCAGCGTGGCATGCCAATCGAACAGGATGATCTTCGGGGGCGTCAGCAACATTTCGACCCTGTGTTCGCGTGCATAATGGAACTCGGGCTTCATGACCGCGGCGCACGCGATTACAGATTCCGGCGCCGTGGCGCCGGCAGGGCTTCATGGAAATGGCTCAACCGTAGTCAGCGGTTGTCCGCGTTGATCTTTTCCAGACAAAACCGGGTCATCCCTGAGCGGCCAGCGAATATTCACTTCCTTATCGTTCCAGACTATACAGCGTTCGTATTCGGGAACATAGTAGTCCGTGGTTTTATAGAGAACCTCCGCCGTCTCCGACAAGGTCAGGAAACCGTGCGCAAAACCTTCAGGAATCCATAACTGCTGCTTGTTGTCGGCGGAAAGCGTGGCCGCCGTCCATTGGCCAAAGGCCGGCGAATTTTTCCGGATGTCGACGGCGACGTCAAAAACCTCTCCCTGCACAACCCTGACCAGTTTGCCCTGGGCCTTCGGGGATAACTGATAATGCAAACCACGCAACACGCCTCGTTGCGATCTGGAATGATTATCCTGCACGAATTCGCGCTTGAGTCCGGTCGCTTGTTCGAATAGCTTCTGGTTGAAACTTTCAAAAAAAAAGCCTCGATCATCGCCGAACACTTGCGGGACCAGCAGCATGACTTCTGGAATTTCGAGCCGGATAACATTCATCAAATCGCATTCTCCACGAGACGACAGCGAAAGGTTGGACAAGACTGATTTTTGGGCGGCCGAATAGTCCGTGGCTGGATTCGCCAATCAGGGTTACGATCTTGCTTCGTACAGTTCTTGCAGCATTCTGACAACTCCCAACTGCCATGCAGGCAATTCCAGGCCAAAAGTGTCTCGCAACCTGTGCGTGGCGAGGCGGGAATTCAACGGACGCCGGGCGGGAACCGGATACTCCGTGGTCGGAATTGGCTTGACGTTTCCCGGCAGGGTTCGCAAGGGGATTCCGAGTTTGCCGGCGGTTTCCAGTATGAAACAGGCGTAGCCGTGCCAGGAAACTTCGCCTCCAGCGGCCAGGTGGTAGAGCCCACTGACTTCGGGACGGCGCGCGGCGGTTCGAATCGCGTGCGCGGTCACGTCCGCCAACAATTCCGCCCCGGTCGGAGCGCCGATCTGATCATTAATGATCGAGAGGTGGTCCCGTTCGCCGGCAAGACGCAGAATCGTCTTCACGAAATTACCCCCGCGCGCCGCGAAGACCCAGGAGGTCCGGAATATTAAATATTGACATCCGGATTCCTGCACCGCCTGTTCCCCCGCGAGCTTGGTCCGGCCATACACGCTTAGAGGATTCGCCAGCGCATCCTCGTGCCTGGGTTCGAAACCCCTCCCGTCAAACACGTAATCGGTTGAATAATGGATCAACCAGGCGCCGCAGCGCATCGCTTCGGCAGCCAGAATGCCTGGAGCCGCGGCGTTGATCGCATGAGCGAGATCCGGTTCGTGCTCGGCTTTGTCGACCGCCGTATAAGCCGCGGCATTCACGATGAATGCGGGTCTTGTTGTGCGTACCGCATTGCGGATCTGGGCAGGTTCGGTGAAGTTACACTCATCGAAATCGACGGCAACCATCGTGCCCAGTGGCGCGAGTGCTCTCTGCAATTCCCAGCCGAGCTGCCCGTTCTTACCAAGCAGTAAAATCGTCATGCGATATATTGCTTTTCCACCCACTCGCGATAAATACCGCTGGTTACGTTGTCAACCCACCGTTGATTATTCAAATACCATTGCACGGTCTTCAGGATTCCGGTCTCAAAGGTTTCGATGGGCTTCCAGCCGAGTTCACATGCGAGTTTGCTTGCGTCGATGGCATAACGGCGGTCATGCCCCGGGCGGTCCTTGACGAAGCGGATCTGATCGGCGTATGACTTCCCGTCCGGTCTGGGCTTCAGCTCGTCCAGGATTGTACACAATGTTTGCACGACTTCGAGATTGGTTTTCTCATTCCACCCGCCGATATTATATATTGCGCCGACCTTGCCCGCGTCGAGCACCCGGCGGACAGCGCTGCAATGATCCTTCACGTAGAGCCAGTCCCGGATCTGCCGGCCATCCCCGTAAAGCGGGAGCAGTTCTCCCGATAACGCGTGGTGAATCACCAGCGGTATCAGCTTTTCGGGAAAATGAAACGGCCCGTAATTGTTCGAACAATTGGTCGTCAATACCGGCAACTCATACGTATGGTGATACGCCCGCACCAGGTGATCGGACGCCGCCTTCGACGCCGAATAAGGGCTGTTGGGTTCGTAACGGCTGCTTTCGGTAAAGGGCGAATCGCTTGGCAACAAAGAACCGTAGACTTCGTCGGTCGAGACCTGCAGGAAACGGAATTCCTGTCGTCTTGCCTCGCCGATTCCGTCCCAGTAGGCCCGCACGGCTTCGAGCAATTGAAAGGTTCCGACGATGTTGGTCTGAATGAACTCACTCGGTCCGTGAATGGAGCGGTCGACATGAGATTCCGCGGCGAAATTGACGACCGACCGGATTTCGTATTCGATCAATAAACCGAGAACGAGATTGAAATCGCCGATGTCGCCTTTTACAAAGATATGGCGGGGATTACTTTCCAGCGACGCGAGGTTCTCCCGGTTGCCCGCGTACGTAAGCGCATCGAGGTTGATTAAGGGTTCATCGGACTCGGCGATCCAGTCCAGGACAAAATTGCTGCCAATGAACCCGGCGCCGCCCGTAACGAGGATACTCAAAAGCCCGCCTCCACAGACGCGGTTAACCTCGATGGTTTATTGCCCAATGCTTCCAACAAAATTAAAAATACTGACCGCTGTCCGAGAGGCTGAAGGTTACCGCATTGATCGCATGTAACACAACTGATCTTTTTGCGTCGTTTCCCGGCACACACCTATTTCTACTTTGTCAAATTACATTGCCGAAATGTTTAAGAGCGTCATTCCAGCACGCGGATGCCGTGGCTTTGACTGTTCCGTCCATGGGCGCTGAATACGCGCTTCCCGGCGGGTATGCCGAACCTGCCGGCTAATCTGGCAAAGTAACACTAGTAGAACGATTCGACAAAAGGTTTACACTCATTTCGACCAGAACACGTAGGATGCGCTGAGGCACGAAGCGCATCGACCGCGACCGATGCGCCTCATTCGTCGGGACATCCTACAACTCTAATCTGGCAAAGTAACACTACCCACGTTTTCGAAATCGCCCGATAGAAGGCAAGACCCGAAACCGGCCAAAACACAGATCAGGCGAGACAATAACTCGGAACCCAGGTGCGCTCCATCAGCTCTGGTGATATTGTACTGAAATCGAAGGATTTCGCATCCCGGATCATTTGACCCGTGTCAAAAAGCAACTCGATTTCCGGAATGTCGCGGAAAAATAGTAGAAACAGCGGTGTGACGATCCACTGCGAGATTCTGGTTCCAATCGGGCCCAGGAAATTTCGCCGCTGCCCGATATGCGCCAGTTCATCGACCATGATCTCGTGCAGTAGCTCCCGGCAGCGGGTACCGGCGCCGGGTTCGTCGGCAAGTATTTCGTCGAAAAGTCTCTCCAGATGTTGGTAGAACGTGATCCCCAAGAGCTCCGAAACAAAGGCCGGCGGCGCATTCAATACTTTCGGCAGTTTCGGGAAAAGCCGGTAAACCGCGCTCGCGACGGGGCCCAACGGCAGCCATTCGACCTTATCCAACTGAAAGGTACGCAACATCTCGTGAAACAGGCGCTTATGACAGAACTCTTCGGCAAGATGAACCCGGCTGATCTTCTGCGTAATGCTGTGCGCTTCCGAAAATGGCGCAATTGAATCCCAAGCATGCGAAATACCGGCCCATTCATGGCGCGCAAACTTGTAGATGCAGGTCATTAACAGGACTTTTCGATCGAGGCTGGCCGGATCATCGATCATCTCGGCGCAATTTCGATAAAACTGTGCGGGATCCGCCAACGGCCGGCGTGAACGAACAGGATGATCCCGGAATTCCTTGAGTCTGGTCTTTTTGTGCTCGAGGTTTTTTTCTTGCTCGTACAATTCGCCACTGTGCTGTTTCGAAAATTCCCAATAACTGATGAAATTTTGACGGCGTTCCTCGGCCGTGCTCGGTGAGAATATCGATAAATACTTCTGGTTGCTGGTCATTGCTTTTGATCCTCAATGATTCGACCAGCCAATTCAGCAGGAGTTGCTCCGCATCCCCTGAGTCTGATGTCGCGCGCCGGATCGCTTTACGTTGCAACTAATCTCTTATGATCAGCAGTCGAATCTCAGTCATATCCTCGATCGCAAATCGCACGCCCTCGCGTCCGAGACCGGAATCCTTCACGCCGCCGTAAGGCATGTGATCGACGCGCCAGGAGGGAACATCGCCGATGACGACGCCACCGACCTCCAGACGATCCCAGGCGCGCATCGCTTTAGTGATGTCCTTGGTGAAAATACCGGCCTGAAGACCGAAGCGGCTCCGATTTACCTCATCGAGCGCCGCGTCGAAATCGCTATAAGGCGTAAGGATCGCTACCGGTCCGAAGGCTTCCTGGTCCGCGAGGGCGCAACCGGCGGGGACATTCTCGAGCAGCGCGGCTTGCAACATCGCGCGGTCGCGGGCGCCGCCGCACAATAGTCTTGCGCCGGCCGCGACGGCCTGGCGGATCCAGTCTTCCACGCGCCTGGCCTCGCTTTCCGCGATCATCGGGCCGATGAAGGTCTCCTCGTCGCCGGGGTCGCCCTGCTTCAGCCCGGCCACGGCCTGCGTCAGCGCGTCGCGGAACTCTGCGTAGCGCGATTCGTGGACCAGAATGCGCTGCACGGAGATGCAGCTCTGTCCGGACTGGTAGTAGGCGCCGAACACGAGGCGTGGAATAACCGCCTCGCGATCGGCGTCCTCGGTTACGATACAGGCAGCATTGCCGCCCAGTTCCAGCACGACCTTCTTCTTGCCGGCGCGCGCCTTGAGCGCCCAGCCCACTTCGGGAGAGCCGGTAAAAGACAGTAGCTTCAAACGGTCGTCGCTCGTAAACAGGTCCGCGCCGTCGCGCGAGCAGGGCAATATCGAAAACGCGCCGGCCGGTAAATCGGTTTCCGACAGCACATCGCCGATCATCAATGCGCCAACCGGCGTACGGCTGGCCGGCTTGAGCACGAATGGGCAGCCCGCCGCGATCGCCGGCGCGATTTTGTGCGCCGCAAGATTCAGCGGAAAATTGAAGGGTGAAATCAGCGATATCGGTCCGATCGGCACGCGCTTATACATTCCGCGATAGCCTTCGGACCGACTCGAGACATCCATCGTCAACACGCTCCCCGCGTCGCGGCTGCACTCGTCCACCGCGAGCCGGAAGGTATCGATCAGACGCGTGACCTCGCCGCGCGAGTCTTTGATCGGCTTGCCGGCCTCGGCGCACAGGGCCCGTGAAAACTCCTCATGCCTCGCTTTAAAACGCGCGGCGCAGTGGCTCAAAACCTCCGCGCGTTTGAATGCCGGAAGTGCGGCCATGGGTTCTGACGCCCGCACTGCGGCAGCGATGCCCCGCTCAATATCCGCGGCGCCGGCCAAGGCTACCCGTGTCGCCGTTGCGCCGGTGTACTTGTTGGTAACCGCCAGATCCCGATTGGGCTGCTCGGCCCGGTTGGCAAGATAAAACGGATATTGGTCAAGCAGCATCGCAAACCTCCTCTAGGAAAACGCTGAATAAATCCATCCTGGATTTCTCAGCGGCCGGCAACCCTGCCAATACGATTGGCAGGGTTGCCTCACAAAATCAGAAGCTTACAGTGTCTGATTTCGGCAGTGCATCCGTGCACCGCGGGAAGTGCTGATTTAACCAGCGCTTCCCTGGGGTCTTTGACTTAGATCATCGCGCTTTGCTCGCGGATCTGACGGTTCAGCATGCGATCGTTGTCGCTGTAGTCAACCGCGAGATCGATCACATGCACGCCTGGACTGCTCAGACAGCGCCCCAGCAACGGCCGGAACTCCGCGCTCGATCCAGGCCGGTGCCCGATCGCGCCGTAGGCTTGAGCGTACTGTACAAAATCCGGATTGCCGTAATCCAGCCCGAATACCGGAAATCCCATGTTGGCCTGCTTCCACTTGATCATGCCGTAGGCGCCATCGTTCAGGATGATTACACAAAGGTCCAAGCCGAGCCGAACCGCGGTTTCCAGCTCCTGCGAATTCATCATGAATCCGCCGTCGCCGCATACCGCAACAACCTTGCGCTCCGGATAAATAACCTTCGCGGCGATGGCCGAGGGTAAACCCGCGCCCATGGTCGCGAGCGCGTTATCGAGCAGCATCGTATTCGACATGCGCGCCCGATAATTGCGCGCAAACCAGATCTTGTAAACGCCGTTGTCAAGACACACGATTCCGTCATCAGGCATTGACAGGCGCACGTCCTGGACCAGGCGCTGCGGATAAATCGGAAACCGCGGATCGTCGGCGCCGTCCATCAGATGCGCCTCAAAGTGTTCCTTCACGTCCATAAAGAACCCGAAATCCCAGGGTTTGTGGTCTTCCGGGATGGCTTCCTTGAGCTGCCACACGCTATTCGCGATGTCGCCGATCAGTTCCGTCTGCGGAAAGTAGACCGAATCGACCTCGGCGGTGTTGTAGTTCACATGGATCACCTGCCGCTGCCGATTGCGCATGAAGAACGGCGGTTTCTCGATTACGTCGTGACCGACATTGATGATCAGGTCCGCATGCTCGATGGTCCGGTGCAGATAGTCGCCGTCGGACAGCGCGGCGCAACCCATGAACAGCGGGTGCTCCTCGTCGAGGACGCCCTTGCCCATCTGCGTGCTGAAGAACGGCATGCCGTGCTTATCGACGAATTCGCGCAGCATCTTGGCGGACAGTTTACGGTTGGCGCCGGCGCCGATCATCAGCAATGGCCGCCGGGCGCGTGCAATCGATTCCGCCGCGGCGCGAAGGGCTTTTTCGTCGGGTACCGGACGGCGCACGATACTGCGTTTGAACGGGCTCGCCGAAGCCAGCTCCGAAGCGATGTCTTCCGGTAATTCCAGGTGTGCGGCGCCGGGGCGTTCTTCCTCCGCACGGCGGAAAGCCTCGCGAACGCGAGCCGGAATATTCTCCCCGGAAACGATCTGCGCGGTAAACTTGGTCAGCGGCCGCATCATCGCGATGACATTGACGATCTGGAAATGGCCTTGTTTACTGGATTTGACAGGTTTCTGACCGGTTATCATGACCATCGGCATGGCCCCGAGCTGCGCATAAGCCGCGGCCGTTACAAAATTCGTTGCGCCCGGTCCGAGCGTCGCCAGGCAGACCCCGGCACGGCCGGTCAATCGGCCGACGGTGGCGGCCATAAAACCCGCTGCCTGCTCGTGGCGCGTCAGGATCAGTTGGATATTCGATTCACGCAGGGATTCGAGCAGGTCAAGGTTCTCCTCGCCGGGAATACCGAAAACGAAACGCACGCCTTCCGCTTCCAGGCTGCGCACAAACAGATCGGACGCTTTCATCAATATCTCCAATGGGCAGGCCTGAGGCGCCAGGCCTGGTACGCGGATTTGCGGGGTCGATCCTTGCCGTCGGTCTTGATTTGGATCAAACCGGAATAGCGGCGCAAGAAAAGTCCGCTTCAATGTCCAGGACTGTATTATCATTCGATCGAGTAGTCAATTCGGAACGAACCAAATGGACAGTCAATAGTGTCATATACAGCCCGTGATAGGTCTGGAAGCCTACGGTAACGCCGCCAGAATACCCTAGCTGCCGAGAACCGGGCCGGGTGCCCCGATCGCAGTGAACGTTCAAGCCGCGCAAAGCGCCATGCCGCCGTCTATTTTCGGAAGAGGGCGGGCGGGAAATATTCCGGCAATCAGCGCCTCGAAGGTTGCGCAATTCGCATCGGACGATCCGTTAATCGACGTTTTTGAACTGGACCCGCCGGTTTTCCGCGCGGCCTGTGCTTCGGTTGTCGTTAGGTGCCACGGGGTCGCTGAAACCATAGCCTTGCGTTGTGAGTCGATCGGACGCGATGCCGTGTGAAACCAGATAATCCTTGACCGCATCGGCGCGGTCTACGAGGTTAATATTTGTTATCCGTGGACCCAGGATACCCGTTCCCCAGCGGATATTATCCCAGCGAATAAGTTCGTCGAAAGTCAAAAGCCACATTTATGCCATTTTATAATCGGCGCTCAGTTTTTGAACGGAACGAGTACCCCATGAGCACGACAAATACTACGGAACATCGGACATTATTATTTACGTGGAACTGTGATCCACGTAATACGGCGATTATTCCACGTTAAAATCCGCGACTCTTTTCGGATGGATCCGCTGGTTCCTGGCCAATACAGCCGGATTATACCAAATGAAGCGGGTCGTTTTCCAACCCGGTTCCGGATATTTTCCACAGATTTAGACCGCGCGGGTGAACCGGCACGGGAGCCAAAAACGCGCGAAAAGGCGTCGGCGCTGACGGGCCAACACTCATTTTGCAAGGGGTGGCTGACAACCGTTTCCGCGAAGATCGTTCTTGACCTGGCCCGTCACTTCTTTTAAAGACTTTGCATATTGGAACATCAAGGAGCGGTCTCGATGAAACGGACGCTCGACGAAAAAGCCGAAATCGGAGCTCTCGCCATTCGCGAGCGAAACAGAAAATATCGAAAAGCATCCGAAGATGACATTATCAGGTTCTTCCGGCAAATGCGTACTTACTGGTCTGAATGGCAGGTTGAAATAGGGTGGATTAAAGGTTGAAATTGCCCTCGAATTCTAATTCTGGGGCGTCTTCAACAGGTCGACCAGCTTGCTCTATCACGCATTTGGCATAATCGGGTATTTTTATCAAAGCACTGGTTACCTTGCGGGTGCTGTTGTTGTTGCGATACAGGAGGATCGCTGGCGGCTTAGATGTCCAGATTGTCGAAGCCGCAAGGTGACCTGCCGGGGGAAGCAAGTTCGGCGCTTTCGAACGGTACCGATCGGCCGAAAGGCGGTGTATATAGACCTTCCGGTACAGCGGTTGGAATGCGCGAAAGGTCAAACGGTGCGACCGGTGAAAGTCCGGTTTGCCGATGAGCATAAGAGCTATACCCGTGCTTTCGAAAGGCTGGTGCTGGATCTCTCGAAGCCTATGACCATTCAGGCGGTGGCACGCTACCTCGGGGTGAGCTGGGATCTGGTTAAGGGGATCCAGAAGAACAATCTGACGAAACGGTATCGGCTGCCGAAATTAGCCAAGGTCAAACGGATTGCAATTGACGAGATAGACCAGGGCAAGAAGCTGGGCTATTTG
>JBGTCG010000211.1:0-9362 GCA_041748915.1 Methylococcales bacterium
GGGTAAATTTTACCCAGTTAAGGCTACGGCGTTTTTGCTGGCGGCTCGGGCAGGTCTTTTTTAGAGCGCTCGATCTCTTTGCGGGTTTGCGTAACCGTCCATTCATTGTCTATCAGGTGTTTTGCAAAAGGATTTAGAAGCCATTTATAAATTGTATATATTTCATATAGTTGTCGCCAATATCTTTTAAATACGTTAGGTGTCCAACCATATGATTGATCTTTTAATATTATGCATAAAGTACGAGCTGCAAGTATCCGTGTTCTTACATATTGTTCGTTTTTTCCTATCCGCCGCGCATATTCTGCGCACCCTAATCCAGTTTCTTCTCCGTGTTCTCCTTCCTCCAACGGGTGCAGCTCACCCTGGGCGCTATCGAGTACCAATTGCATATAGGCATCAGCGTCGGTCATTTCGCGCACCCCCAGCACGGCACGAAATCAAGCCCGGCCTGGCGGGCCGCCAGCGCGCGGTGGTGGCCGGAAATGATCTCGTAGCACGCGCAGTTTTTACGCACGATCAGCGCATGCGCGGGGTACTGCGGTTTTGAATGAGCATGGTGGGGATCGAAAGACTGACCAAGATTACCAAACCGAAAATGTAATCTTGAAGCCAATGCATGGTGAGGATAGAAAATCAGATCAAGGTGATAAAAATGAAAATATAACCTTGAAAGATAGAGGAACCAGCGCCAAATACCGCATTGCCAAACTGAAACGGGACTTCCAGGAGTTCACTGGCCTTAATCTTAAGGTCACGCATTACCCGCGCGCGAGGGAACACCGCCTGGATCTTCCTTGTACCAAAGCGCAATAGCGAAAAACCACCCCTACCGGCTATCTTAGGGTTTTGCCGGGAAGGGGTTCAATACAACACTCGCAAGAGAAATAAACCCGCCGTCCTAACAGCGGTGATCTCTTCCTGGCACCCTTCAACAACTGGAGCACCCACGATGACCATTCCATTAAAAACCACTTCCGAAGAGCAACTACGGGATTCTAACTGGACGCTGCAAAAGGCAAAATCACTCACTGCCGTGCTGATCCGCGGCCTGGATGACGCAGACCTGAATGCGGAGCTGTATTGTGTGCTACATGTGGTCGAGGATTTATTGGCAGACTGCGCCAATATCGCTGGGGATTTCGAGGCCGGCGGGCAACAAAGCGCGCCGAATTGAACCGCCGCAAGGATCGCGCTACCAACCCGGCTTATGTCCGGGTTTTTTGTTTCCTTTTTCTTGACTGGCACAAAAAAAAGCGGCTCGTTCCATTAGCAACATCAGTCCAATAGAGGGGCAGACGGGTAGCTTGAGCCGCTTTTGATTTAAAGATAGTCGGATCCGGATGCAAGGATTTGTGATCGAGGTCACGGTTTGAAGGTTACCTTGTCGACGGCAGGTAGCAGCGGCAAAAGTGGCACCCAGTGTGGCACCTGATTGGAGTTTTTTCGCTGCTGCTCGATTTTCCTTTCTGTAACTGCTTGTTTTATTTGGTCGGGGCGAGAGGATTTGAACCTCCGACCACCTGCACCCCATGCAGGTGCGCTACCAAGCTGCGCTACGCCCCGATGCCGGACTCGGGAATTATACCCTGTCTGAGCGAATTGCTGAACGTAAAGTTATTTGAGAACAACCAGGAGATCTTCCAGCTCGACGCACAACTGACGAATCAATTGTCGGGTCTGGGTTGCGTCTTCTTTTGCGTCGTCACTGGACAATTGTGATCTGGCGCCGCCGATGGTATAGCCTTTTTCGTATAGCAAGGAACGAATCTGCCGGATCATGATCACATCATGGCGCTGGTAATAACGCCGATTTCCTCGGCGTTTCACCGGCTTGAGCTGGGGAAATTCCTGTTCCCAATAGCGCAATACGTGCGGTTTTACAGCACAAAGTTCGCTGACTTCTCCGATCGTGAAATACCTTTTTGCAGGTATTTCGGGTAATTCTTCGTTGTTACTTGGTTCCAGCATAAGCTTCCACGCGACTTTTCAACTTCTGACCGGGACGAAAAGTCACTACCCGGCGAGCGCAAATTGGTATTTCCTCGCCTGTCTTCGGGTTACGGCCAGGCCGGCTGTTCTTATCCCGCAAATCGAAATTACCGAAACTCGAGATCTTGACATGCTCCCCGGTCTCGAGGGAATGCTTGATTTCTTCGAAAAACAATTCGACAATTTCCTTGGCCTCACGCTTATTTAATCCAAGTTGATCGAAAAGTCTTTCCGCCAAAGTCGCTTTCGTTATCGCCATACCCTACTCTCTTAACTTTGCTTCGAATTCGCGTTCTAAGGTTTTTAGTATTTCTGAAACTACCGCATCGATTTCAGAATCTTTTAAGGTACGAAAAGTATCTTGAAAAATCATGCCTAAAGCCACACTTTTTCTTCCAGATTCTACTCCCTGTCCGCGATACACGTCAAAAATTTTTATATTTTTGATGAGCGTACTGGAAATCCGGTAAATCGATTCCACAATTCGACTTGAACTGATTTCCTCGGCCACGATTAATGCCAGATCACGGCGAACCTGCGGGAATCGCGACAGCGTCTGAAACTTCGGTATTCTTCCGGCCTGCACGGCCTCTTGATCCAATTCATACAGAAAGACCCGGCAATCGAAGCCGAAATTCTTTTCGAGTTCTGGATGCAACATGCCTATCCAGCCCGCGGGACTTCCCTCGCTGGTCACGATTTGTGCCGATTGACCCGGATGCAATGCCGGATGCTTTGCGGCGACAAAACTGAATTTCTGTCCGTTTAAATCAAGTATAGCGTTGACATCGGATTTCGCATCAAAAAAATCAACCGCTTGCGATGGCCGCGCCCATTGTTCTTCTTCAACCGAACCCAAGATCAAACCGGCAAGCCATTTTTTTTGTTCAATACCTGCGTCGGTCTGCAAAAACTTCGATCCGACCTCAAAGATCCGGACACGAGACTGCTGCCGGTTGAGATTTATCTGCGCGGTGGTAAGCAACCCGCACCACAAGGAAGTTCGCATAACCGCGAGGTCGGAAGCGATCGGATTCGCCAATGCGATGGGGACTAAATACGGTTCAATCTGCTGCAGAAGCGCCGGGTCGACAAAACTGTACGTGATGACTTCCCGATAACCGCGCGCAACCAGGAAATCCTTGATTCGATCAAGTTCCACACGCGCCTCGGGCACATCCGCCAGGTCCGCTTGCATGGTCGGGTTTTTCAGCGGCAAACGATCATAGCCCACAATTCGACCGATCTCTTCGATCAGGTCAGCTTCGATCGCGATATCGAAGCGAAAGCTCGGCGCCCGCACCATCCAGTCTGGTTCACGGGGCTGTACCGACATGCCGAGCCTTCGAAGAATTTCCTCGATTTCGGATTTGTCGATCGAAACACCCAGTATTTTTTCGATCCGTTTCGTGCGCAACAAAATCGGAGGGCGCTCCGGAAAATGGGCTTCGTCCCGCTTTTCGCAAATCGGCCCGCATTTTCCGCCCGCGATCTGCACAATCAATGCGCTGGCGTGTTCAATCGCGCGTAACTGAAGATTCGGGTCGACCCCGCGCTCAAATCGATGCGACGAATCGGTATGCAAGCCGAATTCCCGTGCTTTGCCGAGAATCGCAACCGGTGAAAAATAGGCACATTCCAAAAATATCCTGGTGGTCGCGTCGCTCATCGCGGATTCCCGCCCGCCCATGATTCCCGCGAGCGCGAGGGGTTTCGAATTATCGGCGATGATCAGCGTGGATTCGGTGAGTTCGACTTCCTGATCATTTAGCAGCAGTAATTTTTCGCCATCGCGCGCGCAACGCACATTGATTGCGCCGGATATTTTTTCCGCGTCGAATGCATGCAGCGGCTGACCCAATTCCGTCAGGACATAGTTTGTGACATCCACCAGCGGTCCAAGACTTCTGAGCCCTGCGCGCCGCAACCGCTCCCGCATCCACAAAGGAGTGCGTGCCGAGGGGTCGACCCCCGTGATCACTCGTCCGAGGTATCTTGGACAAAGATCGTAGGATTCGATGGAAATCGGAAGCTCGTCTTGAATATCAACCGGATTCACTTCGACGACGGGGCAAGCCCAGTCGATTTTGTTGATCACCGCGACTTCACGGGCAATGCCTTCGATACTCAGGCAATCAGCCCGATTCGGCGTCAAATCCACCTCGAGAATCTGATCGTTGAGTTTAAGGTAATCGTGGATCTCGCTACCCAAGGGCGCATCCGGTGGAAGCTCCATCAGACCTTCGGAGGATTCCGCAAGTCCCAATTCCTTTGCCGAACATAACATTCCGGATGACGATACACCGCGTAATTCGGCCTGTTTGATTTCAATACCATCGGGCAGAACCGCCCCCACCAGTGCGGTTGGAACCCGCATGCCGGTTCTAACGTTCTGAGCGCCGCAAACGATTTGCAGCGTTTCCTTTGTACCGATTGAAACCCGGCAGATTTTCAGCCTTTCCGCGTCCGGATGCGCTTCCATTGCAATCACTTCACCTGCAACTACGAGACGGAAATTGAAGGCCGCAGGCTCCGTTCGGCCGACTTCGAGACCGGCCATGGTTAATTGGTGGACCAAGGTTTCGGTGTCTATATCAGGGTTAACACTTTCCCTTAACCAGGATTCACTTACGCGCATCATTTTTTCTTTCGGCTATGTTTTTTTATGATCGAATCCTGGCAACTTGAAGTGCCCGCACGATCCTGTATCAACCGCGGCACGAGCCCGTGAAGATTTAGCTGAATTGCTCCAGGAATCTTAGATCGTTTTCGAAAAACAACCGTAGATCATTAATGCCGTAGCGAAGCATCGCGAGGCGCTCGACTCCCATGCCAAATGCAAAACCGGTAAAGCGGTCATGATCGAAGTTCACTGCCTTGAACACGGCGGGATGGATCATGCCGCAACCCATGACTTCGAGCCAGCCAGTGCTGCCGCAGACCCGGCAGCCTTGCCCTTCGCAGATTACACATCCGATATCCACCTCGGCGGAAGGTTCGGTAAACGGAAAATAAGACGGCCGGAAACGAACCCCCATTTCCCTTTCAAAAAAAGCAGTCAGAAACTGGAAGAGCACGCCTTTAAGATCGGCAAAACTGACCTCCCGGTCAACCAAAAAGCCTTCGACCTGATGAAACATCGGGGTATGCGTGAGGTCGGAA
This sequence comes from Methylococcales bacterium, assembly GCA_041748915.1. Taxonomy (GTDB): domain Bacteria; phylum Pseudomonadota; class Gammaproteobacteria; order Methylococcales; family UBA1147; genus UBA1147. Next base: position 5,155 of record JBGTCG010000211.1, read on the forward strand.
TCGCATCGATAGACGCGGCCGGGCGCAATCACTTTCAGGGGCGGTTCCGAACTCTCCATCACGCGGATTTGTACCGGCGAAGTATGGGTTCGCAACAACGTATGCGCATCGAAATAGAAAGTATCATGCATCGCGCGAGCGGGATGATGTTCCGGTATGTTCAGCGCCGCGAAATTGTGGTAATCGTCTTCTATTTCGGGCCCTTCGACCGCTTCAAATCCGGCGCTCCCGAAAATACGCCGGATTCGCCTCAAGGTTAACGAGACCGGATGGAGTCCTCCGTTGCTTTGCCCGTGCCCCGGGAGAGTGACATCGATTTTCTCCGCGGCCAGCCGCATCTCGATCTCCGCTCGTTCGAGCACTTGTTTGCGGCGATTGAGACTTTCCTGAAAATCCTTCTTGGCGTCGTTGATTTCCTGTCCTGCCGCGGGACGCAGTTCCGGAGGCAGTTGTGCAAGGGCTTTCATCCGGTCGGTAAAAACGCCCTTCTTGCCAAGGTAGTAGACTCTGATCTGATCCAGTTCCTTTAGATTCCGAGCCGCGGCCAATTGATCATGCGCCGCACTGAGAATTTCGTCGAGTCGGCCGTTCACAAAGCTATTCGCTTCCCGGAAAACTCAGAGGGGTCGCAAAATCGTGAATATGCAGGACGAAGCGGGGCGGTCAACCTTGCGTAAGTCTCGCAAGTTCGGCAAAGGCCTCTTTATCTCTGACCGCAAGGTCGGCCAATACTTTGCGGTCAATCTCGATCGATGCCTTTTTCAGCCCGTCCATGAACCGGCTATACGACAAACCACATTCTCTGGCCGCAGCATTAATACGGGTTATCCACAATTGGCGAAACTGCCTTTTCCGTTGCCGGCGATCACGATATGCATACTGTCCAGCTTTGATCACCGCTTGTTTGGCGACGCGGAAAACCCGGCTGCGGGCACCGTAATAACCTTTGGCCGCGGTTAGAACTTTTTTATGTCGGGCTTTGGCCGTAACCCCACGCTTTACTCTTGGCATGAAACTTCCTCAATCGTCTCTTTCTTCTGGATCAACTATAAGGCAGCATCCGCGCCGCGCTTCTCACGTCGGCCGCATGCAGTTCGGTCCCATGACGCAAATGCCGCTTGCGTTTGGTGCTCTTTTTCGTGAGGATATGCCGTCTGTGAGACTGGCCACATTTGAATCCTCCGGAAGCACGGCGCCTGAATCGCTTCGCCGCTCCCCGGTTGGTTTTAATCTTAGGCATTATCAAACTCCAAAAATAGCTACTTCTTCTTCTTCGGGGCAAGTACCATGATCAGCTGTCTGCCCTCCATCTTAGGATATTGCTCTACGGTCGCAAACTCTTCCAGATCTTTTTCGATACGCTTGAGCAGGTCCATTCCGAGATCCCGGTGCGCCACTTCGCGCCCCCGGAATCGAACCGTAATCTTGGTTTTGTCTCCATCATTCAAGAAGCGGATCAAACTACGTATTTTAACCTGATAGTCCCCAATCTCGGTACCCGGTCGGAATTTGACTTCTTTGACCTGGATCTGTTTCTGTTTCTTCTTGGCCGCCTGTTGTTTCTTATTCAGTTCAAACCGGTATTTTCCGTAATTCATTACCCGACAAACGGGAGGCTCGGCATTGGGCGAGATTTCCACCAGATCCATATCGGCCTCGTAGGCGACTTTCTTCGCTTCATCCAACGAAACCACCCCGGCCTGCTCTCCGTTGGCCCCGATTAGTCGAATTACGGGAGCAGTGATCTCGTCGTTCAACCGTGTTTCTTTATTCGCAGCGATACCCTATTCCTCCTAAAACGTTAATGCGGATCATCGATTTCGGACTCGAGTGGTTTCGCGCACGCGTCGAAACTCAAGGAACCCAGATCTTTCCCGTTTTGAGTCCGCACCGATACGGTACGATTTTCCATTTCCTGATCTCCCACAATCAACAGAAATGGAACCCGTTGGATTGAATGCTCGCGGATTTTAAATCCTATCTTCTCATTTCTCAAGTCTAAATTTACTCGATATCCTTGTTTTTTAAGGCGTCTAGATAATTCAGAAGCGTATTGCGCATGACGGTCCGCGATCGTGAGCACAACCGCCTGGATTGGCGCCAACCACATTGGAAACTTCCCGGCATGATGTTCAATCAAAATACCGATAAAACGCTCCAGCGATCCGAGTATGGCTCGATGCAGCATAACTGGTATCTGCTTCGAACTGTCCTCGGCAATATAGTGCGCCCCCAGGCGCTCCGGCATTGAAAAATCCACCTGAATCGTGCCGCATTGCCAGACCCGGTTCAAACAATCTTTCAGCGAAAACTCGATTTTGGGCCCATAAAAGGCGCCTTCGCCGGGCTGCAATTCCCAGTTCAGTCCCTTGTGGTCGAGCGCCTGTTCCAGCGCTTTCTCCGACTTGTCCCAAACCGCGTCACTGCCCACCCGATTTTCCGGCCGGGTCGATAATTTGATCAGGATTTGGTCGAAACCGAATTCATTATAAACCTCAAACAACAAATCAATAAATGCCGAAACCTCATCCTGGATCTGGTCTTCGGTACAGAATATGTGCGCGTCATCCTGAACGAAATTTCGAACCCGCATCAACCCATGCAGCGTGCCTGATGGTTCGTTCCGATGACAGGAGCCGAATTCAGCCATTCTAATCGGCAATTCGCGGTAGCTTCTCAGTCCTTGATTAAAAATCTGAACATGGCAAGGGCAATTCATCGGTTTGATTGCATAATCACGATTTTCCGAGTGGGTCGCAAAAATCATGCTGCCGAATTTATCCCAATGCCCGGACCGTTCCCAAAGCGATCGATCCACCACCTGCGGTGTTCTGACTTCGATGTAACCACGATCCTTTAACTTTTCGCGGATATATTGTTCGATCAGGCGATAAAGCGTCCAACCCTTGTCGTGCCAGAAAACCATCCCCGGCGCTTCTTCCTGGGTATGGAACAGATCCAGTGTTTTGGCGATTTTCCGATGATCACGTTTTTCGGCTTCTTCCAGCCGTTGAAGATAGCTGCTTAGGGCTTTTTTATCCAGCCACGCAGTTCCGTAAATTCTCTGCAGCATCTCATTCCTGGAATCCCCGCGCCAATAAGCACCCGCAATCTTCATCAATTTAAAGGCGCCGAGCTTACCTGTATTCGGGACATGCGGACCCCGGCACAGGTCGGTAAAATCGCCCTGCCGATATAGCGAGATGACTTCATTTTCGGGCAGATCTTGAATAATCCGTGCTTTATAGTCTTCGCCAATCTCCTTGAAAAACGCAATTGCCTGATCGTGTGTTACCACCTGACGGCTGACATCGATGGCCTCGTCCACGATCCGCTGCATTTCCCGTTCGATCGATTCCAGATCCACCGGAGTAAACGCCCGTTCAAATGAAAAATCGTAATAAAATCCATCCTCGATCACGGGGCCGATCGTAACCTGCGCGCCTGGAAACAAACGCTTGACCGCCTGAGCAAGCAAATGTGCAGTCGAATGCCGAATGATCTCCAGTACTTCTGCATCCCGGACGGTTACGATCGAGACATTTGCATCCTGGTCGATCCGGTAATCGCAATCGACCAACTTATCATTGACGCGTCCGGCGATTGCTGCCTTACCCAAACCCGGACCAATCGCGCGGGCAAGTTCCATTACGGTCACGGGCCCGTCAAATCGGCGTTCCGAACCGTCGGGTAAAGAGATTTTCGGCATCTTGAAAACTACACCGAGGTCACGTGAAGGAATTAATATCTTCTTTTCAAAAAATTAAAGCACCGCAATGCGATGCTTTAATTGGCTGGTAGGCGCGATTGGAGTTGAACCAACGACCCCCACCATGTCAAGGTGGTGCTCTAACCAACTGAGCTACGCGCCTGTTTCATCAAAAAACCACGTAAGCATACGCTACTTTTTCTAATCCGGAAAGAGTTCGCCGATTTTTACCCAGGGCAATCGCGCTTAAAAACACTTGCAAATAGAAATTAGATGAGGTAATAAGCCTATCATTTTGAATTCCAATGATAGCAAAGCCAACGCCTTCCATTATTCATCACTTTTCAAGCATTATAGACCCTCGAGTCAACAGGCAAAAGAAGCATCAGCTACCAGATATTTTCGTTATCAGCCTCTGCGCGATGATTTGCGGAGCGGATAATTGGGTGGCTATTGAAGAATTTGGTCTGGCCAAAAAGGACTGGTTCACTGAATTGCT
>JBGTCG010000212.1:0-2926 GCA_041748915.1 Methylococcales bacterium
GCCGGCTCACTCGCCGCCGCCAATTGCGCAATCTGCCGATCGTACTGCGCGACGCGTTTATCCAGATCGCGCCATTGCTCCAGCAACTCGGCCAAGGTCTCCCGCGCCAGAGCCGGCAGCCCATTCTCGGCATCTTCCAAACACCTACCCAATCAGCTAAATAACCGGCAGGTGGATTGCTTGCGGCGTCTCGATAACAATCCTGATGATGCTACAATTGCACGCCCGCTGAAAGCGTCTGATTTGCGCACTGCGGTCTCAAGGTGAAGGTTACGCCAATTCCAGAACTGAATGCCGATACCCGGGTTTTACGGCCGCAATAGTATTTCCTTTGCCGGGTTTCAAATTTTAATTAGACAAGCAGTAGAGTATCGATTCCAACATGAATAACCAACAATACAGAATAGAAAAAGACAGCATGGGCGAATTACGGGTTCCGGCGGATGCGCTGTACGCGGCCCAGACCCAACGGGCGGTGGATAATTTTCCGATCAGCGGGTTGCCGATGCCCAAGGCCTTTATTCAGGCGGTCGCGACGATTAAAAAAGTCGCGGCGCAGGTGAATATGGAGCTCGGCGTGCTGAATCGCAAGCAGGGTGATTCGATTGTGAACGCGGCCCAGCAGATTATCGATGGGCATCATCTGGAACATTTTCCGATCGATGTGTTTCAAACCGGCTCCGGCACGAGCACCAACATGAATGCCAACGAGGTGATCGCGACCCTGGCCAATCGCGCGGATAACGCGGCCGTGGGCCCGAATGATCACGTCAATATGGGGCAGAGCAGCAACGATGTGATTCCGACCGCGATCCATATCAGTTCGGCGGTTGAAATCAACCGGCGGTTGCTGCCCGTGCTGACCCATCTGGCCGAAACGATCGAATCCAAGGCGGGTAGTTTGAAACATGTGACCAAGACTGGCCGGACCCATTTGATGGATGCGATGCCGGTTCGTCTCGATCAGGAACTCGGTGCCTGGGCGTTGCAGATCCGCAACGGGATCGAGCGGATCAACGCGGCGATGCCACGGGTTTATCGTCTCGCTCAGGGCGGTACCGCGGTGGGAACCGGCATCAACGCGCATCCCGAGTTCGCCGCTCGATTTGCGGAAAAAATGAGCGGCGAAACCGGTCTTCCGTTTGTGCCTAACCGTTCGTTTTTTGAAAGCCTGAGCACTCAGGACGCCATCGTCGAATTGTCCGGCCAATTGAAAGTCGTCGCGGTCAGTCTGATGAAAATCGCGAACGATTTGCGCTGGATGAACAGCGGCCCGCTCGCGGGGCTTGGCGAGATCGAACTGCCGCCGCTGCAGCCGGGCAGCAGCATCATGCCGGGCAAGGTGAACCCGGTGATCGCCGAGGCAACGGCCATGGTTTCCGCGCAAGTGATTGGCAATGACACAACGATCACAATCGCTGGTCAATCCGGAACGTTTCAATTAAACGTGATGCTTCCGGTGATCGCCCACAATATTCTGCAGTCGATCGAATTGCTTGGAAATACCTCGCAAGTTCTCGCCGACAAGGCCATTGCTGGTTTCGTAGTGCGCGCGGAGAATCTAAAAGTCGCCTTGTCGCGCAACCCGATCCTGGTCACCGCGCTGAATCCGATCATCGGTTACATGAAAGCCGCGGAGATCGCCAAGACCGCTTATAAACAGGGACGGCCGGTGATCGACGTTGCGGTCGACATGACCGAACTTTCCCGTACCGAACTGGAAAAGCTTTTAAATCCGCAAAAACTGACCGAGGGCGGCATTCAGGATTGAGGACCCAGGCTATCAAAATGGATGCGAAGCCGCAGGCGGCATTCTCGTCAATTCATGACAGATGGCCCATCTTTCCCGTCCGGTAATCCACCATTGCCTTTTGGATTTCCTGCGCGGTGTTCATTACGAATGGCCCGCTGCCGGTGATAGGCTCGTCAATCGGTTCGCCGCACAACAGCAATGCCGTTGCGCGGCTGGCACCGTCGATGCGCAGAATCTCCCCGGCCCGGTCGAAGATCGCGACTTCCGCCGAGCCGAGCGGCTGGTCGTCGTGTACGCTCAATGTGCCTGCCAGCACCACGAGCGCCGTCGTGTAGCCGTCGGGCAGCGCAAGTTCAACCGTCTTGCCGCCATCCAGCCGCAAATCCCACAAGTGGATCGGCGTGAACGTGTTCGCGGGGCCTTTCGCATCCGCGTAATCGCCGGCAATTACGCGGATGGCGCCTTGGCCGTCCAGTAGTTCTCTGCGTGGGATCTGATTGTCGAGGATGTTCTGATAGCGCGGCGTGGTCATTTTGTCCCTGGCGGGCAGATTGACCCAGAGTTGAATCATCTCGAAACGGCCGCCGCGCCGGGCGAATTCCCGGCCGTGAAATTCCTCATGCACGACGCCGGAACCGGCGGTCATCCATTGCACGTCGCCGGGGCCGATACTGCCGCCCCCGCCCGACGAATCGCGGTGTTCGACTTCGCCCGCATAGACAATGGTCACGGTCTCGAACCCGCGGTGCGGATGTTCGCCGACACCAAGGCGCTCGCTCGTGGGCGGAAATTCCATCGGACCTGCGTAATCGAGCAGCAGAAACGGACTCAGCACAGCGCCCAATGCGGGGTAGGAAAACAGTGTTTGTACGGGGAAACCGTTGCCGACCCAGTGGCGTCCGGTGCCGCGCTGGATGCAGCGGAGTTTTTTGATGGTTGGGTTCGCGGTTGTCATAGTGTATGAGCCTACTTTTTAGCCGAATAACGGGTAATCAGATTCCGGTGGTTCGGAATATGATGGAGAATAGCGCCCTAGGAGCCTGTCCGAGAATAGAACGGTCGGAATCCTGGAATGCGGAGCCGATTTACGGCGGGCGGACGAAAGGATTTACGATAACTTGTTGTAAAAAAGAAAGAAACCGCGCTTGGGAATGCCGATTTCGGGTATAATAG
>JBGTCG010000213.1:0-4051 GCA_041748915.1 Methylococcales bacterium
TTATTATAGACACCCAATAATCTATTAATGCAATGATACAAACAACAATAGACATGGGTACATCATCAGCCAAAAAAATAGCCGAAACGCCCGTCAGTTCTCGGTTTCGGCTATTTTAGGGTGTCAAAGTTAGGGTTAACCGTAAAGAAATACATTCCAACGGGCACGCGACAACGTCGATAGTCAGGCATTGGGGGGTACCGGTTTCGAGGCGGCAAGCTCATGCGGCGCAATACGCGTGTACGCTATTGCGCCCTACGCGGGCTTCGATGAGGGCCGCAATTGATCGGCCGGCCATGATTAAGTCAAACAACTTTATCCATGAAATGGGGTCAGAATTGGACAGGAGAGGATGTCTTACTCCGATCTCATTCTGAGGTATCCTATGGAAAAAGATCGCATCGAAAAGAAGATTCGACTGCATGCTCCGCTTGAGCGTGCGTGGCACGCCATCAGTGACTCCAGGCAGTTTGGCAGTTGGTTTGGAGTTGATTTCGACAGACCGTTCAGGGCCGGGCATCGTTTGACCGGAATAATCGTCCCGACCACTGTGGACGCGGAAGTTGCCAGGCTGCAGAAGCCTTATGAAGTGAAGGCTTTCGTCTGTCTGGTTGAGAACGTCGAGCCTATGGAACGGCTTTCCTTCCGCTGGCATCCTTTCGCCGTAGAACCGGATGTCAACTATTCGAAGGAACCCATGACGCTAGTGCAGTTCGGTTTGGAAGAATCGAGTGAAGGGACGCTGCTGAAGATCACCGAGTCAGGACTCGATCAAATTCCAGAGGCAAGGCGCGCGGAGGCGTATGCGGCGAATGAGGGCGTCTGGAGCAAACAGGTAGAATTGATACGAAAGTATCTTGAAAAGGATTAAGCCACAGCCGCTCTTTGTCCCAAACCTCTACCCGGAACCGAAGATGAGCAACCGGTCTCAAAAAAATCAGACGAACCGATCCGCGGCCCGGATCGCTGTGTCCTGCAGGTTGGGAACCGTCCTTAAGCAGTTCGAGGAGAGCAGTATCCCATTTGAGTTCGACGGAATCCCTCGATTCGCAATCTACTAAGAAACCAAGACTGGAGATTAAACATGGCTAAACCAATTCCCGATGGGTATCAATCGATCACACCGAGCTTCACATTCAAGGATTGCAGGAAGTCGATCGATTTTTACAAGGACGCATTCGGTGCCGAAGTGCTCGATCTGTTTCCACGCCCGGACGGCCAGGGCACCATGCACGCAACCCTTCGGATCGGCAATTCGATCGTCATGATGGGCGATGAGATGTCCGGCGCAGAAGACTGCCCGAAGAGCGCCGAAACCACGGGCAGCTCGCCGATCAGTCTCTACCTCTATGTGCCCGATGTGGATGCGTCGTTCGAGCGGGCCGTCGGGGCCGGCGCGGTCGCGACCATGCCGGTGGCCGATATGTTCTGGGGCGACCGCTGCGGCAACTTGAAGGACCCATTCGGCTATACGTGGATGCTCGCGACGCACAAGCAGGACCTCACGAACGATGAGATCCGCAAGGGCGCCGAGGCATTTTTCGCCCAAATGGCGAAGCAGGCATAGTGCGATCCGGCGGGGATCTTCCGGCCTTTTGCGCGGAATTCATGGCCGTGTAGCAGGCAAATCCGCACCCGCTATGAGCTGTTGCCTAGACCGATCGCTGCGGTAGCGTTTTCGTCGCAGGCGTCACGGTCCGGAGCGGGAAGCGCGCCGATATCGTCGAGTTCCGGAAGGGACTCCTGCGGGTTGATCTGCACCATACCACAGTGGCACCGCCGATATGAAAGCCGTACCGGTTTTGCTTGCTGTTCACAGCCGCCAGAACCTTAACGATCGGGATCCGCGGGTGCGCAGAGCGCCGAATGCTCCATGCCGTTGTTAGCCGCTTCTGGAGCGTCGACCATTGCCGGGTCCGGCATTAGATCGGCAAAGTAGAACCCGTCGCGCTCCACGACTTCACCCACCGCCGCAAGCACCGGCGCCCGGAACATCGGCCCGGCGAGGACGCAAGTGTGGAACTCACCATTCTCGCCGCACGGATCGACGCCCTCCGGCAGTTTGTCGAGGAGTGCGTGATCAAACCGGCAACCGGCGAAAGAGCGCGGGAGTTTCTTCGGGTCAACGCAGGTCAAGATTGCCTCGACACCCGCGTCAATCATACGCCGTGCGAGCGGCTCAGTGGGCTCGAGCCAGATCGGAAAGAGCGGCTCGAGACCGGAGCCTTCGAGCTGCTTGATCCGGTAGGCGCGGATATCCTCCAGGAAGAGGTCTCCGTAGGCGATGTGCGTCGCACCCTTTTTGAGTCCGTCTTCCATCGCCCCGCGCATCGCCTGCTCGTACACTTCGTTGGGACAAGGCCATGGGGAGCGGGATCACGTGGAGCGGGATCCCTACCGCGAGCGCCTGCGCCTCGACGATTGCGAGACGAGTCGAGTGCATCGCGACTCGCCCATGGTTGGTATTGACAGTGGTCAGGAGGCCGACGACCTCGATGTCCGGATCCTTGCGGAGCATGTGCAAGGACCAGGCGCTGTCTTTACCCGAACTCCAGGAAAGCAGCACGCGCCGCGGCATCAGACCAACCTCCCGGCAGCGCACTGGTCTACCGCTGAACCGTCTGCATGGACGGGCGGCAGCAGCCCGGCGGGCAGCGGGTGCACGAGGGGGTGCAGCGTGTGGGCGAGAATCTCCAGACTGGAGACCAATCGCGGACCCGGTCGGCTAAAATAGTGCGAGCCGTCCGTGACGTACACTCGATTGGAACGCACCGCCGGCATTGCCTCCCAGCCGAGGATCGACCGCAACCTGGGCAAATCGCGCAAGGTTCGTTTTACGCCAAAGCCGCAGCAGGCGATGAAAATGACTTCGGGCTGCGATTCCAGCACTTCATCCCAGCGCAGCGTTCGCGATGGCCGTCCTTCTTGACCAACTTGTTCGATGCCTCCGGCCAAACGGACCAGCTCAGGATTCCAATGACCGCAGGAAAACGGTGGCTCGAGCCATTCCAGCAGGACCACCCGCGGCTGGTGCCGGAGGCTGGCCCCGCGGCTCACTACGCGCTCGACGCGGGCCTTCAACTCTTGGATGACTTCGTCCGCCCTCGCCTCGGCGTCCGCCGCCTGCGCTACCTGCCTGATCGCCGCAAAGATTCCCGACAGGTTCTGCGGTTCCAGATTAACAACGGCCGGGCTGCCGGGCAGCGCGCACGCGACCGCGCGAACTTCGTCCTCGGCCACCGCGCAAACGTCGCACAGCGCTTGGGTTACAATCAGGTCTGGATTGAGTTTTTCCAGAGTCGTCAGATCGAGGGAGTACAAGGCGCGCTTTGTTTGCAACCGCTCCCGAACCAGTTGATCGATCTCGGCACTCGGAGCGTCCGCGGGGATCAATGTGCGGGTGACCTTCGGCAGTCTTCTGACAAAGTCTGGAAAGTCGCACTCATGCGTGACCCCCACCAATTGATGATCCAGCCCCAAGGCACAGATGATCTCCGTAGCGCTGGGAAGCAGAGAAACGATCCTCATCGGCAAGCCCTATTTCGTCAGAACGAACGCCAGTCCGCGCAGCGCAGCGAAATCTTTCAGCCGGCGCGTTGCCGTCCAAAAATACCAGCGGATAGGCTCTTTTGTCCAGCAGATTTAAGGGGCCGTCGCTCGGCAGGGAAGCGAAGTCTTGGGAATGGCATCAACCGTGAACCTGCAGCAGCCTAACGCTGTCCGTCCCTAAAAATATCCGGTCAATTGACACGCTATGCCGGATCGCTTATTAGCGCAATTACCGCTATTGCCAATAGGCGTTGAGAAGAAATTATCCAAAATTCGATTGCGAGAATTAATCGATTTGGGTGTTGCTTAAAAGGCTGGGTGTATGATTGCGAGACTCGACCCCTTTTACTATCCCCGTTTACCCAGCAATTCTCATTTTGAGTCACTGAGCAGTCGCTGTCGAGCGTTGTGGCACAGTGGATAAAGTAGAACCTGCTTTGGTGCTGTCCCTTGACGCTGGTGGTCTCGATCCTGTCGGCCACGGCCGGTGGTCATGCCCACC
>JBGTCG010000214.1:0-20390 GCA_041748915.1 Methylococcales bacterium
AACTTGAACGGCAGAACCGTCTGTGACAACATACTCAAAAAAACCTCCTGGGTGATAAGAAAAGCGCATTGAACAACGCTATTTTACTCATTCAGCGAGGTTTTTTCTTGTTTAAAGTATACAGTCGCGGATCTTGGGTCAACGCTCTATTACCATCACCTGACATAGGAAGTGCATCTCTGGCTCGATCACGGTCACACACGGCGCACCAGCTGCGCTGGTTTACTGTCTCCTTATCAGTCGGCGATATTCGACCCTAAGCGGACGCTCAAAGGAAGAAGGCGTATCAAAAATACACTTGCCACTTTATCAGAGAATTTTGGGTCATGGCCCCTGAAACCGCAGAGGAAACCCGATTGCCATCACGCATCAACCACAGACCGCCGCTTCTCTCGTTACGAATCAGAGACCCAATTGATAGGGTAGTCTGGCATCGAGGTAATCAACTATGAAGGAAGACGGAATCAGGTGATTGTTAACGAGCAAGGAATTTACTGTCGTCGGGCTTACTTGAAAATGCTGTGCAGCATCTTCGATAGCAGATTCGGTGTAATCATCGGCCAAGAAATTTTGCAGTGCTACTATCGGGCAAAGAAATTCCGCTGCGAATGCTCGTTGATATTTTTGCCTTGAAGTGCTGAGGTCAGTGCTGGCCAACCATAGCCCGTTTGTCTGGCCAGTCAGGAGGTAGTCACCTAAGAATCGTGCCAGTTCAAAACGCTTGGCGATCGGATTTTTCTTGCGCGGCACGAACTTGTATTGGTTTCCGGGGAGTGGCATGGCGATGGCTGCTTCGTTCCGCTTGGTAGGCGACCATTTCTCAACTTCAGACCTTTCGATGCCCAACAAATCATACAGCTTGATGTTGTCTATCGTATCGTGCGCGTTACCAATCATTTCGCGCAGCGTTCCCGCCGCTATGACGGCCCGCTGCCAAGGCAAACCATGGTTGGACGAAGTGCCTTGGGAGACCGGCGGAACGGTTGGCGCACCGGTTAGACCGTCGCTCGTGGTCATTTCCTCGAGGGCGGTGAGGGGCGGTTGAGTCGTTGACTTGCCATAAACCGGGGCGAGTTCCGAGAGGGCAAAAGCACCCATTTGCTTTTCGAGCGCCAGTGCTTTTTCCATTAATTTCTCAGGGCACTCGTCGGGGTCGTAACCCATTGCTGCCTCAAGTCGCCTGTATTTTTCACTGTCCGGGTCGGCCCGGTCCGCCTGGATGAGTTGCCAGAGGTTCGTCAGGTCAGTGTTTTGGTAATTGACCTCGTTGAGACGGTTCAGGATAGCGGCAATAAAATCTTCCACGCCGCGCTGAAAATCGATTAACGCGACAGAAGCAGGTTTGTCTAACCCGTTCAGATATCTCACGGACTGCTTTTCATCGGCATTCGATGGGACAGCCCAGATCTGCATGGCTTCGCAGTCCGTTGCAAAGATGATTTGCGGCCAAACAAAACCCTGATTGGCTGCGCCCAGTTCGTGCGTCATTCGCCAATCCACAGCAGGGCGAACAACGCTATGGGCGGGGATAGGTTCGAAATTGAGTCTCCACCACGACGATGCCAGCCACATGGCAATCGGGTACCCCGACACCCGTACGGATTCTCGCACTTTCTTGGACCAGAGGTCTTCATGTTGCATCAGGTTCACATTGCCAACATGCAATGCAAGCTTGGCCATCGTGTGGGAATACTCCGGTGCGTCATTCCTGGCCACCGTCCAATCATCGTAGGTAAACTTGAACTCAGTCATTTGGCATGTACCATAGACGGACTATCTCAGCAGCCAACGGATCTGACTCCGGCATTGGGTAACCGTGATAGATACCCGTTGCCGCATTTTCTAGTTGTACTTCCAATGGCTTGCCCTGATCGGATACCGACCAGATGTTCTGCGGCCACTGACCATTGGAACGGTCACTAATCAGTCCCCTGCACAATCCCAATTGTAGGTGTTTCAATGCGATTTCTCTTGAAAATATGTTAGCTGTATCACACAAGGACTTTCCAGTCCTCGGACCGCTCGGAGGCGTGAGTCCGAAATCCCCCGGATTCTTTTTGTGTTCGGGATTGCCGCCATATTGTACGTGCTTCGCAAGATCCGAGTAATGCTGCAAATCGCCTTCGGTTACGTGCCTAATTCTGCGCTTTGAGTTGAACTGATTGTATCTTCTTTGCATTACCCTCTCCAAGCAAGCTTTTCCATCGAATTATGATATCAGTCGCCCGATGCTGGTGTGAATGGCTGCTCCTGGCCAAAAGCGGACAAACGGACAAAAGAGGTAGTGGAGTCGGATGTTTGGTCGAAAAACCAAGGCACGGGCACGAAGGATCCCGCTTACAGCGACGTCAAGTAGATCGAACCACTGATCGGTCCTAATACCGTCAACACGATGCCGCTCGAAACCTTGCAGGCTTTTCACGCCCATGGTCACCCTGCTGTCCGGCTCGCGGAAGACCCGGAACGATCCGGGCGCGTGCTGGAGTCGCTCGCCAGCCTCGGAATCAACGTTGATGAAGCCGCGGAACAACTGCTCGAGGAAGGCATCGACAAGTTTGTTCAGCCCTACGATGCTTTGCTCCGGGCACTCGACAATGCACGGCGAATCGCGTTGCCGCATGAATTCCCCGCATCCGGTGTTCCGCCTGGCGATTCTTGATTACGGCGGAGCTGACAAGATCGCGAGAGGAAAGGATTCGAGTACTTCGCCAACCTCGAGATGAAGATGCGGTTCCTCAGCAATGGCCGCAACCCGCCGTTGACTGAACAGTTCCCGATACGCCCCTGGCGCCGCCGGCGGTAAGTCCAACCGGGTATCGTTCCAGAGGTCGTCCGATCGCGCATCGGATTCACTATCGAGCAAGGTCGCCATTAAACGCGGAACTACAATCACGGCGAAAGCATTCTGATCCCTGCGTGCAAAAGCTACCAGATGCTCGGCGCGTTTCCCCTGGACATTGATTTTCAGATATTCGCCGTCGCGAAACAGCACCGCGTGATCCAGCCGGAAACGCAGGGTCATCATCACGACAAACAGCTTGATGCGCCCGTCCTCGATATTGGCGAGCAACGAACCCAAAAGCCGCGGCCGGTCGATGTCCGCTGCCGCGAGCATGGCGTCAACTTCGTTCAATAAACGATGATTGGTTTCGAAATCGACCGGTCGACGATTGTCCGGATCCACGAGGTTGAATTGCCACAACTCCTCCCCCTGATAAATATCCGGCACGCCGGGCGAGGTCAGGAGCAGCACGGTTTGCGCGAGCGCATTGTATAAACCGGGTTTTCTGATTTGCCGTTCAAATTCGATGAAATCTTTTAAAAACAGCGAATTGGAATCGAGAGACCGATCGACGAACCGGAGCACGGCCTGCTCGTATTCTTCATCGGGATTGATCCATGAAGAGCGTTGTTTCGCTTCGCGCACCGCCTTGATCAAGTAATTCCGGATCCGTTCGCGATATGCCGCGAGATCCGAATCATTTGAATGGGCCAGCGGCCAGGTGCCGGCTAATACTTGATAAAATAGGTATTTGTCGTTACGCGCAATGACAATCTGCTGCGTTTTCGACCTTGAGGATTTGTTCAACCGGCCCCACCGACTCACGGATTCCTGCCATTTTTGCGGGATTTCGCTAAGCACATTGATTCTAGCGCGCATATCGGCGCTGTGCTTGCTGTCGTGCGTGGAAAGACTCAACAGACTGTGCGGCCATTTCCTGATACGTTCCTGATTAAAGTAATGAAACGCATTCACCGAATGGCCGAAATGTCCGGGGTCGCCGCCGACCTCATTCAGCGAAATCAGCCGGTGGTACCGGTAGAGCGCGGTGTCTTCAGAGCCCTTGGCCATGACCGGCGCGGTATATTGCTGGAACTTCATCACAAATTTGAGCAGCTCGCGAGTTGGAACCGCGGGGCTGTTTTCCAATAACAGGATACCGCGGATGAAATCAAACACGGTTTTGTCCGCGGCGTCGCTCCTTTGTTTCCCCTTTTCGACCGCCCAGTGGATGTATTGGCTGTCCCTTTTGCAGACCGGCGGGCTGTTGATGTAGGTTCGATAGACCGGAAAACACGCGATCACTTCCGCAAGCGCATCCCGCAAGCCATTCAGGGTGTAATCGCGTGTTCTTGAGTCTGCCTCAGCAAGGTGACTCAACTGGTTCGCAAGCACATTGAGCCCGCTGGCCAGATTCGTAACCATGACCAGTTTTTTGGCGCGATAGACCAGCTCGCCGAAATCCAGTCGCTCGCGGATAAAACGGAAATAAAAGCGCGTCATCGGCTGTTCCGCGGCATGGTTGATGAATACTCCATTCACGATGTTCGCGAACTCGTAACCCGTGGTGCCGTGGATCGGCCAATCGCTCGACAAATATTCATAATTGGCGACAATTTTCTCGGCCACGACATAAACCGGCGGGGTATCCGGTTCCGCCTCAATCTTTAAAATCGCGGCCATTTTTTGGATCAGGCGTTGATAGTAGGCCGCCGGATCATATAAGCCGTCCGCATGATCGATCCGGAATCCGTGAATTTTCCCCTGCTCGAACAGCGATAGAATGAATCGATGGGTCGCGTCGAAAACTTTGTCGTCTTCAATCCGCAGTCCGGCCAAAAAATTAATGTCGAAAAAGCGGCGATAATTAATTTCATCGCCCGCCACGCGCCAATAAGCCAATCGATAAACCTGCTGCTCCAGCAATGTGTGCAACTCACCGGCGGCGCGACTGATTTCCTCAATCCGAAGCGCAATGAATTCGAGAATCGCAAGGTTCTCGGCGCACAGCCTGGCCAGGTGTTTTTTAAAGACTTCCTTATCCCGCCCGCGCTCTTCGATTTTTTCCGGGGCTGTCTCGCTTCGCAGCGGCAGTTTGCCGAAGCCGTTTTCCAGGGACTGATATTCTAAAAATGCCGGATCATCACTCGCGAAACTTTTCCGCAACTGTTCATGTTGTGAGTTCAGAATAAAAGGGTAGGTCTGCGGATCCACGGGAAAGCAGTGCTGATAGTAGGTGATGTTGAATTGGCCCTGATCCGCGTCGAAGACCAGCTTCAGCTCCTGTTGCGCCAGAATATCGCCATATGGGCCGCCCAGCACCGGAACCAGGATCTTATTTTGCAGCGCCTTTTTGATCGGCCGCCAGTCGATATCAAAAAACGACGCATAGGCCGATGCCTGTCCGTTCTCGAGCACATCCAGCCACCAAAGGTTGTCGCAGCCCATAACGGCCATGTGATTCGGGACGATGTCCGTGATCAATCCCATGCCACATCGGCGCAAATCGAGGATAAAACGTTCAAAACTCTCGTAACTTCCAATTTCGGGATTGATTTCGCCATGATCGACGATATCGTAACCGTGGCTGCTCCCGGGGCGGGCTTTCAGGTACGGGGACGCGTAACAATGGCTGATGCCGAGCCCGCGCAGATAGGGGATGAAACGCGCCGCCTCCGCAAACGTGAGCTTTTGGTTTAACTGCAGCCGGTAAGTCGAAACCGGAATCCCGGTTGCCGCGGGCGGACCGGTCTGCTCACCGGCTTTTGCGTCGAAATCCGCAGGCATGACGCCGACCCCGGGTCCGGTCATACGGGCTCCTCGAGACAAACCAGGGTCGACCACGGAGGCAACCGCCCTTGCTTCAGTTCCGTTTCGACGCCGGCGGCAGTCGCATACAACACCCTGCCGGAGCATCCACAATCGACCACGGCCGGTTCGCCGCCGAGGTTCGAAGCCAGATTCAAGGTGGAACCGTCGTTGAGCCGCCAGCACACCTGAATCGCGCGCTCGGTTAGGACCCGGTAGTGCGCCTGTCCGCCCGCGATGCCACGGAGCCTTGGAACAATTTCAACGCGGCGGATCCGCAGTAGCTCGCGATGAAATTCGAGCCATTCGCGGTGCGGCGGAAGGCCGAGTTCGTCCCATGCCAGCCTGGCCGCTTCAAAAGTCGAGAACTCGTTGGGCAGGCCTATTCCGCGCAGTAAACGGTCATCGGAAAGCTCCGGAATCCGGGCGAATTCCTGACGGCGCCCCTCGGCGATCTGCTCGCCCAGTGGCTCCGGAACATCCACAAAATACGTAAATCGGCGGCTGCACGCCCATTCCTCGCCCATAAACAGCAGTGGCGGCGACGGCGCCAACAGGATAATGGCGGTCGCCGCGCGCACGGCTTCGGCGTTGCATAGATCCGTGATCCGTTCACCCAGAGGACGGTTGCCCACCATGTCATGATTCTGCAGAAACGAGACAAAGGCCGCCGGCGGCAAATCCGCGGAGGGTTCGCCTCGCGGCCGCCCGCCGCGGCAGGCGGAGCGCTCGCCCTGATACGCGAACCCCTCGGTCAGGCAACGGCCCAGGTGCTGCACCGGCCGGTTCCGGTAATCCTCATAATAATCGTAGGTTTCACCGGTCATCAGCAGGTGCAGGCCGTGATGCAGATCGTCATTCCATTGGGCATCGAAATAACGCCGCGGGTGAGATGGATCGCGTCTCAAATAACGGGCCGCGTTGTTGTCGTTTTCAAGAACCAAATAAACATGACGGTCATAACCCGGCCCCTGGCGCACGGCTTCGGCCAATTCCTCCAGAATGTCAGGCGACTGGTCGTCATGAATCGCATGCACGGCATCCAAACGCAAACCGTCGAACTGATATTCCTCCAGCCAATACAAAGCGTTGTGGATAAAATATTGACGCACCCACCGGCTTTCGGCGAAGTTGATCGCATCACCCCAGCCGGTATGGAAACGAGGTGTGAAAAAGTCGGGGGCATACCAATGCAAGTAATTGCCTTCCGGCCCGAAATGGTTATAAACCACGTCGTTGAAAATCATCAGGCCCTTCGCATGCGCCGTGGCGATCAGATCTTTAAGGTCATCGGGCGTACCGTAGCCGCTGTGCGGTGCAAACGGCAGCACGCCGTCATAACCCCAGTTGCGTTGCCCGGAAAATGCGGCGATCGGCATCAACTGGATCGCGGTCACGCCGAGATCGGCCAGATAATCCAGGCGCTTTTTTAACCCGTGGAACGTACCTTCTTTACTGAACGTCCCGACATGCAGTTCGTAAAACACCGCCTCTTCCCAGGGTCGCCCTTGCCAGCCGCTGTCCGGCCATTCCCAGTCAGCGGGATTGATCATCTGACTGGAGCCGTTGGGGCCTTGCGGCTGATAGCGGGAAACGGGATCGGGAACATAGTCCTTGCCGTTGATGCGGAACTGGTAATAATACCCGCTGCCGGCATGGTCGGTGGTGATGCCGTACCAGCCGTCGGCTTCGGCCGCCATTTGCAGCCTTGCTTCGGGCGCATTTCCCTGCAGACACAGGTCAACGTTCTTGGCACCGGGAGCCCATAGCCGGATATTGACCCGGCCGTCGTCGAGAAACCGGGCGCCGAAAGGCATCGGATAGGATCGGTGTACGCCAGTCATTATGTCACCATCAGCTTAAATCAATTCGATCGCCAGCGCCGAATTGCAACGATACCATTAACGTGAGGTACTCTCGCAAGTGACGCGTCAGCAGGAAGTTTTCGCGCACGAATTCCTTGGCCTTGAGCCCCATTTCCAGCATTTTCTGCCGCTGATTGAATAGATACCGGATTCGCAGCGCGGCGCCTTCGGGAGTCGAGACCAAAAATCCGGTATGAAAATTGATAACCTGTAACCGGATGCCGCCGGTATCGCCGCCGATCACCGGCTTTCCCTTCCAGAGTGCTTCGGTGACCGTCAGACCGAAGCCCTCCTTGGTCGATTTTTGCAGCACGATATCCGCGAGGCGCTGCAAGGCGTTGATCGTGCGGTGCGCGTCGGGCGGCAGCAGCAGAATTTTGATGTTGGGATCCGCGCCGGCCGCGGTTCGCACTTCATTGAGCACGGCCTCGCCTTCGGGGTCGTCGGTTGCACCGCCGCCGGCCATGATCAGTTGCAGGTTCGGAATATAGGTCTTGGCAAGCTTGTAGGCTTCAATCACGCCCAGGGGATCCTTGAATCGATCGAAGCGGGAGATTTGCGCGATCACGGGAGCGTCGGGGTTGATCTCAAAGCGTTTGCGGACCGCGTCCAGCTCTTCCTGCGGCAGGTCGGCATTTTTGTCGCTTAACGGATCGATGCTCGGCGAAATGATATAACAGGGATGCGGCAATCGCTGCACGAACTGGGGTAGAGAAAAGATGCTCGCGTCGTAGCCGCGGACGAATCGATCAATGAACCGCCAGGACCGCCGGTGCGGGTGACTTGCATCGATATGGCAGCGCCAGATCCATTTACCCTTTCGGTGACCGCAATGCTGCAACATCGCGACCGGCTGCGGATCGTGAATAAAGACAAAGTCCGCCTCTTCCAGTATCGGGCGCAACTGAATCGCATTCTGTTCGTTGACCTGTTGAAAATGACGCAGCAAAGCATCTGGAATGGTGACCGGATTGCCCTGGATCGCATTATGCATGCTTTTCGTGCATTGATAGAATTCACTGTCGCCGGTGATCACTTCCCAGCGGGTGTCGATGCCAAGATCACGGGTCAGCGGTACAAGTTTATCCAGGATCTCCGCGACTCCGCCGCCGACACGCGTGGAATTCACGTGAACGATCGTCTTTCCTCGCAAGGGTTTGGCCAATTGCTGCAGATGCCGGATCACATCGGCGCCAGCGACTTCGGCATAGGATTCCAGCATCGTTGTCATGGCGCTTGCTCCGCGAAGTAGTCTTGAAAGGTTCCGGCCAATTGTTCGCGCAAGCGGGTCAGGGTGACGAAATAGGGATCGATGCCGGCTAATATATCGATCAGGGGTTGGTACGTTTCACCGAAGTAGCCGAGCCACTGCCGGAAATCATCGACTCTGCCCTGGGTTCGGCGGCGGGCATCGATAAAATGATAAAAAAGGCTGTTCACGGACATTCGCGGGATCAGACCCGGCAGCCCGCGTGGATCGCTGACGGAAATCTGGGAATCGAACACTACGATCTGCGAGCGAACGAATTCGAAGGACTGCGAGGCGCGCATCCACTGCAAATACTCGCTTTCCTCGAGGCGGTCGTCGATATGCTCGAGCAAGTGGTAACGCAATTCTTCGAAGTCATCATACAGCGTAGGATCCAGCATGGCCAATTGCTCCGCGAGCTTCCTGTCATGCAGGCCGTGACGTACCCAACTCGCGAAATCGTTGATGTATTCCAGCTCTTCAAAATACGGCAACAGCAGATTGGCCCAAAAATGGTAGTACAGGCTGTCCGTCGCCAGATTATCGATCTGATCACGGCATTCCTTTAAAGTAGTGGCGCGTTTATTGGTGGCGATCGCGACCAGCGCACAATCTTTGAAGACAAGTGGAGGAATTTCCAGATTGGATTGATGACTCTTCGCATTCATGTTATGGACTCCCAAAATTTCGTATCCAATGAGTTGCATGTTTCCGGATCTTTGATATTTGATATCACACCGGCCCCTGAAAGTTCCTCATATCGATTATTGCGACAGGAACCTGGTTAAAAAATCAGGCTAAAACCGTACCAGGCGAGCTTGCCACATGAATCAAACTCACGGATGATGCTTGGTCGCGGGTGAGCGGTGATCGCGGGGTTAGCGAAGCTCGAGCAAGGCCAAAACCGCCCGTGCGATCGCTTCCTCCTCCCGTACCGGGATGACCCGCACATCGATCGCCGACGTTGCTTTCGAAAGTTGGCCTTCGCGTTCGACGCAGCACGAGTTGGCCTCCTCGTCAAGTTCAAGGCCGAGCCATTCGAAGCCGGCGCATATCCGGGCTCGGATGCGCGGTGCGTTTTCCCCGATTCCACCGCCGAACAGTATCGCGTCAAGACCCCCGAGCACGGCGGTATAAGCCCCCAGGTATTTGCGGATCCGGTGGTGGAACGCCGCGAGCGCGAACGTCGCACCCGCGTGTCCGGTATCTTCGAGCGCCAGAAGTTCCCTGACATCGCTGCTGACCCCAGAAAGCCCGAGCAGACCCGATTTTCGATTCAGCGCTTCCTCGATCTCCGGCCAGGATATCCCCTGACGGGCGATGTGCAGCACCGCTCCGGCGTCGAGATCCCCCGCGCGCGTACCCATGATCAGCCCCTCGATCGGAGTGAAACCCATACTGGTTTCGACCGGGGAGCCATTCAGCAGCGCCGTGGCCGAGCAACCTTGCCCGAGATGCAGACTTACGACTCGATTCACGCGCCGGTCCGTCCCGCGCAGCACCGTGAAGCGTTCGTACAGATATTGATGCGCCACGCCGTGAAAACCAAAACGATGCACGCCGTGGTCCCGGTACCATGACGCGGGAACCGCATATTGCTTCGCAGGATCCGGCATCGTCCGGAAGAACGACGTATCAAACACAGCCGCCATCGGCACGCCCGCGAGTCGTTCGCGAACGACTTCCATGACCGCCAGGGATGCAGGGTTATGCAGCGGCGCAAGAGGCGTCAGGGCGCGCAACCGGTCCATCACTTCCGCGGTAACGGTCGTGGGAACCGAGAACCGATCTCCGCCGTGCACCACTCGGTGCCCGGTCGCGGCGATACGATCGATCGATGTTGAATTGCCGGCCGCGGCGCCGCAGATCCTGTCCAGGATCAATCCGGCGGCCTCGGCATGCCCTGAAACACGGATCCGCTCCGGATCGGAATCTTCCGTCTGAAACACCGGGCGCTCTTTTCCGATGTCTTTCACCGCGCCTCTAAAACACGAGGTCAGGCCGGGGCGTTTCGCAAAAAGCTCGAATTTCAGCGACGAACTGCCCGCATTGAAAATCAATACATGAATATCGGTCCCGTTAGACATCCGTACTCCCATGTTGGTGCGGTTTTCGCGCTGCGGACTTTTTCATAAAGCGAAATTACATTCCTCACCGGGAAAAAGCAACGGCGTTATTGCGGACCAATCGGATGCCGTAGCCGCGAATCGATTACCGGCAAGCATTCTCCTGATTAGTAAGATGCTTCAGCTATGGCTCAAACTACGTCGTTCCGGCAGAGCCTGCCCCGGCATGGATTGCCGGGGGAATGCCGGAACCCAGCAGCCAGGGAAGGCCTGCAAACATAACATCCATGTAATCTGGATACCGGCAATCTGCCTGCCGGTAAGACGTTGCAGCTGAACCATCTTTATAATCAGGAGCATTCTTGACGCCAATTTTGAAACGCCGTAATGGAGTCATCGCTGAAGCGTCTTACTATTCAGAGTGATAAGATACCACGATCGATGAACCGGATAATTGCCGGATTACTCCGACCCTACTGCAAAACGAGGTGGTTTATGGGCGAGACCGAAGAATTGGGGAAATTAAAGCCGCGGCCGGAAGCGCAAGAGTTCTATACCTGTCCCATGCACCCGGAAGTGAAGCAGGACCGGCCCGGCGCCTGCCCGAAATGCGGTATGGCGCTGGAAAAGGTCTTGCAGGCGGGATCCGCAACCGGGCTCGAATACACCTGCCCCATGCACCCGGAAGTACTCCGCAATCAACCCGGAAACTGTCCGGTCTGCGGCATGGCCCTGGAGCCTCGCAGGGTTGCCGCGGAAGAGCACGTGAATACCGAATATCAGGATATGCGGCGGCGGTTCTGGATAAGCACGGTGCTATCCATTCCGGTGTTCGTTCTGGCCATGGCTCACGATTTCGCGCCCCGGTGGGTCGCCGACGCATTTTCGGGCCGGTGGGCGCAATGGATCCAATTCGGATTGGCGACTCCCGTGGTCCTGTGGTGCGGCTGGCCGTTTTTCGTACGGGGCTGGCTTTCCCTGGTCAACCGGAGCTTGAATATGTTCACGCTGATCGCCCTCGGCGTCGGCGTGGCCTGGGCCTACAGCGTTATCGCGGTTTTGTTGCCGGAAATTTTCCCGGCCGCGACGCGTGGCGAAAATGGACTCGTGGCCGTCTATTTCGAGGCGGCCGCGGTGATTACCGCGCTGGTTCTGTTGGGCCAGGTGCTGGAGCTCGGTGCGCGAAGCCGCACCAGCCAGGCAATCAGGATGCTGCTTGGGCTCGCGCCGAAAATCGCGCGCGTGGTTCGCGACGATGGCCGCGAGGAAGATGTCCCGCTGGAGCAGGTGCAACCCGGAGATGTGCTGCGGGTCCGCCCCGGCGAGAAGATTCCGGTGGACGGCATCGTGGTCGAAGGCCGCAGCGCGATCGATGAATCGATGGTCACCGGCGAACCGATCCCGGTCGAAAAGGCCCGCGACGACCGCCTGATCGGGGCCACGGTCAACGGAACCGGAAGTTTGCTGATGCGCGCGCAGAAAGTCGGCAGCGACACGCTGCTGGCCCGGATCGTCGAGATGGTCAGCGCGGCGCAACGCAGCCGCGCGCCGATCCAGAAGCTGGCCGACGTGGTTGCCGGCTATTTTGTACCAGCCGTGGTCATCATCGCGGTATTGACGCTGGGGGTATGGTGGTGGATCGGCCCCGAGCCGCGTCTCGCTCATGCCATCGTCAATGCCGTTGCGGTGCTGATCATTGCCTGTCCGTGCGCGCTCGGCCTTGCAACACCGATGTCGATCATGGTCGGCGCCGGCCGCGCCGCGCAGGCCGGAATTCTGATCAAAAACGCAGAAGCGCTGGAGATTCTCGAGAAGGTCGACACAGTGGTGGTGGACAAGACCGGGACGTTGACCGCGGGTAAACCCCGTCTCATATCGGTGATCGCCGCCCCCGATTTCTCCGGAGACGAGGTGCTGCGTTTCGGCGCGAGCCTCGAACGCGCCAGCGAACATCCGCTCGCCGAGGCGATCGTCCGGGGCGCCGCGGAAAAAAACATCGAGCTGGGGGCCGCGAGTGACTTCGAGTCCCACACCGGCCGCGGGGTCAGCGGCAGTATCGAGAGACGCCGCGTGACGCTGGGCAACCGCAAACTCATGGAAGAGTTCGGCATCAATATCGAGGTGCTCGCAGACCAAGCCGAACAACTGCGCGCCGAGGGGCAGACGGTTATGTACATCGGTCTCGACGGTAAAGGCGCCGGACTCCTCGGCGTGGCCGATCCGATCAAGAGTTCCACTCAGGAAGCGCTGAAAGCGCTCCACGACGCCGGAATCGAGGTGGTCATGCTGACCGGCGACAATCGCACCACGGCCGAGGCGGTGGCGCGCAAACTCGGCATCGACCGCGTGGAAGCCGAGGTTCTGCCGGAGCAAAAGACCGAGATCGTCCGCCAACTGCAAGCCGAAGGCCGCACCGTGGCGATGGCCGGCGACGGGATCAACGATGCGCCGGCTCTTGCCCAGGCTCAGGTGGGCATCGCGATGGGCACCGGCGCCGACGTGGCCATGGAAAGCGCCGGAATCACGTTGATCAAAGGGGATCTGCGCGGTATCGCGAAATCCCGCCACCTGAGCCGGGAGACCATGCGCAACATTCGCCAGAACCTGTTTTTCGCATTCATTTACAATGCTCTCGGCGTGCCGGTGGCGGCCGGTGTGCTGTATCCGTTTTTCGGGCTGCTGCTGTCGCCGATGATCGCCGCGGCCGCGATGAGCGTGAGCTCGGTTTCGGTGGTGGGCAATGCGCTGCGTTTGCAGAGGCTCAAACTGTGAGGCGTTAACCGCCATCGATTCGCGATAAAAATCCGGGACCTACCCGAAACAAATCCTTCATCGATGGATATGCGGTCTCGTGATTATAAAGATGCTTCAGCTGCAACGTCGTACCGGCAGGCAGATTGCCGGTATCCAGATTACATGGATGTCATGTTTGCAGGCCTTCCCTGGCTGCTGGGTTCCGGCACTCCCTGCCGGAACGACGTATTTGAGCCATAGCTGAACCATCTTTATAATCAGGAGCGGTCTCGGTTACGGAATTCGGTTGAGCTGGCGCGGCCTGCGTGTGGCGTCGAAAAAACCTGATATAGCCTGGTTGCACGCACCGGGATGACCGGCGCGTGCAGCCAGGTTTTGGACTGGAACGATACGAAAATCTTCTTTCGATCCCCGTAATTTATCGGATCAGAATACCTTGTCATTAGCCGCGGCATCACTGAGGTTATTCGTACCGCCTCCGCCGATGAGATAATCACGACCCTCTCCGCCAATGAGCTGATCATCCCCTTGTTTTCCTAGCAGAACGTCACTTCCAGAGCCGCCGAGAATAACGTCGTTGCCTTCTCCGCCATCGACGACATCGTCGCCTTCGCCCCCACAGATCACGTCGTCGCCATCCAGGCCGGAGATGATGTCACGGCCGCCATGGCCCGCGATCACATCATTGCCTGGCGTACCTTGCAGGAAATCATCGCCGTTCGTGCCGATCAGGGTGACCGGGAGCCCATTGCAATCGCCAGGAAGGGGAGTACCCTTCACTTTGATGTCGTCCAGGTAGATACCGTCACCGAAAAAGTCACTCGTGCCGGAAAAGTCTCGTTCGCCATGCTGTTCGAAGCGGATCACAAATCGGTCGGTCAACGAAAGGCCTATATTCGTGGCAAGGGTGTCCACATCCAGCGTCCGTTTTTGATATTCCCGTTGTGACAAATTATCAAAGGGATACACGGAACGGAAGTTCGCGCCTCCGTCGTCGCTGAACCATATCCCGTCGCCCTTAGGTTCGAACTCGTCCCCATTGGCGTAGATCCAGAATACCAACTTCACGTTGGTATAATTGGACAGGTCGAGGAGCAGGTCGAGCGCGTTCGTGGTTTCCTTGCCGTTGACACGCCGCCCGAGCGCGACGCTGCTGATTCCTTTATGTGGAATACCATCAGGAAGAATATCCACGAGACCGCCTGGATCCAGGACACCGGGCGGGAGCGAAAGCCGTGGGTCCCCCCAATGAAAAGGACCTGCCAGTTGGTCCTGGTTCTCAAAACCCTCCTGAAAAGGAAGATCGCCGTGGTAAGTTTCGGGCGCAGCGCGCACCACGACGTCATCCAAAAAGATGCCGTCGCTGAAGAAGTCACTCGATTCCGGTACCGCCAACTCTCTCTCGCCTTGCTGTTGAAACCGGATCACAAAGTTCGGCGTGAGCGTTAGCCCATTCTCCCGGGCCAGCCGATCGACATCAATCGGTGGAAACTGGCCGTAACTGTCTTGAATCCAGTTCGAGGGATCGAAATCAAACACCTTCGTGAAGCCTGCTCCGCCGTCGTTACTAAACCAGATGCCCTCCTGCGGGTCGGTTTCATCTCCATTGCTGGAAATCCAGAAGCTCGCTCCACCTGGTCCTGTCCTGACAGGTCCAGTCTCAGATCCAGGGCGTTAAGGGTTATCCCACCGTCGTTGCTGCTTTTGCCGAGCCGGACTCCAAAGAGGCTGGCATGCCCCACCCCGTTTTCGGCAGAAACTTCCACGACTCCGTTGGGCGTTCCGGGTTTGGGTTCCCATGCCTGGTCGAATGCTCCCGATTCGAAATCGTCTGCAAATAGCACGGCCTAAGCGGCCACTGGTTTTGCAATGACAAGGGCCAGTAACACAAATGACACAAATAGTATTGCGAAATTACGTTTCACGATTCTCCCCTTTTCACTTAAAGTGAATTTAAAAAGTGTGATTAATACAATATTCATTAGAATTGGCCAAGAATTGGACGTCCAATTTCGGCTGTGATGGTGAACGATCCACTGCAGTCCGTGAGCCATTGCAGTTCCGTGAGCAGTACGAATTCCCATAATCAGAAAAAAAACACCCCTCCGGGCCGGCGCCAAATCTAACTACAGATCCGAAAATTGTCAAAGGTATTAATACCTTTTATTCGGGCAAAGGCTTCGAACTTTAACCGGCGGCCGGAAGTCTACTCAGAAGGCTGCTTGTTCTGGTTAATGTCGCAGCGCCCGTCAGCGGAAATCCTGATTAGTAAGATGCTTCAGCTATGGCTCAAATTACGTCGTTGCGGCAGAGCCTGCCCCGGCAGGGATTGCCGGGGGAGTGCCGGAACCCAGAACCAAGGGACGGCCAGAAGTCATTACATCCATGTAGTCTGGATACCGGCAATCTGCCTGCCGGTATGACGTTGCTGCTGAAACATCTTTATAATCAGGACGGAAATTGGGCATGGGTATCTTGAACCACAGGAGGTCACCCGGTTATGTATAAACAAAAAATCGATACGAACGCAGTTCTGCACGTGCTGAACAAAATCCTCGAGACTGAACTGGCCGGTGTGGTGCGCTATACCCACTATTCGTTCATGTGTTTCGGGTATGGCAGGATTCCGATTGTTTCGTGGATGCGCGCGCAGGCAGACGAGTCGCTGCGCCACGCCGAAGAAGCCGGCGAGATGATCACCCATTTGCAGGGGCATCCCTCGCTCGGCATCGGCCCCTTGCTCGAAACACACAAGCACGACGTCGGCGATATTTTGCGGGAGTCGCTCGACCACGAGGGCGTGACGCTCCGGTATTATCACGAATTACTGGGTATGGTTCTCGACCGCAACGTGATGCTCGAAGAGTATGCGCGGCGGATGATCAGCCAGGAGGAAGCGCATACCGGTGAGGTCGAGAAGATGCTGCGCAAACCCGGGGAATGAATCGCCGCGGGGTCTTCCGGTTCGCAATATGCCGATTTCCAAGAAAAGGAACCAGTCAAGTCATCCTTTATTAACCCACTGACCACCGGATTACGGCTTTTTCCGCGGCGCGGTCGGTTCTGACGCAACCCCGTACTTGATCACGGAGGTTTGCGAATTCGTGAGCCGGGTCGGGCGAGACCGGAATCGGTCCCGTCCTGAATTCGCGCCGGCGCCGACCAGCAATTCTCATTTCGGCGGTATTGGTAGGTCGGGTTAGGCGCGCATCCGATAAACTGGACTTTTTATCGCTGGGCTTGACGCGCGCCGTAACCCGACACGAAGAGGGTTGGTTTGAAGTCTGTGTCGGGTTACGGCGCACGGTTTGTGCAAGAGTCTGGACAAGGAGCGCGCCTAACCCGACCTACGATTGGACGCAGGTTTCTGTTCAAAATGAGAATTGCTGGGCGCCGACCGGCGGACTTCACGGTAGTCACGAAATCCCGTACACTAGCGCCGAATTTTAGCGCGCGAATCGGGAGGCGCTGACTCGCGTCCGGTAACTTTCCGTCCCGTGCGGATCCGTTCAATTTCCATGCGACCACGGACCAGACAACCAAAAATTAATAATGATGTCTGAAACAACCCCAACCACTGAAACCTTTCTGATCGCGATGGCGATTATTTTTACGATCCCCTACCTGATTTGGCGGTTATTCAAAACGGACTATTACGCGCCTTTGGTAATCGTGCAGATTATTACCGGGATTCTGCTCGGCCCTGGGGTCCTCGGAAAGGTTTTCCCGGACTATTACGCGTTCGTGTTCAATCAATCCGTGGTTCAGTCCCTGGATGGCATCGCGTGGTGGGCGGTGATGATTTTCGTGTGGATTGCCGGAATCGAGTTGAACCTGCAAGAGGTCTGGAAACATCGGCGGGAAAGCGGCGTCACCGCCGGACTCGCGCTCGGGACGCCGTTGGTATTCGGCTGCATTGCGGCCGCAGGCATGTTGAGCTGCGATGGCTGGATCGGATCCAACGCGATGGGCTGGCAATTCGTTCTGGGCGTCGGGATGGCATGCGCCGTGACCGCGCTGCCGATTTTGATCCTGCTCATGACGAAGCTCGACATCCTTCGCGAGCCGATCGGCCAGCGTATTCTGCGCTACGCGAGCCTGGACGACGTCGCGATCTGGAGTGTGCTCGCGCTGATACTGATGGATTGGGAGCGCATCGAAAAGCAAGCCACATTTCTGCTGATATTCCCCGCGGCTTGTTACAGCTTCCGCAAACTGATGGTATTGCTGCCGCGGGAGGACCGCTGGTACGCGGGCCTGATCTGGCTCGCAGCCTGTTCCTATGGCGCCGATTGGGGAGGGCTGCACTACATGGTCGGATCGTTTCTGGCCGGAGCGGTCATGGATACCGAATGGTTCGATCAGAAACAGATGGACTCACTGCGTCACCATGTACTGCTCATCATCATGCCGGTTTATTTCTTGAACTCCGGTCTGAAAACCGACTGGTCCATCGGCGGTGAAACGGTTTTCATCGCCGCCGGCGTTTTGCTGTTCGTCTCCGTGGCGGGGAAATTAACGGCCATGCAAGTCGCCGCGAAAATACTCAAATGGGAGCCGAATGAAGCCGGAATCATCGGTTGGTTGCTGCAAACCAAGGGATTGATCATGATCATTTTTGCAAACGTCCTGCTGGATAAAAACATCATTACCAATGAAACTTTCACTGCGTTACTGCTGATGTCGATTGGAAGCACGATGCTCACGGTGCCCGCGGTAGCGCCGAAACTGGAGCGCATGCACGAAATAATTTTCAAACCGAAGTAAGACAGTTTCGTGGCGCCCGATTCCGTCGCCGCGGCTCCCAAAGCCGCTGCTGATGTGATTGACATCGTAAAGGGCTTTGGAGTAATTTTCCGCGTGGCATAAAGACCGGCTATTTGATTTCCCACACATCTGTCCTGTTTTCACACGACCGTCGCGGGATCCGGGAACGAGTACCCCGGATCCTGATCCGGACGGTTTACCGCCGGGTTCCGCATGAAACGCAACTCCCGCATCGTTGACGCGATCAAATTATGACCAGAAGAAGTCTCCTGATCACAGTTGTCCTTGTGGCTGTCGCCGCGGGCGGAGCCGTACTGTGGCGGCTCCCTGAACCGCAGCAGCCGGGACCGTTCGGCCCCGGTCCGGAGAGCGGGCAAGATTCAAACCAGACTGAGGCCCCGTGTCCGGACGCTCGTCCGGAATGGCGCGCGGCGCAAGTCATCGAAGGGGTGGCCATTGAAGAATCACCGGATTGCACGCCCGATAATCCCTACGCCATTGCTGCCTTTACCAGGGGCACGAATAACGTCGGTATGCACGTTCTGATGCAGGCGGGGCTGTCGACGGACGCCGTGACCAAGGAAAACGACCGCGACGGCGACGGCGATCCGGACGATATTCATATCCGCCTGGAAGTCGCTGAACTCAACGGCAAATCGCCGGATGTCGATTTCCGGATCCCGATCTATTCGATCGCACCCGGGATCCGGCCCGGATTCTGGGTGTTCACGCCGAAATTGAACGGAATGGCGACTTATAATTTCGGCAGCTACGAGGCGAATTCGATGTTGAGGCCGCCGTCGCCGACGATCCGGGTCGAAGCCGGAGACCGCGTCAAGATCACTCTCGAGAATACCCATTACCTCCCGCATACGATTCATCTGCACGGGGTCGATCACCGATACTATCTCGACCATCCGATGCACAACGGCGAACGCGGCAACGACGGAGTTTCGGAAACAAGCCATATCCCGGTCATGCCCGGCGAGACCTTCACCTATGAAATCACGCCGCGGCAGGCCGGTACTCAGCTTTACCATTGTCACGAACAGGCGCCCGTCCATGTCGGAATGGGGCTTATGGGCATCTTCGTGGTCGAGGAAAACCGGCCGGACAATTGGGTTCAGACGCTGAATATCGGGGCCGGGCGTGTACGCCATCCGTCGGTCGCGGTAAAAGACACGTATGCGGCCGAGTACGACCTTATTTATCAGGAGTTGGATCAAGAACTCAACGATTTGATCGGCCAGGCCAACGACACCAGGCGGATTGGGGTCTTGACCACGCGCGGTTACGATGTGACCCAGTCCACGCCGGAATACTTTCTGCTCAACGGGCGCTCGTTTCCGTATACCCTGCGCGAGTCTCTGATCGTGGTCGATCCCGGTCAAAAAGTGAAAATCCGGATGGCGAACGGCGGCAACGACGAAGGCATCGCGATCCATACCCACGGCCACAAACCGACCATCACGCATTATGACGGCGTGCCGCACAATCCGGTGGCCTGGGTGCAACGGGACGTCTTCGATCTCGATCCCGCGCAACGCTACGATCTCGAGCTCAACACGGTCGATGACGGACTCCACGGCTTCGGTCCCGGCGTATGGATGATGCACGATCACCGGGAAAAGGCAATCACGAGCCATGGTCAGTTCCCCGGCGGGAACATCACGCTGATCGTGTATCGTTCGTTCCTCGGCCAGAACGGCCTGCCAGTGATGCACGGAATGGATTTGGCCCAGTACTTTAACCCGGCGTTCTACGAACGCAAGGTACCGGTCTGGGCAACGATCGATAAGACCGGTGCGTTGGCCGATCCGGCGCCGCCGACCGCGCTGACCGGACCGCTGTTATTGTCCTTTGCCGGCGGTCTTGGCATCGGAGGTCTGGGGTTGCTGATGCTGTCGCTCAAGCGAAGTCCAAAGAAACGGGTATGAATCAGGCCGTGAACAACATAAAATTTTTGAGAGTCCTAACTAAATATAGATATTTGATGCGTTATTTGCTATGATTAGTTTCTAACGATTGCAAGGGGGTGGTATGGAGACAATATCCTGCAAGCATTGCGGCGCGAGCGAATACGTTAAGAATGGCATGGT